>NZ_LT629778.1:304791-609583 GCF_900105485.1 Pseudomonas granadensis | reverse complement strand
GGCGCGGCGTAAGCAGATCCGGAAAGCAACAAAAAGCCAATTGTAGGCCTTCGCCTGCTCGCGATAGCGTTATTTCAGTCAACATCCTCATCGACTGATCCTCCGCTATCGCGAGCAGGCGAAGGCCTACACGGATCGCATTTCAACCAGAGTGACGTGTTAACAAACCCCTTTCGCCTCGATTGCGCATCAGCCGAGGCCGAAGGGGTTCTCTTTTGGTCGGCAATCTACGTCTGACTATCGCCCTCATCATCCATATCATCGGTATCCGGATCACCGGTCGTCGAGTCGTCATCATCGGCGCTGCCGCCCTGATTCATGTCCCCCGGCTCCGACTCCGATTTGGCGAGCATCAGTCCGCTGTGCCCGACCTGCCCATTGAACGCCTGCGAATCGTGATCCTCACACTCGGCCCACGCCGTCGCGGTGCCAAGAGACAGCATCACCATCAATTTCAACAACATCAAAACCCGTAGCAATCTGCTTTTCATGGCCGACTCCATCCTGTTGCGCTAAGACATGCTTGCCGGACTGGCTCCGTGTGAAATCTAGTTGCGAACCATCCGACTCACCACTTAGGACGCGACGGCATGGGCAGAAATGCCCTTGATAGACAGATTGCTTTCGAATAAAGCTCATAACCGAAACAGCTAAGCGCCGCGCGTGGCGTGCCAGGTCAGCGGAATCGAGATCAGCACCAGCAGTGCACTCATCAGCCAGACACTGTGCCCGCCAAATTCGCCATAGAGCTGCCCGCTGAGCATCGGTGATAACAACGCGCTGGCACTCCAGCTCATGAAGAACAATCCGAAGTACTGACCGCTTCTGCCACTCTGGGCAAACTGCATCGCCAGCACATTCAGCGGCGGCATGAACAGCGCCTCGCCCAGCGTCCAGATAACCGTCGACAGACATACGTAAAACAGCCCCGAACCGAACGGCAACATCCCCAGCCCGCACGCCAGCAGCACACTCCCGGCCAGCATCTGCCAGCGCGCGCCCCAGCGTTCGACCGAGTGGGACAGCGGAATCTGCAGCGCAATCACCAGCAACGCATTGAGGCCGAATTGCCAGCCGATCACTTCGGTGCTCAGGTGGTAGTAATCCCGTAGATAATTGCCCAGCGTGCTGTAAACCGTATCGAACGCGATACCGAGCATGGCGGTCGCGGCCAGCAGCCATAGAAACGGTTTATCGCGATACGGCGAGCCTGAAACCGTCTCCCGCGCTCCGTCTTGCTTAATGATCGGCCGCCGCCACGTCGTGCGCACAAACCACAACAACGCCAGCATCGTCATCGCCGCACTGACAAAAAACACCCAGCGAAAATCCGCCTGCGCCAACACCCCACCCGCCACCCCGGCAGCCGCCATGCCCAGATTACGCGCCACCCGACTCAACGCCTGCGCCCGCGAACGCTGCGCAACTTCGCAGTACTCCATGATCAGCCGCTGATGCAGCGTACGAATCGCCCCATCAATCACACCACTGAGCAAACAACAGACCGGCCAGCCACGCCACCTGCGTCACCAGCCCCAGCAACATCAGCACCCACACCGAAACAAAAAACAGCGCCGCCGTCAGCCGCGCCGTGCGCACATGATCACTGAGCCAACCGCCGAGCATTGAACCGACCAGCAAACCTGCGCCATAAGCCGAGAGCAACCAGCCGACGGTTTCAATCGCAAAACCCAACTCCTGACGCAGATACAATGCCATGAACAGCTTGACCATGGCGCTGAGGCGGTTGATGAATAAAAGCGCGGCGAGGACCCAGGCCATTGGGGTGAAATAGCCGTTGGGGCGCAGGAGATGGGTCAGTCCGTTGAGCATGAAACATCCGCTGAGGGCGAGGGTTCTTTGAACACTAAACCGGATCAAGCGCAATGTCGCGAGGCAAAGGCCTGGCGAAGTAAAAACAGAGTCGGGCTACGTTGCTGAAGAAAATTGCCTACAGAAAATTCCTCATGCCTGACAGTTCCCCATTTTCAAGCAGCAACAAAAAGCCCCTCATCGGAACGCCGCCCGCCTATCCCTCTCCCGGAGGGAGAGGGGACTGACCGATTGTTTGGGGAAGGTACGCCGATCTGAAATACCGAGCCGAACTCAGGTTTTGAACGGCCCACGAATCGGCTCCCTCTCCCTCGGGAGAGGGCTGGGGTGAGGGGCGAATTCACCGAAAATCTCAAGCCGTGCGGCGCTTCTCACCACTCAACAATGAGCGCCAGCTCGGGTGCTTTTGATCTTGATCCACCAGCGACATCGGAAGGCTGAGCGGAGGGATTGATCCGGGCGTGGGAGCGCAGCGACCGTCTGGCGCAGCCAGATCTGGTGTTTGAGCGAGGCGCCCCGAAGTGCGATGCCGCGTCGAACCCGGATTTTGAAGATCAAAAGCACCCTCACCCTAGCCCTCTCCCGGAGGGAGAGGGAACTGACCGAGCTGAATGCGAAAGCCACGCCGACGTGCAATACCGAGTCGTGCTCAGGTTTTGAACGGCCTACGAATCGGCTCCCTCTCCCTCGGGAGAGGGCTGGGGTGAGGGGCGAATCCACCGAAAATCTCAAGCCGTGCGGCGCTTCTAACCACTCATTACAATGAGCGCCAGCTCGAGTGCTTTTGATCTTGATCCACCAGCGACATCGGAAGGCTGAGCGGAGGGATTGATCCGGGCGTAGGAGCGCAGCGACCGTCTGGCGCAGCCAGATCTGGTGTTTGAGCGAGGCGCCCCGAAGTGCGATGCCGCGTCGAACCCGGATTTTGAAGATCAAAAGCACCCTCACCCTAGCCCTCTCCCGGAGGGAGAGGGAACTGACCGAGCTGAATGCGAAAGCCACGCCGACGAGCAATACCGAGTCGTGCTCAGGTTTTGAACGGCCCACGAATCGGCTCCCTCTCCCTCGGGAGAGGGCTGGGGTGAGGGGGCGAATTCACCGAAAATCTCAAGCCGTGCGGCGCTTCTCACCACTCAACAATGAGCGCCAGCTCGGGTGCTTTTGATCTTGATCCACCAGCGACATCGGAAGGCTGAGCGGAGGGATTGATCCGGGCGTGGGAGCGCAGCGACCGTCTGGCGCAGCCAGATCTGGTGTTTGAGCGAGGCGCCCCGAAGTGCGATGCCGCGTCGAACCCGGATTTTGAAGATCAAAAGCACCCTCACCCTAGCCCTCTCCCGGAGGGAGAGGGAACTGACCGAGCTGAATGCGAAAGCCACGCCGACGTGCAATACCGAGTCGTGCTCAGGTTTTGAACGGCCCACGAATCGGCTCCCTCTCCCTCGGGAGAGGGCTGGGGTGAGGGGCGAATCCACCGAAAATCTCAAGCCGTGCGGCGCTTCTAACCACTCATTACAATGAGCGCCAGCTCGAGTGCTTTTGATCTTGATCCACCAGCGACATCGGAAGGCTGAGCGGAGGGATTGATCCGGGCGTAGGAGCGCAGCGACCGTCTGGCGCAGCCAGATCTGGTGTTTGAGCGAGGCGCCCCGAAGTGCGATGCCGCGTCGAACCCGGATTTTGAAGATCAAAAGCACCCTCACCCTAGCCCTCTCCCGGAGGGAGAGGGAACTGACCGAGCTGAATGCGAAAGCCACGCCGACGTGCAATACCGAGTCGTGCTCAGGTTTTGAACGGCCCACGAATCGGCTCCCTCTCCCTCGGGAGAGGGCTGGGGTGAGGGGCGAATCCACCGAAAATCTCAAGCCGTGCGGCGCTTCTCACCACTCAACAATGAGCGCCAGCTCGGGTGCTTTTGATCTTGATCCACCAGCGACATCGGAAGGCTGAGCGGAGGGATTGATCCGGGCGTGGGAGCGCAGCGACCGTCTGGCGCAGCCAGATCTGGTGTTTGAGCGAGGCGCCCCGAAGTGCGATGCCGCGTCGAACCCGGATTTTGAAGATCAAAAGCACCCTCACCCTAGCCCTCTCCCGGAGGGAGAGGGGACTGACCGAGTTGTTTGGGGAAGGTACGCCGATCTGAAATACCGAGCCGAACTCAGGTTTTGAACGGCCCACGAATCGGCTCCCTCTCCCTCGGGAGAGGGCTGGGGTGAGGGGCGAATCCACCGAAAATCCCAAGCCATGCGGCGCTTCTCACCACTCAACAATGAGCGTTAGCTCGAGTGCCCTTGATCTTGATCTTGCCTAACCTGCGACATCGGAAGGCTGAGCGGATCGATCCCGGAGCGAAGGGACCCGAGCCTGCGAGGGCCGAACGCAGGAGCAAAGCCTTTTGGTTCCTTTTTGCTGGGCCGGCACTCCGGCGTTTGAAAAAGGGACTCGCCGTAAGGGCGAAACCGCCAGCCGCAACACCCCAAAAAAGGATATGCCCCCAAAACAACCAGAGCATGGTCGGCCCAAAGGCCGCCAATACCAAGGCAAAAAAAAAGCCCCCAAGGCCTACACCTCAGGGGCTTTCAGAAAAACCAATCAAACCTTAATGATGCTCCCGCGTCGCGCGGAATTTCACATCCGGCCAACGCTCTTCCATCAACGCCAGATTCACCCGCGTCGGCGCCAGATAGGTCAAATGCCCACCGCCATCCAATGCCAGGTTCTCCACAGCCTTGTTGGAAAACTCCTCAAGCTTCTTCTTGTCGCTGCACTCGATCCAGCGCGCCGAATACACAGTGATCGGCTCATACGAGCACTCAACCTTGTATTCCTCTTTCAAACGACTCGCGACCACATCGAACTGCAGCACACCGACGGCGCCAAGAATGATGTCGTTGCTGCGCTCCGGGAAGAACACCTGCGTCGCGCCCTCTTCCGCCAACTGCTGCAAGCCCTGACGCAGTTGCTTGGATTTCAGCGGATCACGCAGACGCACACGACGGAACAGTTCCGGGGCGAAGTGCGGAATACCGGTGAAACCCAGGACTTCGCCTTCGCTGAAAGTATCGCCGATCTGGATCGTGCCGTGGTTGTGCAGACCAATGATGTCGCCGGCGTAGGCCTCTTCCAGCTGTTCACGCTCGGAGGAGAAGAACGTCAGGGCGTCGCCGATGCGCACGTCCTTGCCGGTACGCACGTGGCGCATCTTCATGCCTTTCTCGTATTTGCCGGAGCAGATACGCATGAAGGCGATGCGGTCGCGGTGTTTCGGGTCCATGTTCGCCTGGATCTTGAAGATGAAGCCCGAAAACTTCTCTTCGACCGGCTCGACGGTACGCTCGTTGGCGACACGGGCCAGCGGACGCGGCGCCCAATCCACAACGGCGTCGAGCACGTGATCGACACCGAAATTGCCCAGCGCGGTACCGAAGAACACCGGGGTCAGTTGACCGTCGAGGAATTCCTGCTGGTTGAATTCGTGGCAGGCGCCCTGTACCAGTTCCAGTTGCTCGATGAAGCGATCGTACTCGTCGCCCAGGTGCGCGCGGGCTTCGTCGGAGTCGAGTTTCTGGATGATCTTGGTCTCGGTGCGTTCGTGACCGTGGCCTGGGGTGTAGACGATGATGTAGTCATCGGCCAGGTGGTACACGCCCTTGAAGTCGCGGTAGCAGCCGATCGGCCAGGTGATCGGCGCAGCCTTGATCTTCAGAACGGCTTCGATCTCGTCGAGCAGTTCGATCGGGTCGCGGATGTCGCGGTCGAGTTTGTTGATGAAGCTGACGATCGGCGTATCACGCAGACGGCAGACGTCCATCAGCGCGATGGTCCGTGGCTCGACACCTTTACCGCCGTCGAGAACCATCAAGGCCGAGTCCACCGCGGTCAGGGTGCGGTAGGTGTCTTCGGAGAAGTCTTCGTGGCCCGGTGTGTCGAGCAGGTTGATCATGTGTTCGCGATACGGGAACTGCATGACCGACGTGGTAATGGAAATACCCCGCTGCTTCTCCATCTCCATCCAGTCGGATGTCGCATGGCGATCGGATTTACGGGATTTCACCGTACCGGCCACCGCAATCGCCTTGCCCATCAACAGGAGCTTTTCGGTGATCGTGGTTTTACCGGCATCGGGGTGGGAAATAATGGCGAAAGTGCGGCGTTTCGCGACTTCGGCGGCCTGTTGGGTCATGGGAAATCGCCTGGCGGTGATTCAAAAAAGGGCCGCGATTATAGCCCAACTCAGGACAATAACCGAACCGTTGAGCACATTAAGGGTGGCCAAATGCTGCCTCAGATGGGAACCTTTTAAAGCAAGGAGACGTCCATCCCCTGTTACGAATCTTCGTCAGGGGCTGAAAAATCAGCAAGTTAGCCTGACGAGGCTGCGCTCATGGCTCGCTTTCGCACCGCTTGGCCGGTGCTGGAAAACGGCTACTTTTCGCGAACGCTGACTCCGGCAGCCAGGAATGGTTTTGCCACGCGGAGCAGCGCTCGCCGACTACAAAAAAAGGAGTCCGCCTGTGGCTATCCGCTATGGCAAAGGGCTGATGGGAGGTGCGGTGGTGATCGCGCTCCTGGCCCTGCTGGTCCACTGGATCGGCATCAACACGATCGAACACTACCGCGACGATTTGTTGTTTTACCTGCAAGCTCATCTGGTTCTCGTCCTCGCTTCCATGCTGGCCGCCCTCGTCGTGGGCATCCCCGCCGGTATCTTCCTCAGCCGCCCGAACATGGTCGGCCGCGCCGAACGCTTCATGCAGATCTTCAATATCGGCAACACTGTGCCTCCGTTGGCCGTGCTCGCGATCGCGCTGGGCATCCTCGGCATCGGCAGCGGCCCGGCGATCTTCGCCTTGTTCCTCGCCTCCCTGTTGCCGATTGTGCGCAACACCTACGAAGGCCTGAAAAATGTCCAGGGCTCGCTGAAAGAAGCGGCCGTCGGCATCGGCATGACCCCGCGCCAGGTGCTGTGGAAAGTCGAATTGCCCAACGCCGTGCCGATCATTGTCGGCGGCGTGCGCGTGGCGCTGGCGATCAACGTCGGTACCGCGCCGCTGGCCTTTCTGATCGGCGCCAACAGCCTTGGCAGCCTGATCTTCCCCGGCATCGCCCTGAACAATCAGCCGCAACTGCTGCTCGGCGCCGCGTGCACCGCGCTGCTGGCGTTGTTGCTCGATGGCGTGGTCACCCTTGCCAGCCGTCTCTGGCTGGAACGCGGTTTGCGCCCGTCTTAAGGCTTTGCGAGGAATATTTATGAAACGACTCAGCTTGATCCTAGGCTGCTTCCTGCTGTTCGCAGGCATCGCACAAGCCGCTGAAAAACCGGTGATTCGCCTCGGCGCCCGGGTCTTCACCGAGCAGACCCTGCTCGCCGAAATCACCGCGCAATACCTGCGCAGCAAAGGCTACGACGCGCAGATCACCGGCGGTCTGGGCAGCAACCTCGCCCGCAGCGCCCACGAAAGCGGACAACTGGACCTGCTCTGGGAATACACCGGCGTGTCGCTGGTGGCCTACAACCATGTCACCGAAAAACTCGACAGCGCGCAGTCCTACGCCCGGGTCAAGGAACTCGATGCGAAGAAAGGCCTGATCTGGCTGACGCCATCGAAGTTCAGCAACACCTACGCCCTCGCCCTGCCGAAAAAAATCGCTGAGGAGTATCCGCAGATCAGCGACATCAGCCAGCTCAACGACGTGCTGCGCGCCGAAGCCAAGAGCAACCATCTGGTGGCGCTGGACACCGAGTTCGCCAACCGTTCCGACGGTCTCGACGGCATGGTCAAGCTCTACAACATGAACCTGACCCGCAAGAACATCCGCCAGATGGACGCGGGCCTGGTCTACACCGCGCTGCGCAACGGCCAGGTATTTGCCGGTCTGGTCTACACCACTGATGGTCGCCTTAACGCCTTTGGCCTGAAATTGCTGGCAGACGACAAGCACTACTTCCCCGACTACACCGCCGCACCGGTGGTGCGTCAGGCCACGCTGGACGCCAATCCGAAACTGGCCGCACAACTCAAGCCGCTGGCCGAGCTGTTCGACGACGAAACCATGCGCCAGCTCAACGCGCGGGTTGACGTCAATCATGAAAGCCCATCGTCCGTTGCCGCCGATTTCCTGCGTCAGCACCCACTGAATTAAGAGAGGAGAAGTCATGGAATTTCTGAACGCCTTTTCCCATCTCGACTGGCAGCAGGTGATGCACCTGACCTGGCAGCACATTACGTTGGTCGGCATCGCCGTGACCCTGGCGATTGTCATCGGCGTGCCGCTGGGCATTCTGATGACGCGCTTTCCTGCTCTCGCCGGTCCGTTGCAGGCCAGCGCCACGGTGCTGCTGACCGTGCCGTCGATCGCGCTGTTTGGCCTGTTGCTGCCGTTCTATTCGAAGTTCGGCCAGGGTCTCGGCCCGCTGCCGGCGATCACCGCGGTGTTCCTCTATTCACTGTTGCCGATCATGCGCAACACCTACCTCGCCCTCACCGGCGTCGAGCCGGGCATTCGTGAAGCCGCGCGCGGCATCGGCATGACCTTCGGCCAGCGCCTGCGCATGGTTGAACTGCCCATCGCGGTGCCAGTGATCCTCGCTGGCGTGCGCACCGCCGTGGTGATGAACATCGGCGTGATGACCATCGCCGCGACCATCGGCGCCGGCGGCCTCGGTGTGTTGATCCTCGCCTCCATCAGCCGCAGCGACATGTCGATGCTCATCGTCGGCGCGCTGCTGGTCAGTCTTCTGGCGATCTTCGCCGACCTCTTCCTGCAGTGGCTGCAACGCTCGCTGACTCCAAAAGGACTCCTGAAATGATCGAACTTCAAAACCTCAGCAAGACCTTCCAAAGCAACGGCAAAGACGTCAAAGCCGTGGACTCGGTGAGCCTGACCGTCAATGAAGGCGAGATCTGCGTGTTCCTCGGGCCATCGGGTTGCGGCAAAAGCACCACGCTGAAAATGATCAACCGCTTGATCAAACCGACCTCCGGCAAGATCCTGATCAACGGCGAAGACACCACCGATCTCGACGAAGTGACACTGCGCCGCAACATCGGCTACGTGATCCAGCAGATCGGTCTGTTCCCCAACATGACCATCGAAGAGAACATCGTCGTGGTACCGAAACTGCTCGGCTGGGACAAACAGAAATGCCACGACCGCGCCCGCGAACTGATGAGCATGATCAAGCTCGAGCCCAAGCAGTACCTGCATCGCTACCCGCGTGAATTGTCCGGTGGTCAGCAGCAGCGTATCGGTGTGATCCGCGCACTCGCAGCCGATGCACCGCTGCTGCTGATGGACGAGCCGTTCGGTGCGGTCGACCCGATCAACCGCGAGATGATCCAGAACGAGTTCTTCGAAATGCAGCGCGCGCTGAACAAGACCGTGATCATGGTCAGCCATGACATCGACGAGGCGATCAAACTCGGCGACAAGATCGCGATCTTCCGCGCCGGCAAACTGCTGCAGATCGATCACCCGGACACCCTGCTCGCGCACCCGGCGGATGATTTCGTCAGCAACTTCGTCGGTCAGGACAGCACGCTCAAGCGCCTGCTGTTGGTGAAAGCCGAAGACGCGGCAGACAACGCGCCATCGGTGAGCCCGGAAACGCCCGTGGCCGATGCGTTGGAGTTGATGGACGAACATGACCGTCGCTACGTTGTGGTGACTTGCGCCGAGAACAAGGCACTGGGCTATGTGCGGCGTCGCGACCTGCATCGCCAGACCGGCACCTGCGCGCAGTTCCTGCGTGAGTTCAACGCCACCGCGGCGTACGACGAGCACTTGCGCATCCTGCTGTCGCGCATGTACGAGTTCAACCGCGCGTGGCTGCCGGTGATGGATGCCGAACGGGTGTTCCTCGGCGAGGTGACGCAGGAGTCGATCGCGGCTTATCTGAGTTCGGGGCGTTCGCGCGGGATGAAGACCAATATCGTCTCGCCGGCTGAATCAGTAGTCGCCTGATCTACCGATAAACACGCAAAACCTGTGGGAGCTAGCCTGCTAGCGATGAGGCCAGATCAGTCAACCCTGTTTTGATGATGAAATTGTCATCGCCAGCAGGCTGGCTCCCACAGGTTCGGTGCGTTTTTCCAGACCTTGGTCATGCGCAAAAGAATCTCAACACCTGGCAACCACCCAGGTTGTCCGCGATAACCCTGCAAACAACCAAAATCCCTCCCACGCCCCCCTCTCGCCGCTAACATCGCCGATGTTGCCGCTATTACACTTACCACCGACTTCGCTGGCAAAAGCCGCGAACGTGCAGGTATGTTTAACACTCGAAAAATCGCCGGGAACATCTTTCCGTCATCTCGGTCGGCTACAAGGAGTGATGAACGCTTCGCACGTCAGAAGCGTGCAAAAACGCGACATTTTTAGTTGATCTCAACCCCCTCACGCCCTAAAGTTCGCGCCGAACGTCCATGCTGGAAACGATCCATCCGGCTCAAGTACTGACGACGAGACAGCAAGGCCAAGGGAACGCTGCACATCTCTGGGCCTTTTTGCTTTCGGCGACATGCCTTGGGAAGTAGGCGAACCAAAGTGGGGATACGGAGGACGTTCATGCACCCATTGTTTAATGAAGTTTGCCGATAGGAGCTCTCCAGCATGTCGATCAAGGTCGAAGATTATTTCGCGCGCGCCACTTTTGACAAAATGAAGGCGTTCGCCGACAAACAGGAAACCCCGTTCGTGGTGATCGACACCGCGATGATCGCCCAGGCCTACGATGACCTGCGCGCCGGTTTCGAATTCGCCAAGGTCTACTACGCGGTCAAGGCCAACCCGGCGGTCGAGATCATCGACCTGCTCAAAGACAAAGGTTCGAGCTTCGACATCGCTTCGATCTACGAACTGGACAAGGTGATGGACCGCGGCGTCAGCGCCGACCGTATCAGCTACGGCAACACCATCAAAAAGTCCAAGGACATCCGCTACTTCTACGAGAAGGGCGTGCGTCTGTTCTCCACCGACTCCGAAGCCGACCTGCGCAACATCGCCAAGGCCGCGCCGGGCTCGAAAGTCTATGTGCGCATCCTGACCGAAGGCTCAACCACCGCTGACTGGCCACTGTCGCGCAAGTTCGGTTGCCAGACCGACATGGCCATGGACCTGCTGATCCTCGCCCGTGACCTCGGTCTGGTGCCTTACGGCATCTCGTTCCACGTCGGTTCGCAGCAGCGCGACATCAGCGTCTGGGACGCGGCAATCGCCAAGGTCAAAGTGATCTTCGAGCGCCTGAAAGAAGAAGACGGCATCCACCTCAAGCTGATCAACATGGGCGGTGGCTTCCCTGCCAACTACATTACCCGCACCAACAGCCTGGAAACCTACGCCGAAGAAATCATCCGCTTCCTTAAAGAAGACTTCGGTGATGACCTGCCGGAAATCATTCTGGAACCAGGCCGTTCGTTGATCGCCAACGCCGGCATTCTGGTCAGCGAAGTGGTACTGGTGGCGCGTAAATCCCGCACGGCGGTCGAGCGCTGGGTGTACACCGATGTGGGCAAGTTCTCCGGCCTGATCGAAACCATGGACGAAGCGATCAAGTTCCCGATCTGGACCGAGAAGAAAGGCGAGATGGAAGAAGTGGTCATCGCCGGCCCGACATGCGACAGCGCTGACATCATGTACGAGAACTACAAGTACGGTCTGCCGCTGAACCTGGCGATTGGTGATCGTCTGTACTGGTTGTCGACCGGTGCGTATACCACTAGTTACAGCGCCGTGGAGTTCAACGGCTTTCCGCCGTTGAAGTCCTATTACGTGTAATCAATGCTCTGAATGAAAAGGCCCTCACAGGGCCTTTTTTAATGACGCAGCCATGTTTCAAGGTGGTTGAGCATCGCCATGAACGCTTCGGCTTGCTCTTTCGCCGCAGCCAGTCTGGAATTCAGCTGGCCGAGGGTCGACACACGCTCTGCCGTTAACAGCTCCTGAATGGCCGTGTCCATGCGTACTCCTGTTTCCTCAAGATTCATGCAGATTTGCATGCTGACAGACGCCACGGCGTTGAACAATCCGGTAACACCGGCCTTGTATTCCCCGGCCCGGATCAGCGGATCCGCTGAAGAGTACGCCGTATCCCACATCGGTTGGGTGCGCCTCTCGCTAAACAATTCCTGGACGACTGTCGGCTGGGGATGACACTGGCAGGAGCGGTGATCCATTGCCCTGGCAAATACCGATTTAATGCCGAACGACTCGTCATGCACTTCGACCACTGTATATTTGAGCTGGCGTATCGTTGCCCTCAGCCTGTACAGGCGAAGCACCAGTTCGTGAACCAGATCCGACACATCGGTTGGCGGAAATAATATCCAGGTCGGCGACCGGGACAAACTGTACAAGTTGAAGTCCACCCCGCTGAGAAGTGAATGTCGTGAGTTATTTTTGGTGATTTCCAATGACTCGCGTCTAAACGTCAGCAGTTCCGAGACGAAAGCACTGCACTGTTGCCTGGCCTCTTCGATGCGTCTCCAGAAGTCACGCAAGTAGCGTTCATTGAACGGGACATTGTTCAGGCGCGAGTCGCTGGCCAACACCGCCAATGCATGACCGCTGGACCTGCGGCGCTCGAAAACCACTGGGATATTGGCGGTGACGGTGTGAATAGAGCCGAGAAACGCAGTGTAGCGATCCAGAGCGCGACGCTGCTCTGCAGAAAACTCATAGGCGAGTAAATTCATGATTTTAGAAGCGATGGGCACGCAACCCACCGCCCCCGACTCCTTGTTATTGAATCTGCCTTAGATATTTGACCACGTCGTCAATACGCGCGATTGCAGTAGCTGCTCGCTCTTCGACGTGTTGTGCCTTGTTCTGCTCGAAGTCTCGGCATAACGAATAAGAAACGGCTTCCAGATTCGAGTACTCGTTCACATAGTTCCAGCGCTCGTCGTCCAGTCGATCCAGCACAGCGACCAATCGAATCTTCCCGTCGATCCGGGTGATGTCTTTATGGTAATTCCTCACCCGTGTACGCAAGTCGGCCGCTTTATCCTTGAGCCTGTCGTAGAACGCCAGCATGTTGAAGAAAGAAATCGCCTCACCGATACCGGAGATCATTTTTTTCAAGGTATCGATGGCCAGCAATGCAATTTGAACCTGAGGTGGCGCCAGACCCAGGGCTTTCAGGCGGTCCAGCGTTAGCTGCGCTTGCTCACCGATCTTCTCCACGCCGGCCTTGCCGATCAAATCGATACCATCGGAAACCACTTTCATCTCTGCTTCGAGGTCGATCAGTTTTTCTTCAGCATTGATTTTCAATGCTTGCGATGCATCACGATCCTGTTGCAACGTCGCCACCCAACCCTGCGAAGTCGCCCGATCATAAGCAGTGCTCATTCCGTTGCGCGAGCCCTTCAGGTTTTCATATCGCTCCGAAAGCTTGTTGAAGATGCCCTTGAGTTGTAACTCCATATCTTCGTGAATATCTTGCTCATCATCTGGCTCACCAAGCTCCGCCTGAAGCCCCATGAGCTTCGATTGCGCACGTGTTAGATGGATAACATTCTGCTGTGCCTGATCACGAATATCGAATACTGCTTTCTGAACAGCGAGGCAGATGTCATTCATGCTGCTGACTGTCCCCTGTAGATAATCGAACTGCTCAAACAGCATTTGCGCCGTGGTATTTTCCGCCTGAATCAGGCCAGCGTAATTACGCAAAGCCGCCATGTTTACTTCTGGGTAAGCTGAATAATTTTTTGGTGATAGCATGAGCGTCCTGCTCCTGAATGTTTGAAAGCTGTTTCCATACTCTTGTTCAGCTGCCGCGAAGACACCCACAAGTTGATCGGCACTGATTTGGATCTGCTCCCACGGATCGATCACTCCAAGAAGCTGATTTTTAAAACGCCTCAAAGAAGTTGCTTCTCCAAGGAGATCGGCGTCGCTGACGGACGCACTGATGTAAGCGCTCAGCGCATTCCACACCAACATCAGGTTTTGCGTCGCCAGTTCAGCCTCGATCGCTACATAGTTCAGATTTTGCAAGTCGTCGCGCACTTTGTTCAAGGAACTCAGTGTCTGGTTCTTGCTGGCCATTTTCTGGTTGTCCGCTTGTTGTTCGCCTTTCAGCCTGTTTCGCTCCTTGCGAATTCCCTCTGCTTTTATGCCCCCATAAATACCGAGAATCAATCCGGCAATATTCAGCGTCGCTGCAGACTTGATCGCTTCCTCAACCATTTGATCGTATCGTTTGTTAAGTTCATCAATCTCCTTGGAGCGCTGGTCGATCACGTCTTGTAGCGCCTGAATGTCCGCCTGATAGGTATTTCTCGAGACAAACTCCAGTCGGCGCGCGATTTCCGGTAACACCCCCTCGCGCATCTCCGTACCAAACTTGTCCAGCTTGCCGCGGACTTCCTCGGCTTTCAGATGGCACTCGCTGATCTTGTTGAGCAAACCGTTAAGGTATTGACCGATCTCTTTAACGTCGGCAGCGGGCACGTTCAAATCGGGGAGATTGGGAAACTTTTGCTTGAGTTTCAGAAACTCTTCCGGTGTGTTGATATTGTGTTCTTCCAGGTACTGGGAAACCTTCAGATCTTCATAGACCTCGACAATCTCCCGCCCCATACGGATGATGCTGCCCGCAAAGATCTTCAGATGAGTGCCCGTGAGTTTGATATCCTCACGCAATGTGGACCAGCCTTTGGCGTGATCATAGACCTTGGTGAAAGTGAATAGAAAGTCCGCGGGCTTCAGGCCTACACCGCCGCTATCACCTGCGCCATAGTTCAAATAGGCAATAACATCCTGCAACCGAATCGGCAGAGACAAACCAAGCACTTCATACTTTCTTAAACTAATGATTTGCTCTTTTGTCAACTGAATACCAACACCCCGATGGTATTCCTGGCCCTCGCCGACTGACGCAGCGATAAATACCTGAGGCGCTTTTACAGCAGCCTCGACAACCTTGTTATCCACTCTGATCCCCATAAGAAACTCCTTGTTTCTCCGAACATTCAACGAAAGTTACTTTCGATACTCGCCACACCAACAGTTCGATAAATTGAACAGCGGTATCGCAGAAACACCTTAGGAGAAAAAGCGGAAAACCAACAAGCTGTTATATGTGAATAAACACTACGAGACAACTACCAAGCCGAGCAGCCGCCTTTGATTATCCAGCAAATTTTACTTACTGACTTGCAACACAACTAAGTTGTTACATGCCAATCAAACTTGATAAGCGCATACGATAAGCCTCGCCCATTGCGCGAATCCTGGGATGCCCTGCATTCATCAGCGACTCACCGGCAACCCGCAGGAAACTTTCGTTACCCGCAGTCAGCGCTTTGCCCAGCCAGCCAAGCGCATCTTCTATCTGCCCCGCTTCGGCGAGCAGGGCGGCGTGACTGAATTGTCCGCGAAAATCTCCGGACTCAGCCGCACAGCGATACCATTCGCTCGCCGCCCGCAAGTCCTGCGGACAATGCTGACCTTCTTCCAGATAACGACCCAACAGATTCATCGATTTGGCGTGGCCCGACTCGGCAGCACGACGATACAGGTCCAAAGCCTGCGCCTGGTTTTGCACGATGCCGCGACCGGTGGCGAGAAGGTTGGCGAGGTTGTACATCGCCCAATCCAGCCCGGCCTCTGCGGCGATACGATAATGCTGCGCCGCCATCGACGCATCCGTCACACAACCCCAGCCATGCTCATGACAACGCCCGAGCATGTTGCGCGCCATCAGATGCCCACGCCCGGCGGCGATGCCGAACCAGCGCAGCGCCAGCGGTTGATCCTGGGCGATGCCTCGGCCATCGAGCAAAATCTGCCCCAGCAACGCTTGCGCTTCGACTTCGCCTTCACCTGCTGCCAGCAGAATCGCCTGTGCAGCACGGCCCGGGCTTTCTTCGAGCATCACTGCCAGATCAGCAACGTCCAGCATTTCCTCGCGGCGCAGCTGGAAGCTCATACCTCGACCCAGCGTCGCAACAGGTTGTGATAGGTGCCGGTGAGGCGGATCAGCGAGGGATGGTCGGGCACGTCGTTGGTGAGCTGCTGAATCGCGCCGTCCATTTCGAACAGCAACGCGCGCTGACTGTCCTCGCGTACCAGACTTTGCGTCCAGAAAAACGACGCATAACGCGCGCCGCGAGTGACGGCGTTGACCTTGTGCAGACTGGTGCCCGGATACAACACCATGTCGCCGGCGGGCAGCTTCACTCGCTGGGTGCCGTAGGTGTCCTGAATCTCCAGCTCGCCGCCGTCGTAATCTTCCGGCTCACTGAAAAACAGCGTGGCCGACAGATCGGTGCGCACGCGCTCGATGCTGCCCTTGGGTTGGCGCACGGCGTTGTCGATGTGGAAATCGAAACTGCCACCGGCCGTGTAGCAGTTGATCAACGGTGGGAAGACCTTGTGCGGCAGCGCGGCCGACATGAACAACGGGTTTTTCCATAGCCGCTCCAGCATTGCCGCGCCGATCTCCTTGGCCAGAGGATGACCTTCGGGCAGTTGCAGATTGTGCTTGGCCTTGGCCGATTGAAAGCCTGCGGTGATCTTGCCATCGGCCCAGTCGGCCTGCTCCAACGCCTGGCGAATGCGTTGCACCTCTTCTTTGGCGAACAGTCCGGGAATGTGCAGCAGCATGGCGATGTAACCTGATGGCAAAGAGGCGGCAATGGTATTGATTCTTATTGGCTGTGTAAAACCTGCGGGACGAACGAACTGGCAAAAACCGTAAGGTTAAAATGTAAAGAATGTAAATTTGTCGCGAATAGTAATTTTTCGCAATTGATACAAATACCTGTTTACCCTATATTCCGCCGCCTCAAATCCTTGGGGAGGGGAATAAAAATGGCACGTCAACACGCACAATTACCGGTCAGTTCACCACGTCTGCTCGCCTCGGCAATCGGCGTGGCAATCACCGCCGGCTCCGCAGGCCAGATGGTGTTCGCCGCCGAAAAGACCGAGAGCAAAGCCTCCGGTAATGCCATCGCCCTGGACGCCACCGCCATCACTGGCGAAGCCCAGGACTCGACGTCCTATCAGGTCGAGAAGGCCTCCTCGCCCAAGTACACCGCGCCGCTGGTCGATACGCCGCGCTCGGTCACCGTCATTCCGCAACAAGTACTGAAAGACACCGGCGCGCTGAACATGCAGGACGCGCTGCGCACCGTGCCGGGTATCACCTTCGGCGCCGGTGAAGGTGGCAACCCGCAGGGCGACCGTCCGTTCATTCGCGGTTTTGACGCACAGGGCGACACCTACCTGGACGGCGTGCGCGACACCGGCTCGCAAAGCCGCGAGATCTTCGCTGTCGAGAACATCGAAGTCAGCAAGGGCCCGAACTCCGCCATCGGCGGTCGTGGCGCGGCGGGCGGCAGCATCAACCTGGTGAGCAAGAAAGCCCATCTGGGTAATTCGTTCGATGGCGGCTTCACCTACGGCTCCGACCAGACCCAGCGCTACACCCTCGACGGCAACTATCAGTTCAGCGACAGCGCCGCTGGCCGTTTGAACCTGATGAGCCACGAGAGCAACGTCGCCGGCCGTGACAAGGTCGATTACGACCGTTGGGGCATCGCGCCGTCGCTGGCGTTTGGCCTGGGCACCGACACCCGCGTCAACCTCGATTACTACCATCTGGAAAGCAACGACACGCCGGATTCGGGCATCCCTTATACCCTGTCGAACCCGCGCACCAAGTCCAACCCGGACAAGCCGTACGCCGGTGGCGATGACAGCAACTTCTACGGTCTGGACCGCGACTTCCGCAAGGGCCGCACCGACACCGCGACCTTCGCCATCGAGCATGACCTGAACGATTCGCTGACGCTCAAGAACACCCTGCGCCACGGAACCAGCATGCAGGACTACATCCTGACCCAGCCGGACGACAGCAAGGGCAACGTCAACAATGGCAGCGTCTGGCGCCGAGCGAATACGCGGGTGAGCAACACCGAAACCACCACCAACCAGACCGACCTGTTTGGCACCTTCTACGTGGCCGGTTTCAAGAACAGCTTCTCCACCGGGGTTGAATACACCCGCGAGCAGAGCGAGAAATCCTCGTACAACGTCAACACCGATACCACGCCGCGCACCAGCGCCGTAACGACCAACTGCAACCCGGGCCTGATCGGCGCGGCCAGCGGTTACAACTGCACCTCGCTGTCGAATCCGAACCCGAACGATCCGTGGAACGGCGCGATCTCGCGCAACTACGCCGGCACGGACACCCAGGCCGACACTTACGCGCTGTACGTGTTCGACACCCTGGAGCTGTCAGAGCAGTGGCTGGTCAACATGGGCCTGCGTTACGACCACTTCGACACCGACTACAAGACCTACAACGCGGCCGGTCGCACCACTTCCAAGGGCGATGACACCAGCGAGTTCGTCACCGGCCAGTTTGGCGTGGTCTACAAACCGGCGGAAAACGGCAGCATCTACGCGTCCTACGCCACCTCCGCCACGCCGCCGGGCAACACCTTGGGCGAAGGTCAGGAAGGCAATCCGCTGGGCGGCACGCCGGATCGCAGCGGCAACCTGCTGAGCAGCGACATGGAGCCGGAAACCACCAAGAACTACGAGATCGGCACCAAGTGGGATCTGCTCAATGATCGCCTGTCGCTGACCGCTGACATCTTCCGTACCGAGAAAGAAAACGCCCGCGTGCAGGTTGATACCAGCTCGTACGAAAACGCCGGCAAGACCCGCGTACAAGGTTTCGAGCTGTCGGCCAGCGGCAAGCTCACCGACAAGTGGCAGGTGTTCGCCGGGTACGCGTTCATGGACAGCGAACAGGTTGACGGCGGTCCGTTGGGCCGCGCCAACGACGGCAATGACTTGCCGAACACACCGAAAAACAGCGCCAGCCTGTGGACCACTTACCAGCTCACGCCGAAGCTGACGATCGGCGGTGGCGCGTTCTATGTCGACGACGTCTACGGCAGTGTCGCCAACACCACGATGGTCGATTCCTATGTACGTTACGACGCGATGGCCGCCTACAAGCTGACCAAGAACGTCGACCTGCAACTCAACGTGCAGAACCTGACCGACGAAACCTATTACGACAAAGCCTTCTCGACCCACTTCGCCAACCAGGCGGCGGGCCGTACGGCGCTGTTGAGCACCAATTTCCACTTCTGATAACGGTGGAAACCTGTAGGAGTGAGCCTGCTCGCGATAGCTATCTGTCAGAGAAATTAATGCTGACTGACACACCGCTATCGCGAGCAGGCTCACTCCTACACAGGATATGCCGCAAGGCCTGGCCCCGTTCATTCAATTGAACGGGGCTTTTGCGTGTTACGAAAAACGCTTCACGACAACCCACGGCATAATGCGCGCCGTGATGACAACTTTCGAACGGACGGCGAGTGACGTGTTGAAGAAAACCCTGTTCCAGTTGCACTGGTTTTTTGGCATCACCGCGGGGCTGGTGCTGGCCTTGATGGGCATCACCGGGGCGGCCTATTCGTTTCAGGACGAAATCCTGCGGGCGCTGAATCCGTCCGTCCTGCAAGTGGAAAAACAGGTCGCCGGGGTGCTGCCGCCGGTCGAACTGGTGGAGCGCATCGAAGGCGCGTCCGGCAAGAAAGTCGCCATGCTCTGGGTCGAAACCGACAGTGGCAACGCGGCGCGGGTGTACTTCACGCCGCCCAAAGGCGAGCGCCGCGGCGAGATGCGCTACTTCGACCCCTACACCGCCGAGTTCAAGGGCGATGCCGTCGGCCAGGATTTCTTCGGCCTGATGCTGCAGCTGCACCGTTTCCTGGCGATGGGCGATACCGGGCGCAACATCACCGGCGCCTGCACCTTGATGCTGCTGTTTTTCTGCCTGTCGGGCTTGTATCTGCGCTGGCCGCGGCAGTGGAACAGCTGGCGCGTGTGGCTGACCCTGGACTGGAAGAAAAAGGGTCGGGCGTTCAACTGGGATCTGCACTCGGTGGCCGGCACCTGGTGCCTGCTGGTGTATCTGCTGCTGGCGCTGACCGGGTTGTCGTGGTCCTACGAGTGGTACAACAAAGGCCTGACCCGCCTGCTGTCCGACGCCCCGCAAAATGAGCGCGTGCGCGGCGGTCGTGGTCCGGCCCCCGAAGGCCCGGCGCCGACCGCCGACTACGCGGCGATGTGGAGCAGCATCTACAGCGCCGCCGGCCCGGGCCTGTCCGCCTACAACATTCGCATGCCGCCCGTGGCCGGCCAACCGGCGACGGTGTTCTATCTGCTCGACAGCTCGCCGCATGATCGTGCGCTGAACCAGATCACCCTCGACCCGGCCACCGGTCTGGTCAAACGCGTCGACCGCTACGCCGACAAAAGCTTCAAGGCACAACTGCTGACCAGCATTTACGCGCTGCACGTCGGCAGCTATTTCGGCCTCGTCGGGCGCATCATCGTGACTGTTGCGGCGGTGTGCATGCCGCTGTTCTTTATCACGGGATGGCTGCTGTACCTCGACCGCCGACGCAAGAAAAAGCAGATCAAGGACGCGCGCAAAGGGCTTGAGCAACCGGCCGGCGATGCCTCGGCGTGGCTGGTCGGTTTCGCCAGCCAGAGTGGTTTTGCCGAGCAACTCGCCTGGCAGACCGCCGGCCAATTGCAAGCCGCCGGTTTGCCGGTCAACGTGCAGCCACTGGCCAATGTCAGCGAGCAGGATCTGCGCGCATCGAGCAATGCGCTGTTCGTGGTCAGCACCTTTGGCGACGGCGAAGCCCCGGACAGCGCGCGCGGTTTCGAGCGCAAGGTGCTGAGCCGGGCCGCAACCCTCGACAGCCTGAACTACGCGGTGCTGGGCCTCGGCGACCGCCAGTACGCACACTTCTGCGGCTTCGCCAAACGCCTGCACCAATGGCTGGGCGAGCACGGCGGCAAGACCTTGTTCGCGCCGGTAGAAGTCGACAGCGGCGATCCCTACGCTTTGCGTCACTGGCAAACCCAACTCGGCCAGCTCACCGGACAGGCGCCGACCGAAACCTGGCAGGCGCCGAGCTACGCCAACTGGACGCTGGTGCGGCGCGAACTGATGAACCCCGACAGCAGCGGCGCGCCGGTTTATCTGCTAGGCCTCAAAGCTCCCGATACCAGTAGCTGGCTGGCCGGCGATCTGGTCGAAGTGCTGCCGCGCAATTGCCCATGGGCGATTGAGCATTTCCTCGACGGCCTCGGCATTCGTGGCGAGACCACGGTGAAAATCAACGGCCTCAGCGAGCCGCTGGAAGTGGCACTGGCCTCGCGGCAATTGCCGGAACACCGCGCACATCTGGTCGGCCTGCATGCGCAATCACTGGTCGATGCGATGGTGCCGCTGGCCATGCGCGAATACTCGATCGCCTCGATCGCCGCCGATGGCGTGCTGGAACTGATCGTGCGTCAGGAACAGCACGCCGACGGCACTCTCGGCATCGGTTCCGGCTGGTTGACCGAACACGCACCCGTGGGCGGCAGCATCAGCCTGCGCGTGCGCCGCAACAGCGGTTTCCATTTGCCGAACGAGCCCGTGCCGATGATTCTGCTGGGCAACGGCACCGGCCTCGCCGGCTTGCGCAGTTTGCTCAAGGCACGGATTGCCGACGGCCAGCAACGCCAGTGGCTGCTGTTTGGCGAACGCAATCGCGAGTACGATTTCCTCTGCCGCGCCGAGCTGGAAGAATGGCTGATCAATGGCGATCTGGCGCGACTGGACCTGGCGTTTTCCCGCGATCAGGCCGAGAAGGTTTATGTGCAGGACCGCTTGCGAGAATCGGCGGAGGAGCTGAAGCAATGGCTGGCGGAGGGTGCGGTGATTTACGTCTGTGGAAGCCTTCAGGGGATGGCCTCAGGCGTGGATCAGGTACTCACCGATATCCTCGGCAGCGCCGAAGTCGAACGCCTGATCGAACAGGGCCGCTACCGCCGCGACGTTTACTAACGCCTCCGATCCCTGTAGGAGTGAGCCTGCTCGCGATAGCGGTGTGTCAGTCAGCATCAATTTCTCTGACAGATAGCTATCGCGAGCAGGCTCACTCCTACAGGGGACTGCGGTGTTAATCGAATCAGACAGGCTGCAACTTCTGCTCAAACACCGCCACCCCATCCAGATCCCGCAACACCACACTCATCTCCCCGCTCTGCCCTTCGATGTTCACCTCGCCAAAAAACTGAAAGCCGGCAAACGGCGAGGTGTTCTGCGCGGCGGGGGCTTTCTCGAAGACCACTTGTGGCCCGAAGGTTTTATCCAGCGGATTAGGCCCGAAACTCCCGGCATTCAACGGCCCGGCAACGAACTCCCAGAACGGCTCGAAATCCTGAAACGCCGCCCTATCCGGGTGATAGTGATGCGCGGCGCAGTAATGCACATCCGCCGTCAGAAACACGAAATTGCGCACCAGCTGCGCACGCAGGAAGCCGAGTAGTTCGGCGATCTCCAGCTCTCGCCCTTGCGCCGGGCCAGGATCGCCATTGGCCACGGCCTCCCAGCGCGCAACACCCGGTTTGACCTCGCCGTCCGGCACGCCGAGCCCGATGGGCATGTCGGCAGCGATGACTTTCCACTGCGCCTTCGAATCCTTCAATTCACGCTTGAGCCAGTCCAGCTGCTCACGCCCAAGGAACGGTTTCGCCGCGCCGAGGTTGTCGTCGTTGGCCTCGCGGTAACTGCGCATATCCAGCACAAATACATCGAGCATCGGCCCATAGCTCAGCTTGCGATAAATCCGCCCGCCGCCATCGGCCGCCTGCAAGCGCATCGGCGCATATTCCAGCCACGCCTGCCGCGCGCGCCCGACCAGGGTGTGGATATTTTTTTCCTGATAGCGCTCATCGAGTTGTTTGCCCGGCGACCAGTTGTTGACCACTTCGTGATCGTCCCACTGCCAGATCTGCGGCACTTCGGCGTTGAAGCGGCGGATGTTTTCGTCCATCAGGTTGTAGCGGTAGTTGCCGCGATAGTCGTCGAGGGTCTGCGCGACTTTGCTCTTGGCTTCAGTGGTGAGATTGCGCCAGATGCGGCCGTTTTCGGTGGTCAGTTGCGCCGGCACCGGGCCGTCGGCATAGATGGTGTCGCCGCTGTGGATGAAGAAGTCCGGCAGGCGCAGGCGCATGGCTTCGTAGATGCGCATGCCGCCGATGTCCGGGTTGATGCCGAAACCCTGGCCGACGGTGTCGCCGCTCCAGACGAAACGGATATCGCGCTTCGCCGTGGGCACGCTGCGCAGATGGCCGAACCATGGTTCGCTGGCAACGCCGGTCTGAGCATCCTCAAAGTACACGCGATAGAAAATCGCCTGATCGGCGGGCAGCCCGGTCAGTTCGACGCGGGCGGTGAAATCGCTGCGGGCGTCGGCCAATGGCGAGACGAATTTGCGCGGATTGCCGAACAGGCTGCGGGTGTCCCACTCGACCACCATGCGTGCCGGGCGATCGCTGCGGCTCCAGATCATCGCGCGGTCGCCGAGCAGGTCGCCCGATTGCACGCCATCGGTGAGTTGCGGACGATCCTTGACCGAAGCAATCACCGCCGGCGCCAGCCCCGGCAGCAACAGCCCGGCGCCGACCGCTTGCATCACCCGACGGCGCCCGAGGTTGAAATCGCTCATGGTGTTCTCCCTGCAAAAGGGAAAACTTAAGCATGGCTGTATGAACTCGCCATGACATCAGCCACACCGCAAACAAAATGTAGGAGTGAGCCTGCTCGCGATAGCGGTGGGTCAGTAACATCAATGCATCTGACACACCGCTATCGCGAGCAGGCTCACTCCTACAAGGGGATCGCGGTGTCAGGCATTGACGGGATCGACCGCCAGCTCAACCACCTCAGGCCGCTTGAGCAGCGCATACACCACCGCCGTCACCAGACTCCCGGCCATAATTGCCAGCAGATACAACAGCGCATGATTGATCGCATTCGGGATCGCCAGCACGAACAGGCCACCGTGCGGCGCCATCAGCTTGCAGCCGAAGTACATCGACAGCGCGCCCGTCAGTGCGCCGCCGGCGATCGCCGCCGGGATCACCCGCAACGGGTCTTTCGCGGCAAACGGAATCGCCCCCTCCGAGATAAAGCACAGGCCGAGCACGAAGGCCGCTTTACCCGCCTCGCGCTCGCTCTGGGCGAACTTGCGCCGGGCAATGAACGTGGCGATGCCCAGACCGATCGGCGGCACCATGCCGGCGGCCATGGTCGCGGCCATCGGGGCGTAACTCTGCGAGGCCAGCAGCCCCACCGAAAACGCATACGCGGCTTTGTTGATCGGCCCGCCGAGGTCGACGCACATCATTGCGCCGAGCAACACGCCGAGCAGGATCGCATTGGTGGTGCCCATGCTGTCGAGGAACTGCGTCAGCGCTGCGAGCATGCCGGCGACCGGTTTGCCAACCACGTAAATCATCACCAGACCGGTAATCAGACTGGCGAACAACGGAATGATCAGGATCGGTTTCAGCGCCTCCAGACTTTGCGGCAACGCGACATAACGGCTGATCGCTTTTGCCGCGTAACCGGCAATGAAACCGGCAATGATCCCGCCGATAAACCCGGCGCCCAGCGTACCCGCCAGCAAACCACCGATCATCCCTGGCGCCAGGCCCGGGCGGTCGGCAATCGAGTAGGCGATGTAGCCGGCCAACAGCGGCACCATCAATTTGAACGCGGTCTCGCCGCCGATCTGCATCAGCGCCGCCGCCAGCGTGCCCTCTTCCTTGAACGCGGTAATGCCGAAGACGAACGACAAAGCGATCAGCAAACCACCCGCCACGACCATCGGCAGCATGTACGAGACACCGGTCAGCAGGTGTTTGTAGACGCCGGTTTTCTCTGACTTGGCCGGGGCCGTGCCCTCGCCTGCCGCGCTTTCAACAACGCCTTCGGCCAGGGCCTTTTTCAGCGTGGCCTCGGACTGCTTCAAGGCGATGCCGGTGCCGCAGCGATAGATCTTCTTGCCAGCGAAACGCTCGGTGGCGACATCGATGTCCGCCGCCAGCAGGACCACGTCGGCGTCGGCAATCGCCGCTGCGCTCAACGGGGTTTTCGCGCCCACCGAGCCCTGGGTTTCGACCTGCAATTCGTAGCCCAGACGCTTGGCCGTCTGCTGCAACGCTTCGGCCGCCATGAAGGTGTGGGCGACGCCGGTCGGGCACGCGGTGATCGCGACGATGCGCGGTGATCGCGACGTGTCTGCCGCCGGTTGTGCTTCGCTGGCAACGTAGACCTCGGCCTCTTCAGCACCACGGCGCAGCACTGCTTCCACATCCTGCAGCGCCTGCGCCGGGGCGATCTGGAACACCCGCTTGCCGACAAAACGACTCATGTCGATCGGGCCGGTGGTCACCAGCAAAACCCACTCCGCCGCTGCGATGGTCGCCGCCGACAACTCGCGCTCCGGGTGCGCCGGGTCGACCACTTCGACGCTGGTGCTCCAGCCCTGACGCTGCGCTGCGGCATCGAGCAAACGTGCGCACAGCACACTGGTGACCATGCCGTTCGGGCAAGCCGTAACAATGGCTAACTTCATCACAAACCCTCTTATTGTTCTGTCAGGGGACGCACGCGCACGCCCTGTTCGAGCTGCGCCAGTTGCGCGGCGTCGTTGATGCCGAAACCGATCTGGGTCACCGCCATCGCGGCAATCGCGGTGGCCGTGCGCAGGGTTTGCTCGGGCGTATCGGCGCTGAGCAAACCGTGCAGCATGCCGGCCAGCAACGAATCACCGGCACCGACCGTGCTGGCGACGCTGACCTTCGGCGGCGTCGCGTGCAGCGCCGAGCCGACGCTGAACCAGTTCACGCCGTCCGCGCCGTGGGAAATCACCACATGC
Organism: Pseudomonas granadensis; assembly: GCF_900105485.1. Classification (GTDB taxonomy): domain Bacteria; phylum Pseudomonadota; class Gammaproteobacteria; order Pseudomonadales; family Pseudomonadaceae; genus Aquipseudomonas; species Aquipseudomonas granadensis. Next base: position 583,976 of record NZ_LT629778.1, on the reverse strand, counting down.
TCGATACCTTGCGCATGCAACTGTGCCGCGGCTTGCGCTTCGGCGAGTGGGGAAACCACTTCACAACCGAGCGCATGGGCCAGTTCTTCGGTGTTCGGCTTGATCAGCCAAGGCCCGGCCTGCAATGCCGCACGCAACGCTTCGCCGCTGGAGTCGAGGGCGACTTTCAGGCCGAGCGCATTGAGTTTTTCGATCAGCTCACGCAACCACTGCGCCGTGACCCCGCGCGGCAAACTGCCGGCGACCACCACCGCGTCATGCCCCGGTGCGATCTGCAGCAGACGGTCGAGCAACGCTTGCTGCGCCGCGGCATCGACCACCGGCCCGGGACCGTTGATGTCGGTGATGCGGCCATCCTGCTCGGCGACCTTGATGTTGCTGCGCGTCTCGCCCGGCACGCGGATGAACGCGTCGACAAAGCCGCGTTTGGCGAACAGGGTTTCGAACGCTTGCAGGTTGTCCTCGCCGAGGAAGCCGCTGACCGTCAGTTGATGGCCGAGATCGGCGAGCACCTGCGCGACGTTCACGCCTTTGCCGGCCGCGTGGGTGTGCATCTCGTCGCTGCGATTGACCTGACCGGCCTCCAGCTGCGGCAACTCGACGGTGAGGTCGAGCGCCGGGTTGAGGGTCAGGGTAAGAATTCTGGCCATTACAGGGCCTCCACTAATGCGCGCACTTCGTTGGCGCTGCCCACGGCCAAGGCCTGTTGAGCAAGGGTTTGCGCCTGGATCAGGCTGAGTTCGCGGATGCGCGCCTTGACTTCGGCAATGCTGCGGCCGGACACGCTCAGTTCATCGACACCGAGGCCGACCAGCACCGGCACCGCCAGCGGATCGGCCGCCAGCTCGCCACAGACGCCGACCCATTTGCCATGGGCATGGGCCGCGCGCACGGTGATGTCGATCAGTTGCAGCACCGCCGGGTGCAAGCCATCCGCCTGCGCCGACAGGGTCGGGTGACCACGGTCGATGGCCAGGGTGTATTGCGTGAGGTCGTTGGTGCCGACGCTGAAGAAGTCGACCTCCTTGGCCAGCACCGGCGCGAGCAACGCGGCGGACGGCACTTCGATCATGATCCCCAGTTGCAGATCGGCGACCGGGATTTCCTCACGCAGGCGTTCGGTCATGTCACGGGCCTGCCGCCATTCTTCGACGCTGCCGACCATCGGGAACATGATCCGCAGCGGCCGGTTGTCGGCCGAACGCAGCAAGGCGCGCAACTGCGCTTCCATGATCTGCGGACGCTGCAAGGTCAGGCGAATGCCGCGCACGCCAAGGAAGGGATTTTCCTCTTTGGCGATCGGCCAATACGGCAGCGGTTTGTCGCCGCCGACATCCAGCGTACGCACCACCAGCGGACGACCGGCGAGGCCATCAAGAACGCGGCGATATTCAGCTTCTTGCGTGGCCTCATCCGGCGCTTGCGGATGAGCCATGAAAATCAGTTCGGTGCGCAGCAGACCGATGCCTTCGGCGCCCTGCTCGACTGCGCTGGTGACACCGGCGCTTTCGCCAATGTTGGCGAACACTTCGACGGCATGACCGTCGGTGGTGTGTGCCGGTTGATGGCGTTGTTCGGCGGCGATCTTCAGGCGTTGCTCGCGAGTGTCGCGTTCTTCGGCGGCACGTTTGAGGGTCGCAGCATCGGCGTCGACATGCAGGCGCCCGCGCTGACCGTCGAGCAGTAACGGCGTGCCCGGCTCCAGCAGCAACACTGCGGCGCCTGCGCCAACCAGCGCCGGAATGCCGAGGGCACGCGCGACGATTGCGCTGTGCGCGGTGGCGCCGCCGCGGGCGGTGAGAATCCCGGCGACGCGCACCGGGTCCAGGCGCGCAACATCGGAGGGGCCGACTTCATCCATCACCAGAATGTACGGCTGCTCAGGCTCGCTCGCGGTTTGCACGCCACACAACTGCGCCAGCACCCGGCGACCAATGTCGCGCAGATCAGCGGCGCGCTCGGCGAGCAAGGCGTCCTGCAACGCTTCCTGCTGTTTGGCGGCGGCTTCGATCACCGCCATCCACGCCGCTTCGGCGCTCTCGCCTTGCTTGAGGCGGGTGTCGACTTCGTCGGTCAGATCCGGATCGTCGAGCATTTCCTGGTGGGTGATGAAAATCTCGCGAATGGCTTTGGCCTTGCTGCGTTCGATCAGGCCCTGAATGTCTGTGCGCACGTCGCTCAGCGCTTGCGTCAGGCGCTCACGCTCGATGGCGGCAGACTCGCCGCGCAACGAGTAATCAATGTGCTGCTGAACCTGAACATGCGCCGGGCCGATGGCAATGCCCGGCGCTGCCGGAATCGCTTGCAGCAGGCTGCCTGAGGCCGGGGCGACCAGCACCTCGGCGATGTCGGCCATCACTTCACGCGGCTGACTGACGGCGGGCAGCGGCTCGACTTCTTCGCCGAGGCCTTCTTCGATAGCGGCAAGCAGTGCCGGCAAGGCATCGGCGGCGATGCTCGGCTCGGCGATCAACTCCAGCACCTGACCACGCCGGGCGCCGAGGCTGAGCAGTTTGCTGAGACTCTTCACCGACACCGCGCTGTCCTGGCTGTCGACGATGCGCACACGAATTTCGCCGTCGAAACTTTTCGCCAGTTGCGCGAGGATTTTCGCCGGCCGCGCATGCAGGCCGTGAGCGTTGGCCAGCGCAATACGCGCGCTCGGCCAGTCGGCAGGCAACTCACCGCCGAGCACTTCGAGGACTTTACGGCTGCTGGTGGCGCGGCCCAATTCATGGCCGCGGCCTTCAATCAGCAACGCACACAAGCGCTCGAGCAACGCCTGATGCGCCTCGCCGAGGCTGGCGAGGCAGAACAGACCGCTGAGCGGCTGGCCGAGGTAACGCATCGGTTTGTCCGGGGTGACGAACGCCAGACCCGGACGCTTCACGGTTTGTTCGCTGTGCAGCCACCACAGGCCATCGCCGAGCGGCAGCGCTTCGACCTGCTGCAACACGCCGGCAAAACCGTTGCTGACGCAATCGGCCTGACGCAGCAGACGCGCCCCACGCCAGACCAGTTCTTCGAAATCGTCGGCAGAAACGCCGAGGCCGATCATCTGCGCATCCAGCGCCAGCTCCTGCGGCGCGCCTTGCAGCAACTTCAGCAGCGCTTCCGGCGAACTGGCGCGGCGCAGGGCCTGGCCCAGATCGGTTTCGCCGAGGGCACGGGTCAGCAGTTGCAACAGACGCAGGTGCTCGTCGGATTTGGCCGCGATGCCGATCGCCAGATAGACAATCTGCCCATCGCCCCAATCGACGCCCTCGGGAAACTGCATCAGGCGCACGCCGGTGGCGAATACCTGATCGCGGGTTTCCGGGGTGCCGTGAGGAATGGCAATACCCTGGCCGAGAAAGGTCGAGCCCTGGGCTTCCCGGGCCTGCAAGCCGGCGAGATAGCCATCGGCGACCAGGCCATCGGCAACCAGGTGATCGGCCAAAAGTTGCAGGGCGGCGGGTTTATCCACGGCCGTCTGGCCCATGGATATCTGCTCTATAGTGAGCTCGAGCATGCAATCTCCTTTTTGGCCCGATACAGGCCAGGTATTGTTTTGATGGTCACAGCTTAGGCGCTCGGCCGCGCTTTTTGAGCGGCCGTTTTGGCGGTTTTACGGCAGAACCGGGCAAAGGCGTCTAAAACGTAGAAAATACGCTTGCTGAAACGTTTAATCTAGATTGATCGGCACGTTACTCGATAATGTCTCATCGTTGAAGTCCAACTTGTCGGAAGTGCGTAGGCAATAAGTCGTCTGCCCGAATCGGGTAGGATTGGCGAAAATGTCGAGGCAAGCTCGAAAAAACAAGGAAATCCCGGGTTGAAACTCAGTGATATCGCGCGGTTGGCCGGCGTGTCCGTGACCACCGCCAGCTACGTCATCAACGGCAAGGCCGAACAGCAGCGCATCAGCCATGCGACCGTCGAGCGCGTGCGCGCGGTGGTGGACTTGCACGGCTTTACCCCAAACCCGCAAGCGGCCGGCCTGCGCAGCCGGCATACGCGCACGCTGGGCTTTATTCTGCCGGATCTGGAAAACCCCAGTTACGCGCGAATCGCCAAGTTGCTCGAGCAAGGCGCGCGGGCTCGCGGTTATCAGTTGCTGATCGCCAGTTCCGACGATGCGCCGGAGAGCGAACGGCAGTTGCTGCAACTGTTCCGCGCGAGGCGCTGCGACGCGTTGATCGTCGCCAGTTGTCTGCCCGCCAGCGATGACAGTTATCGGCAGTTGCAGGCCAAAGGGTTGCCGATTATCGCCATCGACCGGGTCATGGAGCCGGAGCATTTCTGCTCGGTGATCAGTGACGACCGCGAAGCCAGCCTGCACCTGACCCAGAGCCTGCTAGACCCGCAGCCGAAGCAGATCGTGCTGCTCGGCGCGCGCCCGGAACTGAGCATCAGCCAGGAACGTGCCGCCGGTTTCAGACTGGCATTGAGTGACTTCAAAGGCGAAGTGCTGGTCGAGCACGCCGAGGCCTTCAGCCGTGAATGCGGCCAGCAACTGATGGAAGAACTCCTGCAACGTCTGGGGCATTTGCCCGACGCGCTGATCACCACATCCTACGTTTTGCTGCAGGGTGTGTTCGATGCGCTGCACGACTTCCCGCTGAAATCGCGGCCGCTGCGTCTCGGCACCTTCGGCGACACGCAGCTGCTGGATTTCCTGCCGCTGCCGGTCAATGCCATGGCCCAGCAGCACCAGTTGATCGCCGACAAGGCGCTGGAACTGGCGCTCGCCGCCGTCGAGCAATCGGAGTACGCCCCCGGCGTGCAAGCCATCGCGCGTACGTTCAAGCAGCGTATTCACCGGGACTGAACCGTGGAGCTGATCGACAGCCACACCCACCTGGACTTCCCCGACTTCGACGCCGATCGCTCGGCGTTGCTGGCCGAAAGCCGCGCCCTCGGCGTGCGGCGAATGGTGGTGCTTGGCGTGCACACCGGTAACTGGCAGCGGGTGTGGGATCTGGTGCAGAGCGATGCGGATCTGTACGCGGCGTTTGGTCTGCACCCGGTGTTTCTCGATCAGCACCAGCCCGCAGACCTGCAAACCCTGGGTGACTGGCTGACGCGCCTGCACGGTCATCGACAACTGTGCGCGGTGGGCGAGATCGGTCTGGACTACTTCATCGAAACCCTCGACCGCGAGCGCCAGCAGACGCTGTTCGAGGCGCAACTGCAACTGGCCGCGGACTTCGAACTGCCGGCGCTGATCCACGTCCGCCGCAGCCACGCGGCGGTCATCGCAACACTCAAGCGCTTCAAGCTCAAACGCGCGGGGATCATCCACGCCTTTGCCGGCAGCCGCGAAGAGGCGCGCGAGTACATCAAGCTCGGTTTCAAACTCGGCCTTGGCGGCGCGCCGACCTGGCCGCAGGCGTTGCGCATGCACCGCGTGCTGCCGCAGTTACCGCTGGAGTCGGTGGTGCTGGAAACCGACTCACCGGACATGGCGCCGGCGATGTATCCGGGCCAGCGCAACAGTCCGGCGAATCTGCCGGCGATCTGTGCGGCGCTGGCTGAATTGATGCACATCTCAGCTGAACAACTCGCCGCCGGCAGCACCGCCAACTGCTGCGAAATATTTGGCTGGTGACACATCGCCCCCTGTAGGAGTGGGCCTGCTCGCGATAGCGGAGTGTCAGATAAAAAATTGTAACTGACACACCGCTATCGCGAGCAGGCTCACTCCTACAGGGGATCGGCGTATGGCCTAGACACGAAACGCGCTGATCAGTTGTTTAAGCTCCACCACCTGTGCCGACAGCGCCCGGCTGGCATCTTCGGTCTGGTGCGCACCTTGCGCCGTGCGCTCGCCGGCGCGGTTGATTTCGACGATGTTCTGGTCGATGTCGTGGGCGACGGCGGTCTGCTGTTCAACCGCGGCGGCGATCTGCTGGTTCTGATCGACGATCATGCCCACTGCGCCGAGGATGTTTTCCAGCGCCTGCTGGACCTTGGCCGATTGGTCGACGGTGCCGTTGGCCATCTGATGGCTGATGCCCATGGCTTTCACCGCCGCGCCGACGCCGCCGTGCAGCTTGGCGATCATCTGCTCGATTTCTTCGGTCGATTGCTGGGTGCGTTTGGCCAGCGTGCGCACTTCGTCGGCGACTACGGCAAAACCGCGCCCCTGCTCGCCGGCACGGGCAGCTTCGATCGCCGCGTTGAGCGCCAGCAGGTTGGTTTGTTCGGCGATGCTCTTGATCACTTCGAGCACGCGGCTGATCGACTGGCTGTCGCTGGCCAACTGATTGATGACTATTACCGACTGGTCGATTTCGCTGGCCAGCGCGGCAATGCTGCCCTGCTGCGACTCGACCAGACCGCGGCCGCTGACGGTCTCTTCATTGACGCTGTGGGCGCTGCTCACGGCGGCGGCGGCACTGCGCGCGACTTCCTGCGAGGTGGCCGACATCTGATTCATCGCCGTCGCCACTTGCTCGATCTGCGTGCGCTGGCCCGCAACCGCCTGATTGCTTTGCGCCGATACGTTTTCCACCTGCCCGGCCTGGCGCTCGACTTCAGCGACAGTCTGACCGACCCGCTCGATCAAATCGTGAATCTTCTTCACGGTGCCATTGAACACCTCGCCCAACTCGCCGAGCTCGTCGCGGCTGCTGGCCTTGAAGTTGACGGTCATGTCGCCGGCCGCCACTTTGTCCATCATCGCGCCGAGGCGTTTGAGCGTGGTGCGGGTCGAGGCGTAGAAGCCGCCGTAGAGATAGAAAATCAGCACAAACACCAGCGACAGCGCCACGGCCTGCAGGACCATGTGCGTGCGGTTCTCGCTCAGGCGCTGCTGTAATTGCCGGTCGAGAAATTTCAGCGTGGCGTCATTGAGCTGGTAGGTCTTATCGATCAGCCCAGTGATCTGGTCGTAAAACGCCTGCCACGGCGCATCGAGGGTATCGGCCATCACCACCTGCTCTTCGAACAGTTCGCTGGCCTGTTTCAACGACGCCTTGCTGCTCTCGGCCGGGGCATTGAGGAACTCACGCGCGGCGCTGCTGGACGCGAGGGCGTCCTGCAGTTTCAAGGCATATTCGGCCTGGAGTTTTTCAATCTGCACCAGCAGTTCATCGAAACGGGTGCTCGACGCGCTATTGAGAAACCCTTGGCCCAGAGAGTAGGAACCCATCGCCCGGCCTTCACCGAGGGTTTGCGTGACGCTGGGCGTCACGAGCGTCACCAGTTCAGCGAGCTGACGAATATCGCCTTGGTTGTCGCGACTCAAACCCGCCTGACTGCTGATGATCTGGCTGAAAATCTGCGCGCTCGCAAGCAGTTTGCCGATCAGTGCGCTTTTGCTCAGCAGCGAGCTTTCCGCTTGCTGGGACTTGAACGCGGCGATCATCTCGTCGCGCTTGCTATCGAAGAGCTTGATCTGCTCCGAGTCGTCGGTCATCGCCTCCAGCCCTTGCAGGCGCGTCAGTACGGCTTGTTCGAGCGTGGTGATCTGCGCGTCGACATTTCCCGCTTTGCCGGACTGGCCGAGGGTGACGTTGATCTGCACCAGGTTGTTCAGGGTTTCCAGATCGCGGCGCAGGGCCAGGCTGCTGCCCAGCAGGTCGAGACTTTGCAGCTCGATCCGGGTGCCCTGGAATTCGCGATAGGAATCGCGCACCAGATAGAAATTGGTCACCAGCATCGGCACCAGAAACAGCACGCTGATCAGGCTGAACTTCATGCCGAAGCTCAAGCGGTTCATCAGCGAGACGGCGGGATAGAGCAAGCTCTTCACTGGAAGTCTCCCTTGGTTTTTCTTGTTTTTATTGGCAGGCGCGCAGCGACAGCAGATAGCCACTATCGGGCGCTATCTCTGTATAGCTCAAATCGAGGGGAGTTTTTGTAACTTAAGGTTAACGGCAGCGATGCCGAGGGCATGGCGCCCTCGGCACGTCGGGATCAGTGCACCAGCACGGTCCACAGGGCAAAACCGGCATACCACAGCACGGCGGCGCGCAGCAGCAGCTCCCACAGGCAGTCGAGGGTGTTGATGCCTTCCGGCCCGAGCGCCGGTGGCGGGATTTCTCCGGCGGCCAGGCCGACCCGGTTGATCAACTGCGCCGCGCTGATGTTCCAGTTGAGCAATTCATGCAGCATCACCCGACTGACCGCGACGAAGTTGCCGACCAGCGCCAGACTCGCCGCCAGCAAACGCACCGGCAACCAGTCGAAGGCATGGCGCAGTTGCGCGGCGCGCTCGACCAGCGCCGGGTTTTGCCCGTGTTCCTGGGCCAGCGCCAGCAAGCGATACGCCAGTGCTGCCACCGGGCCGAGGACGAAATACCAGAAGATCACCGCGAAGAAGCTTTGATAGGCCTGCCACAACACATGCGCCTGCACGCGTTCGAGCAACTGCTCGCCGCTGTCGGCGCAGATGTTCAGGTCGCGCTTGGCCACATGCGCCGCCGCTTGCAGATCCTCGCGGCGCCAGGCATCGCGAAACGGCCCGAGCCCGCCGAGCAGATCGCCACGCCCCAGGCTGTAAATCACCACCAGCAAATGCACCGGCAAGGCCAGCAAGCCATACGCCACCGGCTCCAGCACCACCAGCAAAAGCGCCAGCAGCGCCACCGGCAACAGCACCAGTACGGTCAGCACCAGCCACGGTTTGCCCGCCATGCGCGGGCTGCTTTCAAGTTTGTGCAGCTCGCGGATCCATCCGCCATCGCGTTGAACCCGATGGCGCAAGGCCGAAAACTTCTCGATCCACAGCGCCAGCAGTAACACCAGAAAACTCATTGTCCTTCCTCTTGTGCCAGGGCCACGCGGTAACGCGCCCAGTCGAACCCCGGGCCAGGATCAGTCTTGCGCCCTGGGGCAATATCACTGTGGCCGCAGATGCGTGCGTCGGTGATCGCCGGAAATGCCTTTTGCAACTGCCGGGTCAAGGCAATCAACGCTTGGTACTGCGCATCGGTGAACGGCTGATCATCGGTGCCTTCCAGCTCGATGCCCACGGAAAAATCGTTACAGGTTTCTCGCCCATCGAAGACCGAGACGCCCGCGTGCCACGCCCGCTCCAGACAGGAGACAAACTGGGTGACCTTGCCGTCACGTTCAATCAGAAAATGCGCCGAGACGCGCAAGTCGGCAATCCCTGCAAAGTAGGGATGTTCGGTGACATCCAGACGATTCTGGAAAAACTCCTGCACCTTGCCCGTGGCGAATTGCGCCGGCGGCAGGCTGATGTTGTGGATGACCAGCAGGGACACTTCGCCCGCCGGGCGCTCATTGAAGTTGGGCGACGGGCAGATCTGCACGCCATGACACCACCCGCTCGCGGGATCCAACTGCATACCGATTCCTTCAACGCCGACTGTGTTGGCGCCCAGTATGCCGTGATCAGCCACCGGCGCGCGATCACTTGGCGCGATTGAGTCGGCGCAGATTGCCCAGCACCGACTCCAGCGCACGGTCGAACAGCAAGGTATTGTCCAGCGCACGTGCCGCACCGCGGCGCAACTCCAGGGCCAGCGCGGTCCTGCTGCGCTCGAGTACTTTCATTCCGGTGCGATCGACGAAGACATATTTGCCGGTGGCTTCGATGATCGCGGCGAGTTTACAGCGCAGGGTATGCTCGTCGTCTTCGGTAAACGCCACCCAACTGCCCACGCGCAATTGCTCGACCTGCCGCAGACCGGGGTCATCGTGGGGCAGGCGCACCGTTGGCAACGTGGTGTCGCCCTCGTCGGCGGCGGGCAGCACGATCTTTTGCGACACCTCGACCATGGGCGCGGCTTGATCGGCTTCGGCGGAACGCTCCAGCACACTGACGTGCAGCGCTTCGAGTTCGCTGAAAAACTCGCTGGTGGCGAACGGATCGAATGCTGAGCTGTTCAAGCCATCACGCAACGACTTGAGCAACCCCGGCACCAGCGCCAACAGACGCAGACTGGATTCGGCGTCTTCATGACGCTGCACGCTCCAGACCAGTTGCTCCATGGTTTGCACGTCGGCCTGCCATTCGGCGGACTGGTCGCCATGTTTCAGGCAGGTCAGCAGCAGGACCTTGCTCCAGGCGTTCTCGACAAACGTGACCACCGACGGCGGCAGGGTTTTGCCCAGCAACGCCTGATTCAACACCTGCTCGACCCGGCGCCGCGCCAGTTCGGTTCGGGCCCGGCCTTCTTCGGCATCGCGCAAACGCTGTTCCAGCAGTTCGCTGCGGCGGCGTTCGTCGCTGGTGAAGGCGAGAAAGTCGGCCAGCAGCTCGGAAAAAATTGCCGGGTCATCGACGAAATCGGTGAGCAAGCGCTGCACCACTTGTTCGATGCGCAGATACAGACTGTCGCGCGCGTCGCCGTCGCAATCGCCCCAGCCCATCGCCGCCTCGGCAATTTCGTTAAGCAGGCGCCGCGCCGGGTGCGTGCCGCGGCTGAAGAAACTTTTGTCGAGCACCGCTACCTTTAGCATCGGAATCTGCAAACGGGCGATCAGCGCCTTGAGCGAATCCGGCACATTGCGGTCTTCGAGAATGCAGTCGAAAACCATGGCGATCAGGTTGATCACGTCTTCATCCGCATCGCCGACGATCCGCGACTTGCCACTCCTGACACTGACCCGCGTCAGCAATTGTTCGAGCTGGTTGCGCAGGTCGAAATCATCCTGAGTTGCCAGCGCCGGCACGTAGTGTTGCAGATGCGAGAGCAGACGCAGCAAGTCGCGGGTGGAGATCGGTTGCGCCGCGACACTCGGCTCCAGGGTTGGCGCGACCGTGCCACGTACCTGCACGAGCAACTGCTGCAACGCGGCGAAGACTTCCTGCACATCGTCATCGGCGGGCGGCGAATCTTCACGCTCGTCGCGCTCGACCTGGGCGGCCGCTCGATCCAGCGCACGCCGCGCCGGCGCTGGTTTCAGTTCCGGCAGCACGCCGGTGGCGAGCAGCAGTTGATTGGCTTCGGCGTACAACTGCTCGGTTTCGGCCAGGACATAGCGCTCGAACAGCTTGAGCAGGATCAGCTTGACCTTGATTTCCACGCCCAGATTGCGTCCGGCCTGCAGGAAGAATTCGCAAAGCAGCGCCGGGCCGAGGGGGTTGTGTTGATCGTCAAGGGTCTTGCCGAGCAACGCGTTGAGCCGCGCCGTCAACTGATCGAGGGCGAAGCCGTCACGCTTGAGCACGCGACGGACCATGGTCTCGATCGCCACGCTGCGCTCCATGTCGTCGGTGCGCGGCGCCGCCTCGTCGAACAGCAGCGTGCGCGGCAAGGCATTCTGGGTGGGGTCGTATTGGGTCAGGCCGACGAAAGCTTCGAAAAACAGTTCGAGAAAGCCGCGTTCGATGTGTTTGCGCTTGAGGCGCAGGTCGCGCATGGCTTCGAAAAAGATGTTCTGCTCGACATCGTTGCGCGCCCGATCGGCCATTTCGAACAGGGTGTCATCGGCGTTATCGAACAGCTCCTGCAAACCGTGGCGCAATTGCTGGGCGGCCTTGTCGCGGACCTGAAGCAGAATCACCGGCAGGCGGGCGAGCGGCGAGTGATTCGCCTGATCGATAGCAGCCTTGTGCAAAGGCACTACTTTTCCGTCGCTGTGCATCCAAGCCTCCTGAAACGGTGATTCGTTCGATCAAGTAACCCCGATCCCCTGTGGGAGCGAGCCTGCTCGCGATGGCGGTGTGTCAGCCGCATCAATGTCACTGAAAAAATGCATTCGCGAGCGGGCTCGCTCCCACAAGTCCCAGCCCATTCTGGCGACATCAGACGTCAATGCCATGACGTCAAATGCAAGGCGGATTATCTTTCATAACGTGCCACCCGCGCCATAGCCGTCAGGGTTTCCCCTAGCAACGCCCCTTCAATGACCACGATATCGCCGGTTTGCTCAAAGAAAATCGACCGGCTGCAGGCCGGCACGCCTGTTCTCACCTTGGGTTGGCTCGCGCCGTACCCCTATAATCGGGCCACTTTGTTTGTGGAGCCCGTTATGCCGAATCTACGTCTCGCCGATCTGACCGCCGAAATCGAAGCCAACGTGCGCCGTGCGTTGCTCGAAGACGTCGGCAGCGGCGACATCACCGCACAACTGATCCCGGCCGAACGTCTGGCCAAAGCCACCATCATTACCCGTGACGACGCCGTCATTTGCGGCACGGCGTGGGTCGATGCGGTATTTCGTCAGCTCGATCCGCGCGTCGCCGTGCATTGGCAAGTGATCGATGGCGAACGGGTCAAACCCAATCAGCCGCTGTTTCATCTGGAAGGCCCGGCGCGTTCGCTGCTGACCGGTGAACGCAGCGCGCTGAATTTTTTGCAACTGCTCTCAGGCGTGGCGACGCGCGCGCAGTACCTCGCCGACTTCGTCGGGCAAACCGAGGTCAAGTTGCTCGACACGCGCAAAACCCTGCCGGGCCTGCGTCTGGCGCAGAAATACGCCGTGACCTGTGGCGGCTGCCATAACCATCGCATCGGCCTCTATGACGCGTTCCTGATCAAGGAAAACCATATCGCGGCCAGCGGCGGCATCACCGAAGCCGTCGCCGCCGCGCACAAGATCGCCCCGGGCAAACCGGTCGAGATCGAAGTGGAAAGTCTGCAGGAACTGAAAGAAGCACTGGATGCCGGCGCCGACATCATCATGCTCGACGAACTGAGCCTCGACGACATGCGCGAAGCCGTGCGCCTGAGCGGCGGCAAGGCGAAACTGGAAGCCAGCGGCGGCATCAACGAAAGCACGCTGCTGCCGATCGCCGAAACCGGAGTGGATTACATCTCGATTGGTGCGATGACCAAGGATGTGAAAGCGGTGGACCTGTCGATGCGCCTCAGCCTCTAACAGCAGCGGCAAGTTTCAAGCTACAAGCCGCAAGCCACAGCGCTTCTGCTTTGACTTGTAGCTTGCCGCTTGAAACTTGTAGCTGCTTTTAGACGACGAGATTGTTCATCTCGCAGTACTCATCCCATTCGACACCCAATACTTCAGCCGCCTCTTTATGCAGTACGAGGCGTTGGGCCTCGAACTCTTCCGGCGTGCTCGTGTACTTGAGCGTCAACTCCCAAGGCTGCAAGCCCTGAGCCTCGGCTTCGTCTTCAAAGGCCCACTGAATCTGGTCTTTCTGATCATCGGGACTCAAGTCCTTGATCTCTTCCTTCAGATCGGGCACGTCCAGAAGGTATTGTTCCAGCGCTTGTTCGTGACGCTGCTCTTGAGTTAATTCAGTCATGGCGTTCTCGTTGATCTGGGAATGGAGGATGGATCTGGATCATCAAGGATCTCTCTGACGCGGCTTGGCCGGCCTTCGGAACCATTCGGGATCATCTGAAAACTGCTAAGCGATGCTCATGCAGGCACCGAATATAGGACGTTTGCATGACGAATTACACGGCTCTTTACATCTCTCGCACAAAAAGCTGACTTGCGGAACATAAATGCCGATCTCGAGTCATAGCGATGTGCCACTTCGGCACTCACCATGCTGTTCACAAGGAAAACCAGTGATGCGCAGCTTCTCGAAAATCTCCGCTGTTGTCTCCACTACCGCTTTGATTGCTGCCCTGGCCCTGCCGGCCAGCGCCATGGCCGTTGAGCTGAGTTCCAGCAGCCCGTCCTATGGCGACAAGGTTTCACTGATCCACAACGACTATGGCAAGACCGTCGTGATCAAAAGCGATATCAGCATCGATGAGTTGCAAAAGATGCGCGATACCCTCAAGGATCAATCACAGCAGATCGAAGAGCTCAAACGCAGCGGCGGTTCCAGCTCAAGCTCCAGCGGCAGGGAGCTGGACGAACTGAAGAACAAGGTCAAGGAACAGGACCGTGAACTCGAATCCCTTGGCCGTCAGGTTGAAGACCTCAAGCGCAACAGCGGCTCCAGTTCCAATTCCAGCAGCAGCGAGATTTCCAGCTTGAAGCAGAAGGTCAACGATCAGGATCGAGCCATGGATCAGCTCAAACGTACCGTCGAGGATCTGAGCCGCAAGGTGAAATAAGCGAGGATGGTGCCCGAGACAGGAATCGAACCTGCGACCTTCGCGTTACGAGTGCGCTGCTCTACCGGCTGAGCTACACGGGCGGTGGGCTAAAACTAGCACCGCTCTTGTGGTCCGGCAACTTCGCAGAATGTCCGGGTATTTCGCGGGCAAAAAAATGCCCCACCGTTTGCACGGCGGGGCATTTTCATTGCGCTAAGGCTGGGGGGTGATTAAACGCCCGAAGCCTTGGCAGCTGCCACGTCTTTGATGGACAGCTTGATACGGCCGCGGTTGTCCACGTCCAGTACCAGCACTTCCACTTCCTGGCCTTCTTTCAGGATGTCGGTGACTTTCTCTACGCGAGCGTCGCTCAGCATCGAGATGTGCACCAGACCGTCCTTGCCCGGCAGGATGTTGACGAACGCGCCGAAGTCGACGATGCGCTCAACCTTGCCGACGTAGATCTTGCCGATCTCGGCTTCGGCGGTGATGCCCAGAACGCGCTGACGAGCAGCTTCTGCAGCTTCCTTGGTTTCGCCGAAGATCTTGATCGAACCGTCGTCTTCGATGTCGATCGAAGCCTTGGTTTCTTCGCAGATCGCACGGATGGTCGCGCCACCTTTACCGATAACGTCACGGATTTTGTCGGTGTCGATTTTCATCGCGATCATGGTCGGTGCGTTGGCCGACAGCTCGGTACGCGACTGGCCGATGATCTGGTTCATCTGACCGAGGATGTTCAGGCGCGCTTCCAGGGCCTGGCCCAGAGCGATCTCCATGATTTCTTCGGTGATGCCTTTGATCTTGATGTCCATCTGCAGCGCGGTCACGCCTTTGGCGGTACCGGCTACCTTGAAGTCCATGTCGCCGAGGTGGTCTTCGTCACCGAGGATGTCGGTCAGGACGGCGAACTTCTCGCCTTCTTTAACCAGACCCATGGCGATACCGGCAACCGGCGCCTTCATCGGTACACCGGCGTCCATCAGAGCCAGGGAAGCGCCGCAGACGGAAGCCATCGAGCTCGAACCGTTGGATTCGGTGATTTCCGAAACCACACGAATGGTGTACGGGAACACGTCAGCGGCTGGCAACATGGCCGAAACCGAACGACGGGCCAAACGGCCGTGACCGATTTCGCGACGACCTGCACCACCCATGCGGCCACACTCGCCTACCGAGAACGGCGGGAAGTTGTAGTGCAGCATGAACGGGTCTTTTTTCTCGCCTTCCAGGGTGTCCAGCAGTTGTGCATCACGGGCGGTGCCCAGTGTTGCAACGACCAGCGCCTGGGTTTCACCGCGGGTGAACAGTGCCGAACCGTGAGTCTTCGGCAGAACGCCGACTTCGATGTTCAGCGGACGTACGGTGCGGGTGTCGCGGCCGTCGATACGTGGCTTGCCGTTGACGATGTTTTCGCGAACGGTGCGGTATTCGATTTCGCCGAAAGCAGCTTTGACTTCAGCAGCGGAAGGCTGGCCTTCTTCGCCCGACAGCTTGGCAACCACCTGGTCACGCAACTCGCCCAGACGCGCATAGCGGTCGGCCTTGATGGTGATGGTGTAAGCCTGGGAGATCGCGTCGCCGAACTCGGCACGGATAGCGCCCAGCAGTTCGGTGGCTTCAGGCTGTGGAGCCCAGTTCCAGGTTGGCTTGGCAGCTTCAGCGGCCAGTTCCTTGACAGCGTTGATCACCACCTGGAACTCGTCGTGGGCAAACAGTACCGCGCCCAGCATCTGGTCTTCGGTCAGCTCTTTGGCTTCCGATTCAACCATCAGCACGGCGTCGGAAGTACCGGCAACGACCATGTCCAGGCTCGAAGCGGCTTGCTGCTCGTAAGTCGGGTTCAACAGGTAGCCGGTGCTTTCATGGAAAGCCACGCGCGCGGCGCCGATCGGGCCGTCGAATGGAATGCCGGAGATGGCCAGGGCAGCCGAGGTACCGATCATCGCAGCGATGTCCGGATCGGTCTTCTTGCTGGTGGAAACGACGGTGCAGACAACCTGCACTTCGTTCATGAAGCCTTCAGGAAACAGCGGACGGATCGGACGGTCGATCAGTCGGGAAGTCAGGGTTTCTTTTTCGGAAGGACGGCCTTCACGCTTGAAGAAACCGCCAGGGATCTTACCGGCAGCGTAAGTCTTTTCCTGGTAGTGAACGGACAGAGGGAAAAAGCCCTTGCCCGGATCGGCTTGCTTGGCACCGACAACGGTCACCAATACGCTGACGTCGTCGTCAACGGTGACCAGCACTGCGCCGGAGGCCTGACGGGCGATACGGCCAGTCTCGAGGGTAACGGTCGACTGACCGAACTGGAATTTTTTGATTACCGGGTTCACGGTGTCCTACCTTCTTTGTGGCTCTTGGGGGAAACGGTTTCTTGCGAATTCTTGGGCAATCTCGGGAATCGGCCCGATGTGGATTGTCCGGGTGCTACAGGTAAAGCCATGCCGCAGATAAAACTTGAGGCTGGGAGCCTGCAAGGCGCCAGCGGCGAACCGCTGACGACTTGCAGACAACCAACCTCATAGCGCAATCGCTGATTAGCGACGCAGACCCAGGCGAGCGATCAGAGCGCTGTAACGGCTCACGTCCTTGCCTTTCAGGTAGTCCAGCAGCTTGCGACGCTGGTTTACCATGCGGATCAGACCACGACGGGAGTGGTGATCTTTACCGTTGGCCTTGAAGTGACCTTGCAGTTTGTTGATGTTGGCGGTCAGCAGTGCAACTTGCACTTCTGGCGAACCAGTGTCACCAACAGCTTGCTGGTAGTCAGCAACGATTTGAGCTTTTTCTTGAACGTCGAGAGCCATGAGGCAATCCTTCCTTATCAGGAAACTGTTTCAAAAAAACAGTTTCAACAGGCCAGGGACAAATCCCTGTATCTATAAATGAGTCGTGACCGTGCCTGTTGACAGCCACACTCGCCGACCTGCTGTGACGCAGGCCGGTTCCGGTCATTCCGACCGAATCAAACGACGTGGCGCAATGCGCCCGTCTTCGCTCACTTCACCGATGCCGATGAAGCGACCATTGTGATCCTGTACCCGTACCATGCCGAACTTCGGAGCATCCGGGGCACGTACCGGCTGGCCGTTGAGCCAGTAAAACGCGCTCGCTTCCGAGAAATGCAGCAACGGCCAATCCTGCAGGCCGCTGTCCGATGGCATCAGGAAGCGATCGACCGCTTCGTTGCCGCCTTCGGCATGTACCGCTTCCAGCTCTTCGAGGGTCACCGTCTGCGCGAGGGTGAAAGGCCCGGCCTGGGTACGGCGCAATTCTGCGACGTACGCACCACAACCGAGTTGCTCACCAATATCCTCCACCAGGGTGCGGATATAGGTGCCCTTGCTGCAGTCCACCGCAAGACGCGCAGTATCGCCTTCGAAGGCCAGCAATTCCAAGCGCGCAATAGTAACAGAACGCGGTTCGCGCTCCACTACTTCGCCTGCACGGGCCAGCTTGTACAGCGGCTGGCCATCACGCTTGAGCGCCGAGTACATCGGCGGTATCTGACTGATTTGACCGCGAAATTTCGGCAAAACCGCTTCGACATCGGTGCGACCAACGGTCACCGGACGTTCCTGCAAAACCTCACCTTCGGCATCGGCCGTGGTGGTGGTCTTGCCCAGTTGCGCCAGGGTTTCGTAACCCTTGTCGGAATCGAGCAGGTACTGCGAGAACTTGGTCGCTTCGCCGAAGCACAACGGCAGCACACCGGTGGCCAGCGGGTCGAGGCTGCCGGTGTGACCGGCCTTCTCGGCATTGAGCAGCCAGCGCACCTTCTGCAACGCGGCGTTGGAGGTGAACCCCAGCGGCTTGTCGAGCAGGATGATGCCGCTGACGTTACGACGGATACGTTTGACCTGAGCCACCGAGTTACTCCTTGGTGTCTTCAGGTGCAGGCGCCGCGACGTGCTGATTGTCTTCAGCCACGGCGCGCTCGATCAGCGCCGACAAGTGCGCGCCACGCACGACGGATTCGTCGTAGTGGAAGTGCAATTGCGGCACGCTGCGCAGCTTCATTTCACGGGCCAGTTGCATGCGCAGGAAACCTGCGGCGGCATTCAGCACCTTGATGCTTTGCGCGATGTCTTCGGCGTTGTCCTGCCCCATTACGGTGATGAAGATCTTCGCGTGACCGACGTCACGGGAGACTTCCACTGCAGTGATGGTGACCAGACCCACGCGCGGGTCTTTGACTTCGCGACGGATCAGTTGAGCCAGCTCGCGCTGCATCTGATCGCCGATACGTTGGGTACGGCTGTATTCTTTTGCCATGATTTGTTACCTGTTACTGCCCAGCGGTGAAACCCGCAAGGTCTGAAAGCGGCAAACGCCCGGCCTGACAAATGCCAGACCGGGCGTTGCGTTTAGAGTCCGGACGCTGCACCGCGCATTTGCATGCTACGGCGCATCGTGGCCCTTGAAGTGCGCGAGTCAGAGGCTGCGAGCAACCTGAACCTTCTCGAAGACTTCGATCTTGTCGCCGACTTTGACGTCGTTGTAGCTCTTCACGCCGATACCGCATTCCATGCCGGCACGTACTTCGGAAGCGTCATCCTTGAAGCGGCGCAGGGATTCCAGCTCGCCTTCGAAGATAACGATGTCTTCACGCAGTACACGGATCGGACGGTTACGGTGCACAACACCTTCGATCACCATGCAACCGGCGATCGCGCCAAACTTCGGCGAACGGAACACGTCACGCACTTCGGCCACACCCAGGATGTTCTCGCGAACATCGCTGCCGAGCATGCCGGTCAGGGCTTTCTTGACGTCTTCGATGATGTCGTAGATCACGTTGTAGTAACGCATGTCCAGACCTTCCTGCTCGACGATCTTCCGTGCGCCAGCATCGGCACGCACGTTGAAGCCGAACAGTACAGCGTTGGAAGCCAGTGCCAGGTTGGCATCGGATTCGGTGATACCACCGACGCCGCCGCCCACTACGCGCACTTGAACTTCGTCGTTGCCCAGGCCATTCAAGGCACCGTTCAACGCTTCCAGCGAACCACGGACGTCGGATTTGAGGACGATGTTGAGCGTCTTCTTCTCGGCCTGACCCATGTTTTCGAAGATGTTTTCCAGCTTGCCGGCGTGAGCGCGAGCCAGTTTGACTTCGCGGAACTTGCCTTGACGGAACAGAGCCACTTCACGGGCTTTCTTCTCGTCGGCAACCACGCTCATCTCGTCGCCAGCGTCCGGGGTACCGTCCAGGCCGAGGATCTCGACAGGGATGGAAGGACCGGCTTCCTTGATCGGCTTGCCGTTCTCGTCGAGCATGGCACGCACGCGGCCATAGTTCGAACCGACCAGAACCATGTCGCCCTGGCGCAGGGTGCCGTCCTGAACCAGCACGGTGGCTACCGGGCCACGACCTTTGTCGAGACGCGATTCAACCACCACACCACGGCCAGGAGCCGATGGAGTCGCTTTCAGTTCGAGAACTTCGGCCTGCAGCAGAACGGCTTCAAGCAGCTCGTCCACGCCAGTACCCATTTTCGCGGATACCGGAACGAATGGTGTGTCGCCACCCCAATCTTCGGAGGTCACACCGTGAACCGATAGTTCGCTGCGGATGCGATCGAGATCGGCGCCCGGCTTGTCGATCTTGTTCACCGCAACCACCAGAGGCACGCCAGCTGCCTGGGCATGCTGGACTGCTTCGATGGTTTGCGGCATCACGCCGTCGTCGGCTGCAACCACGAGGATCACGATGTCGGTCGCCTTGGCACCACGGGCACGCATTGCGGTAAACGCAGCGTGACCCGGGGTGTCGAGGAAGGTGACCATGCCGCGATCAGTTTCAACGTGGTACGCACCGATGTGCTGGGTGATACCGCCGGCTTCGCCAGCAGCTACCTTGGCACGACGGATGTAGTCGAGCAGGGACGTCTTACCGTGGTCAACGTGGCCCATTACGGTCACGACAGGAGCACGGGAGAACGATTCACCTTCAAACTTCAGGGACTCGGCCAGGGAATCTTCCAGGGCGGTGTCGCTGACCAGGGTCACTTTGTGGCCCAGTTCTTCGGCTACCAGCTGAGCAGTTTCCTGATCAAGCACCTGGTTGATGGTCGCTGGGGTACCCAGTTTGAACATGAACTTGATGATCTCAGCCGCTTTGACCGACATCTGATTGGCCAGATCGCCAACCGTGATGGTCTCGCCGATCTGCACATCACGCACGACAGGGCCGGTAGGGCTCTGGAAACCGTGGGCGTTGCGCTTCTTCAGCTTGGCCTTGCCGCGACCGCCGCGACGGAAGCCATCGCTTTCTTCGTCGGTAGTGCGTGGCGCCACGCGTGGAGCCGGGGCTTTTTCCTTAACCGATGCGCGATGCGGAGCGTTTTTACGCTCGCCATCACCACCGCCGCTGCGACGATTGTTGTCGTCGGCACGCGGCTTGTCAGGACGGCGCTGTTCGTTCTGCTTGTTGCGAACGTCAGCAGACGGCGCTGGAGCAGCAGCCACCGGCGCGCTTTCGCGCACAGGCTCGGCCACGGCAGCCGGTGCCGCAACGGCGTCGCTGGCAGCGGCTTGCGCAGCAGCAGGCTGGCGACGCGCTTCTTCTTCGGCGCGCTGCTTGGCTTCTTCTTCAGCCTTCTGACGGGCAGCATTTTCTACTGCGCGACGCTCATCCAGTTCACGCTTGCGCTCGGCTTCGATTTCTTCCGGGCTGCGCTGTACGAAAACTTTCTTCTTGCGAACTTCTACGCTGATGCTCTTGCTACCAGCCACCCGCAGGGTGCTGGTGGTTTTACGCTGCAGCGTGATCTTGCGTGGTTCTTCCACTTTCGCCTTGTGGCTGCTTTTCAAGTGAGTCAGCAGGGACTGCTTCTCACTGTCAGTCACATTTTCGTCGGCGGCGGTGTGCGGCAGACCTGCCTCACGCATCTGCTGCAACAGGCGCTCTACCGGTGTTTTGACCTCATCGGCCAGTTGTTTCACCGTGACTTGCGTCATGCACTTCTCTCCTCAGGCCGCGCCTAATTACTCGAACCAGTGGGCTCGGGCGGCCATGATCAACTTGCCGGCACGATCATCGTCAATGCCGTCGATGTCGAGCAGGTCGTCAATAGACTGCTCGGCCAGGTCTTCGCGGGTAATTACGCCGCGCACCGCCAGTTCCATCGCCAAATCCTTGTCCATACCCTCAAGCGAGAGCAGGTCTTCGGCCGGATGGGCGTCTGCCAGCTTTTCCTCAGTAGCGATGGCTTTGGTCAACAAACGATCCTTGGCACGAGCGCGAAGCTCGTCGACGATATCCTCGTCGAAGCCGTCGATGTTGAGCATCTCCTCCACCGGTACGTAGGCAATCTCTTCCAGGCTGGTGAAGCCTTCGTCAACCAGCACCTGCGCCAGCTCTTCGTCGACTTCCAGCTCGTCGATGAAGTTGCGCAGGATGTCGCCGGTTTCCGCTTGCTGCTTGGCCTGGATGTCCGATTCGGTCATCACGTTCAGGGTCCAGCCAGTCAACTGGCTGGCCAGACGCACGTTCTGACCACCACGACCAATGGCCTGAGCCAGGTTATCTGCGCCAACGGCGATGTCCATGGCATGGGCATCCTCGTCGACAATAATTGCCGCAACCTCGGCCGGAGACATGGCGTTGATCACGAACTGGGCCGGGTTATCGTCCCACAGCACGATGTCAACACGCTCGCCGCCCAACTCGCCCGACACTGCCTGGACGCGCGAACCGCGCATACCGATGCAAGCGCCCTGCGGGTCGATGCGTTTGTCCTTGGAGCGGACGGCGATCTTGGCGCGCGAGCCCGGATCACGGGACGCTGCCATGACTTCGATGAGGCCTTCGGCAATCTCCGGCACTTCGATGCGGAACAGCTCGATCAGCATTTCCGGCGCGGTACGCGACAGGATCAGCTGCGGGCCGCGGTTCTCGGTGCGGATTTCCTTGAGCAGCGCACGCAGACGCACGCCGACACGGAAGGTTTCGCGAGAGATGATGTCTTCACGGGCCAGCAACGCTTCAGCGTTGTTGCCCAGATCGACGATCACGTTGTCGCGGGTAACTTTTTTCACGGTGCCGGAGATGATTTCTCCCAGGCGCTCGCGATAGGCGTCAACCACTTGAGCGCGCTCGGCTTCGCGAACTTTCTGCACGATGACCTGCTTGGCAGTCTGTGCAGCGATGCGGCCGAACTCGATGGATTCAATTTTTTCTTCGACGACGTCACCGACCTTGGCACCCGGATGCGTTTCGGCAACCTTGCTTGGCCAGGTCTCGATGGCCGGATCGTCGAGATCATGCTCTTCGACGACCGTCCAGCGACGGAAGGTTTCGTAGGAACCGGTGTGGCGGTTGATTTCCACACGCAGGTCCACTTCGTCTTCAAAACGCTTTTTGGTAGCAGTGGCCAGAGCCAGCTCCAGCGCTTCAAAAATTACGCTTGCCGGTACACCCTTTTCATTGGATACCGACTCAACAACCAGCAGTACTTCTTTGCTCATCGTACGCCTCGCCTTTCGCAAGCCATTGGATCCGCGGGATCCGCGTCTCAGTCAAAACTGGGAATAATGTTGGCCTTGTCGATCATATCGATCGGCAACAGGAACTCGTGGTCTTCTACCTGCACCACGACGTCCTGCTCTTCTACACCGCGCAGAAGGCCCTGAAAATTGCGTCGACCTTCGAAAGGCGAGCGCAGCTTGATCTTCACTTGTTCACCGGCAAATTTGGCAAACTGCTCAAGAGTGAACAGCGGGCGCTCCATGCCAGGCGAGGAAACTTCAAGGGTGTATTCAACGGAGATAGGATCTTCAACATCCAGAACACCGCTGATCTGACGGCTGACAATGGCGCAATCGTCCACCAGCACGCCACCCTCTTTATCGATATAAACGCGCAACATCGAGTGACGACCCTGAGCCGAAAACTCGATACCCCAGCATTCATAGCCCAGGGCCACGACCACCGGGGCCAGCAAGGCCTGCAACTCTTCTAGCTTGCTCGACACCTGAACCCCCTAGTGCATGATATGTGCATGCTTTGCAAAATAAAAAAATGGGCATAACGCCCATCCTTGAAACGCCGTCGAACAGCGGCGTTGAAAGTATCCAGCTAACAAAAAGCCCCTTAAAAGGGGCTCCTTAAACTGGTTGCGGGGGCCGGATTTGAACCGACGACCTTCGGGTTATGAGCCCGACGAGCTACCAGACTGCTCCACCCCGCGACAAAGCTGGGGCGGAAGTATACGACCGATCCCTTATAGGGTCAATGTAACCTTCCACCTGCAAGAAAGCCCGCAACAGCGGGCTCTCCTGACTAATTGGTACCGAGAAGGGGACTCGAACCCCTACACCCTATGGGCACAACCACCTCAAGGTTGCGTGTCTACCAATTCCACCACCTCGGCAAAACTACGTTTGAAACCCTTCTTACTTCTGCTCTTGAGCTGGAGGTACGTCAGTCGCTGGAGTAGCCGACTTTTGCTCTTGAAGCACCGGGACATCATCAGAAGCCGGTTGTTGTTGCTTAGGTACTTCCAACACTGCTGGATCTGGCAAACCTGCTTGAGTCAGCTGATGAGCCTTCTCTTTAGCAAAGTAACCTAACCCCAAGCTGGTTATGAAGAAACCGGCGGCAAGTATAGCAGTAAACTTACTAAGAAAGGTAGAGGAACCTTGGCTTCCGAACACAGTATTTGAAGCACCTGCTCCGAAAGACGCGCCAGCGTCCGCACCCTTACCCTGCTGCAGCAAAACCAGAGCAACTACGCCCAATGCACCCAGCAGATGAAAAACGACTACGACTGTTTCCAGCATTTTCTCAGTTTCCCGCGGCGCGACAGATCGCACCGAACTCATCTGCATTCAGGGAAGCTCCACCAATGAGCCCCCCATCGATATCCGGCATGCCGAACAGTTCGGCCGCATTGGCCGCCTTCACGCTGCCGCCGTATAGAAGCCGCACACCTCGTGCGACTTCAGAATTCTCTGCCGCCAACTGCTCGCGAATGGCTTTATGCACATCCTGAGCCTGTTGCGGCGTTGCAGTCAGTCCGGTACCAATGGCCCAGACAGGCTCGTAAGCAATGACTGCCTTGGCAAAGGCACCGACACCCAGCTCCTCGATGATGCTGCCCAGCTGACGCCCGACAACCTCAAGAGTTTTACCGGCTTCACGTTGCTCGAGGGTTTCCCCTACACACAACACCGGAATCAAGCCGCATGCCTGTGCCGCTGCGAACTTGCGATTCAGCATCCCGTCGCGCTCGCCCATTATCTGGCGGCGTTCGGAGTGCCCGACAAGCACCAGGGAACAACCTGCATCCACCAACTGACTGGGAGCAATCTCACCGGTCAGTGCACCTTGCATGGCTTCCACCGCAGAATTCTGCGCGCCGACCGAAATCGACTTGCCTTTCAAGCCATCAATCACTTGATTGATATGCAAGCAAGGCGGGAATACCGCAACATCAACACCGCTTGGCAAGGCCAGATGACGAAGGCCGTTGATCAGCTCAGCGACGCTGGCGCGGGTACCGTGCATCTTCCAGTTACCAGCTACCATAGGGCGACGCATGCTGTACCTCGTCGGTCAAAGTGGGCGCAGATGTTACCCAAGAGAATGAAGGCTGGCAAGCCGAATCAGGCAGAAACTTCAGTTACCAGTTTTGCCAGTTCTTCGGCATAGCCGCGAACCTGAGTTTCGTCCTCGCCTTCGACCATTACGCGCACCAAAGGCTCTGTTCCCGACTTGCGCAAAAGCACTCGACCACGACCGGCCATTGCCTGGGTTACACGCGCACTCGCCTCTTTGACAGCAGGGTGCTCCAGCGGGCTTTCACCACCACCGAAACGCACGTTGATCAGCACCTGAGGACACTTGCGCAGCGCCTGACGGGTTTGCGCCAGACCTTCATTACGGCTCTTCAACGCCATCAGTACCTGCAAGGCGGCAATGATCGCATCACCGGTCGTAGTGTGATTGAAGCAGACAACATGCCCCGAATTCTCGCCACCCACCAGCCAGTTGCGCTCCAGCAGCTCGGCGATTACATAGCGGTCACCGACATTGGCCCGGATAAACGGGATGGACAGATCGGCAAGCGCCAACTCAAGACCCAGATTACTCATCAAGGTACCAACCACGCCGCCCTGCAACTTGCCGCGCTCATGCAGGTCACGTGCGATGATGAACAGCAAATCGTCGCCATCGACAATGGCGCCGGTGTGATCGACCATCAGAACGCGATCACCATCACCATCGAATGCGATGCCCAGATCCGCGTGCTCAGCCAGCACCGCAGCCTGCAACGGCCCCATGTGGGTCGAGCCGCAGTTATCGTTGATGTTCAGACCGTTAGGCTGCGCCGACAGCACGGTCACTTCTGCGCCCAACTCGCGGAACACGCTTGGCGCAACCTTATAGGTCGCGCCGTGTGCGCAATCGATGACAATCTTCATACCGGAAAAACTGGTGCCGGTTGGCACACTGCTTTTGCAGAATTCGATGTAACGACCGGACGCATCGTTGATTCGCGACACTTTACCGATCTTGCTCGACTCAACCACCGTCATCGGCGCGTCGAGCAACTCTTCGATCATCAACTCCAACTCATCCGGCAGCTTGGTGCCTTTGCCGGAGAAGAACTTGATGCCGTTGTCGTCGTGCGGATTGTGCGATGCACTGATCACGATCCCGGCCTCAGCCTGGAATGTGCGCGACAGATAGGCAATCGCCGGGGTCGGCATCGGACCGAGCAACATGACATCGGCGCCTGCCGATGTCAGGCCGGCCTCGAGAGCCGATTCGAACATGTATCCGGAAATACGCGTGTCCTTGCCGACCAGCACCTTGCAGGCGCCCATCTTGCGGAACGCCATGCCGGCGGCCCAGCCGAGCTTGAGCATGAAGTCAGGAGTGATCGGGTACACACCGACCCGGCCACGAATGCCGTCGGTACCAAAGTATTTTTTGCTCATAAACGCTCCATCATTCTTATTCGGCTGATTCTACGGCCGTGATCATCCGCACCACATCTACCGTTTCCGCCACATCATGGACGCGCAATATACACGCACCTTTTACCGATGCCAGCGCAGCAAGGGCCAGACCGCCATGAAGACGCTCGCCCACGGGACGATTCAAGGCCTGCCCGATCATGCTCTTTCGCGAAACACCCACAAGCAACGGCCTGCCCAACGCATGCAGGGCTTCCATGTGTTTGAACAAGCTTAGATTGTGCTGCAGGGTTTTGGCGAAACCGAAACCGGGATCGAGAATGATGCGCTCGGCAGGGATGCCGGCCGCCGCACACTGCGTCATGCGCTCGGCGAGAAACTCACCCACTTCGCGGGTCACATCCTGATACTGCGGGTTGTCCTGCATGTTTCCAGGCTCGCCGAGCATGTGCATCAGACACACCGGCAAACCGGTCGCCGCCGCCGCGTCCAGCGCACCATCGCGCTGCAGCGAACGGACATCATTGATCAGGCCAGCGCCGAGTCGCGCGGTTTCGCGCATGACCGCTGGCGTCGAGGTATCGACCGAAATGATCACGTCGAGCTCGCGATTGATCAGCTCGACGATCGGCGCCACGCGCTCAAGCTCCTCCAGCGGTGACACCGCTCTTGCACCTGGGCGCGTGGATTCGCCACCGACATCGATAAGCGTCGCGCCGGCAGCCACCATGGCTTCAGCGTGACGCAATGCAGCGTCCAGCTGGCTGTATTGGCCGCCATCGGAAAAGGAATCGGGAGTGACGTTGAGAATGCCCATGACATGTGTCCGGGCCAAATCAAGAACCCGGTTGCCGCAAGGCAACCGGGTCAGGGACTGTACAGAGGTCATTTCAAGCCTTAAACGTCAGCAGCCGGACCGCCAATCGGTGTTTCCGGACGCTCGTCACGGACTACCGGTGGTGGCGGAGTACCCGTGCCACCCGTCCAGTCGCGCGGCTCGCGAGGTGTGCGCCCCGCCATGATGTCATCGATCTGCTCAGCGTCTATCGTTTCGTACTTCATCAGCGCGTCAGCCATCGCATCGAGCTTGTCGCGATTATCCGTCAGGATCTGCTTGGCCGTGCCGTAGCAGTGATCGATGATGCTGCGCACTTCGGAGTCGATCAGCTTGGCAGTCTCACCCGAGAAGCTCGCGGCCTGACCACCGCCGCCGCGACCGAGGAACACTTCACCTTCCTCTTCCGCATACATCAACGGACCGAGTTTTTCCGACAGCCCCCACTTGGTCACCATGTTCCGTGCGATCTGACTGGCACGCATGATGTCGTTGGAGGCACCGGTGGTGACACCGTCGAAGCCAAGGGTCATCTCTTCAGCAATACGACCACCATACAGTGAGCAGATCTGACTGATCAGTGCACGCTTGGACAGGCTGTAGCGATCTTCTTCCGGAAGGAACATGGTCACACCCAGCGCGCGACCGCGCGGAATGATCGAGACCTTGTAAACCGGATCATGCTCAGGCACTACCCGACCCACAATGGCATGGCCGGCTTCGTGATAAGCGGTGTTCTGTTTTTCTTTCTCGGACATGACCATCGATTTGCGCTCGGCGCCCATCATGATCTTGTCTTTGGCCAGTTCGAACTCTTTCATCTCGACGATGCGCTTGCCGCTGCGTGCAGCAAACAGCGAGGCTTCGTTGACCAGGTTGGCCAGGTCGGCACCGGAGAAGCCCGGAGTACCACGCGCGATCACCGCCGGAGCAACGTCGTCGCCCATTGGCACCTTGCGCATGTGGACCTTGAGAATCTGCTCGCGACCACGGATATCTGGCAAGCCAACCACCACCTGACGGTCGAAACGGCCCGGACGCAGCAGTGCCGGATCGAGTACGTCTGGACGGTTGGTTGCAGCGATGACAATGATGCCATCGTTCATTTCGAAGCCATCCATCTCCACCAGCAACTGGTTGAGAGTCTGCTCACGCTCGTCGTGACCGCCGCCCATGCCGGCGCCACGGTGACGACCGACGGCGTCGATTTCGTCGATGAAGATGATGCACGGCGCGTGCTTCTTCGCCTGCTCGAACATGTCACGAACACGACTGGCACCGACACCGACAAACATTTCGACGAAGTCAGAACCGGAAATGGTGAAGAACGGCACCTTGGCTTCGCCGGCAATCGCCTTGGCGAGCAAGGTTTTACCGGTACCGGGAGGACCGACCATCAGCACACCGCGAGGAATGCGGCCGCCCAAACGCTGGAACTTGCCCGGATCACGCAGGAACTCGACCAATTCGCCGACTTCTTCCTTGGCTTCGTCGCAACCGGCGACGTCAGCCAGTGTGGTTTTCACCTGATCTTCGGAGAGCAGGCGCGCCTTGCTCTTGCCGAAGCTCATCGGCCCGCCCTTGCCACCGGCGCCGCCCTGCATCTGGCGCATGAAGAACATGAACACCGCGATGATCACCAGGATCGGGAAGCTGGCCACCAGCAGTTGCGTCCAGATGCTTTGCTGCTCGGGCTGCTTGCCTTCAACCACGACATGGTTGTCGACCAGATCGCCGATCAGGCCATTGTCCTGGATTGCCGGACGAATGGTCTTGAAGCTATCGCCATCGGTGCGCTTGCCGGTAATCACATAACCATCAACGGCGACGCGCTCGACCTTGCCATCCTTGACCTGCTGGATGAAGTCGGAATAGTTGAGGGTCTGCGGCTCGTTAGGGCTGGAGAAGTTGTTCATCACCGTCACCAGGACAGCCGCGATGATCAACCACAGGATCAGATTCTTTGCCATATCGTTCAATTAACTACCCTCTGAAGCAAGCTCCGCTACTGGCGCGCGCTTCGCATGATATTCACCGGCCTAACTTACTACATTACCTACAACTCTGGCAGGCGCCGTCTGTAACCCTTTGTGAAACACTTTCTACACAATATTCGTTTATGCACGCGGGGCAAAATATGAAAAAGCTATCGCCCCGCTGAAAAACCACATTTATTCGCCGTTGCCGCGGTAGCCCCAGGCCAGCATATATTGCTCGCGGGAGCTGCCACGCGAAGAATCCGGCTTGATCATCTGGATCTTGTCGAATTTGCGACGGGCATCCTTCAAATAAACATCAAACCCTTCGCCCTGAAAAATCTTGATGACGAAATTGCCACCCGGCTTGAGTATCCGTTCCGCCAGGTCCAGTGCCAGCTCGCAAAGGAACATGGCCTTGGGCATATCCACTTCAGGCGTACCACTCATATTGGGGGCCATATCGGAAATCACAAGGTCCACTTGCGAATTACCGACAGCCTCAAGGATTCGACCAAGTACTGAGTCCTCGGTGAAGTCCCCATGAATGAAGGTGACGTCTGGAATGCTGTCCATCTCCAGGATGTCCGAGGCGATCAAACGCCCCTGACCACCGATCAGTCGACTGGTGACCTGCGACCAGCCACCGGGCGCCGCGCCGAGATCGACAACGCTCATGCCCGGACGGATCAGTTTGTATTTCTCCTGGATTTCCAGAAGCTTGTAACTCGCACGCGAGCGGTAGCCATCCTTCTGCGCCTGCTTCACATAGGGATCGTTGACATGTCTTTTCAGCCAACCAAGGCTTGTCTTGGAACGCGCCATTGGGCACCTCGATGATAAGGGTCGTGATTAGTTGGGCGGATCCACGAACCCTCGGGTAAAATGGCCGCCATTTTACAGAATCCAGACGAAAGGGTCAGATTATGCCGCTCACTCCAGAGCAGAAGAAACAGTACAAATCCATTGGCCACCACCTGAAACCAGTTCTGACTGTGGCTGACAACGGTCTGACTGAAGGTGTGCTAGCCGAACTCGAACGCGCCCTGGCGGATCACGAGCTGATCAAGATCAAGCTCAACATCCTCGATCGCGAGTCGCGCCTGGCGCACATTGCAGAACTGTGCAAGGTCGGCAAAGCGGACCTGGTACAGGTCATCGGCAAGATGGCACTGGTGTATCGCAAGAACTTCAGCGTCAACAAGCAACTGTCGAACGTTCATCGCTTCAAGTGATGACAAGGGTCAAGGGTGTGCTTCGCGCACCCTGCCACTCCAGCCCGGCACCGGCTGCATGACCAGCACCAGCCCGGAAAAGCCCAGCACCAGATAACTGAACACCTGCCAGCGCTGCGCATCCGGCCAGCCGACACGCACGGCGACATACATCGCACACGCGTACAACGCCATCATCAGCACCTGCCCGCGAAAATCCCGCCATAGACTGCCAGGGCCCTCGGCCTGTACCAGCACCAAAGCCTGAAAAATCACGCAGACTGCAGCAAAACCCACGACCAGCACTTCAAACGCACTGGCGACTTCGTCGATCAGCAGCGGCGCCAGGCCAATCTGGCCCAAGGCCGGCTGCAAACCGAGATGAATCAGCCATAGCCCGCCGACCCAAAGCATCTGGGCCAGCTGCCAAAGCATGGCGCCCGCATGCAGCGGGCGCCTTCTTTCAGATGTGACGAACTTCGACAATCTCGTACTCGATCACGCCGCTTGGCGTTTTGACGGCGACGACGTCACCCTCTTCCTTGCCAATCAAGGCACGGGCCAACGGCGAGCCGACCGAAATCTTGCCGAGTTTGAAGTCAGCTTCATCCTCACCCACGATCTGGTAAGTGACGCTTTCATCCGTCTCGACATTGGCGATGTCAACGGTCGTGCCGAAAATCACCTTGCCCGTGTGCGGGATGGTGGTGACATCAATGACGACCTGATTCTGAATCCGGCCTTCGATGTCACGAATCCGCGCTTCGACCATACCCTGCTGCTCGCGGGCAGCATGGTATTCAGCGTTTTCCTTCAAGTCACCCAACTCGCGGGCCGTACCGATGTCCTGGCTGAGCTTCGGACGGACGACCTTGGTCAGGTGAGCGTGTTCTTCTTCCAGGGCGCGAGCGCCCTGAACAGTCATTGGGTACTTGGTTATGCTCATGCCTTCAATCCTGCGTGTAGATCCTGCAAGCGACGCACGGTCTTTTCCGGACCGAATTTCAGCGCTTCGCAGATCGCTTCGCCCGCAGCAATGGTGGTGGTGCAGTAGATCTTGTGCTGCAGGGCATTGCGACGAATGGAGTACGAATCGGCGATCGACTGACGACCTTCGGTGGTGTTGATGATCAGCGTGACTTCGTCATTCTTGATCATGTCGACCACGTGCGGACGACCCTCGGTCACCTTGTTCACGCGGCGCACTTTCAGGCCTGCGGCTTCGATCAGCTTGGCAGTGCCGGCAGTGGCAACCACTTCGAAACCCAAGTTGATCAGATCACGGGCCACGCCTGCAACCAGTGGCTTGTCGTCGTCACGTACGCTGATGAACGCAGTACCGCCGGTCGGCAGCACTTCGCTGGCGCCCATCTGAGCCTTGGCGAACGCTTCACCGAAGGTGTCGCCGACACCCATCACTTCACCGGTCGACTTCATCTCTGGACCGAGGATCGGGTCAACGCCAGGGAATTTGGCGAACGGGAATACCGCCTCTTTCACGCTGTAGAAGTTCGGAATGATTTCCTTGGTGAAGCCGATCTCTTTCAGAGTCTTACCGGCCATCACACGAGCAGCGATCATCGCCAGGGAAACCCCGATGCACTTGGACACGAACGGCACGGTACGCGAGGCGCGCGGATTGACTTCGATGACGTAGATGTCTTCGCCCTGCAAGGCCAGCTGCACGTTCATCAGACCGACAACGCCCAGTTCCAGGGCCATTTTCTTGACCTGTTCGCGCATTTCGTCCTGGATGTGCGCCGGCAGCGAGTACGGCGGCAGCGAGCACGCGGAGTCACCGGAGTGAACGCCCGCCTGTTCGATGTGCTGCATGATCGCGCCGATCACCACGTCTTTGCCGTCGCAGACCGCATCCACATCCATTTCGATGGCGCAGTTGAGGAAGTGGTCGAGCAGCACCGGGCTATCGTTCGACACTTGCACCGCGTCACGCAGGTAGCGCTTGAGCTCGTCTTCCTTGTAAACGATTTCCATCGCACGGCCGCCCAGTACATAGGACGGACGCACGACCAGCGGATAACCGATTTTCGCGGCAGCACGGACGGCTTCGTCTTCGCTGCGCACGGTGGCGTTCGGCGGCTGACGCAGGTTCAGACGCTCAACCATTTGCTGGAAGCGCTCACGGTCTTCGGCACGGTCGATGGCGTCAGGGCTGGTGCCGATGATCGGCACGCCAGCGGCTTCCAGCGCGCGAGCCAGTTTCAGCGGGGTCTGGCCGCCGTACTGGACGATCACGCCTTTCGGCTTCTCGACGCGGCAGATTTCAAGCACGTCTTCCAGGGTCACTGGTTCGAAGTACAGACGGTCGGAGGTGTCGTAGTCGGTGGAAACGGTTTCCGGGTTGCAGTTGACCATGATGGTTTCGTAGCCGTCTTCACGCAGAGCGAGAGCGGCGTGAACGCAGCAATAGTCGAACTCGATGCCCTGGCCGATACGGTTCGGGCCGCCGCCCAGAATCATGATCTTGTCGCGGCCGGACGGCGCGGCTTCGCACTCTTCTTCGTACGTCGAGTAGAGGTAAGCGGTGTCGGTGGCGAACTCGGCGGCGCAGGTATCAACGCGCTTGTAGACCGGGAACACTTCCAGCTTCTGACGGTGCGTGCGCAGGTTTTTCTCGGTCACGCCCAGCAGCTTGGCCAGACGCTGATCGGAGAAGCCTTTGCGCTTGAGCTTGAACATCAGGTCGCGGTCGATCGAAGACAGACCGAGGGTCTTGACCTTCTCTTCGTCCTTGATCAGGTCTTCGATCTGCACCAGGAACCATGGGTCGATCATGTTCATGCCGAAGATATCTTCGACCGACAGACCGGCGCGGAACGCGTCAGCCACGTACCAGATACGCTCGGCGCCCGGCACGGTCAGCTCACGCTTGAGCACGCTCATGCTTTCCGGGTTGCTCAGGTCGAGCTTCTCGTCCAGACCGCAAACGCCGACTTCCAGACCGCGCAGGGCTTTCTGCAGAGATTCCTGGAAAGTCCGGCCGATGGCCATGACTTCACCCACCGACTTCATCTGAGTGGTCAGGCGTGCGTCAGCCTTGGCGAATTTCTCAAAGGCGAAGCGTGGCAGCTTGGTCACGACGTAGTCGATCGACGGTTCGAAGGACGCCGGGGTCTTGCCGCCGGTGATGTCGTTCGACAGTTCGTCGAGGGTGTAACCCACAGCCAGTTTGGCCGCGACTTTGGCGATCGGGAAACCGGTGGCTTTCGAAGCCAGCGCCGAGGAACGCGATACCCGCGGGTTCATTTCGATCACGACCATACGGCCAGTGTTCGGGCAGATACCGAACTGCACGTTGGAACCGCCGGTTTCAACGCCGATCTCACGCAGTACCGCCAGCGAGGCGTTACGCAGGATCTGGTATTCCTTGTCGGTCAGGGTCTGTGCTGGCGCGACGGTGATCGAGTCGCCGGTGTGCACGCCCATCGGGTCGAAGTTTTCGATCGAGCAGACGATGATGCAGTTGTCCTTTTTGTCGCGGACAACTTCCATTTCATATTCTTTCCAGCCGATCAGCGATTCGTCGATCAGCAGCTCTTTGGTCGGCGACAGGTCCAGACCACGGGCGCAGATTTCTTCGAATTCTTCACGGTTGTACGCGATACCGCCACCGGTGCCGCCCATGGTGAAGGACGGACGGATGATGCACGGAAAGCCCAGCGTCTCGAGGACGGCGTTGGCTTCTTCCATGCTGTGCGCGATGCCGGAACGCGGGCACGCCAGGCCGATGGACTTCATCGCCTTGTCGAAACGCGAACGGTCTTCAGCCTTGTCGATGGTGTCGGCGTTGGCGCCGATCATTTCAACGCCGAACTTCTCCAGAACGCCTTCGCGCTCCAGGTCCAGGGCGCAGTTCAGAGCAGTCTGGCCGCCCATGGTCGGGAGCACGGCGTCTGGACGTTCTTTCTCGATGATCTTGGCAACGGTCTGCCACTTGATCGGCTCAATGTAAGTAGCGTCGGCCATGTCCGGGTCGGTCATGATCGTGGCCGGGTTGGAGTTCACCAGGATGACGCGGTAACCCTCTTCGCGCAGGGCTTTGCAGGCCTGGGCGCCGGAGTAGTCGAATTCGCAGGCTTGGCCGATAACGATCGGGCCAGCGCCGAGAATCAGGATGCTTTTAATGTCTGTACGTTTTGGCATGGGTTGTCACTCAAATCCGCAGGTCAGTCGGCAAGCCGTCTTGATCGATTTCTGAAGTCCCGAAGGGGCCACCGGTGCCGGGGCCGCCCTCGAGGGCTTCTCTCTACAGTCTCAAGGCGAACGCTTAGCGTCGCTTGGCCATCTCGTTGATGAAGCGGTCGAACAGTGGCGCGACGTCGTTCGGGCCCGGGCTCGCTTCAGGGTGGCCCTGGAAGCTGAACGCGCTCTTGTCGGTGCGCTCGATGCCTTGCAGGGTGCCGTCGAACAGCGATTTGTGGATCGCGCGAACGTTGCCAGGCAGGGTGGCTTCGTCGACCGCAAAACCGTGGTTCTGGCTGGTGATCATCACAACGCCGGTGTCCAGATCCTGCACCGGGTGGTTGGCACCGTGGTGGCCGTGGCCCATCTTCACGGTCTTGGCGCCGGAAGCCAGAGCCAGCAGCTGGTGACCGAGGCAGATGCCGAACACCGGAATTTCGGTTTCCAGCACGTCCTTGATCGCCTGAATCGCGTAGTCGCATGGCTCCGGGTCACCCGGGCCGTTGGACAGGAACACGCCGTCCGGCTTCAGCGCCAGGACATCGGAAGCTGGGGTCTGGGCAGGCACCACGGTGACGCGGCAGCCACGCTCGACCAGCATGCGCAGGATGTTGACCTTGACGCCGTAGTCGAAGGCCACCACGTGATACGGCAGCTCGGACGCTTCGATGGTCGCGTGGCTGTCGGTTTTCAGATCCCAGACGGTCGAGCGCCATTCGTATTGGGTCTTGGTGCTGACGACTTTTGCCAGGTCCATGCCCTTCAGGCCCGGGAAGCCTTGCGCAGCGGCGATGGCGGCTTCTTCGGAGATGTTGTCACCGGCCATGATGCAGCCGTTCTGCGCGCCCTTTTCACGCAGGATGCGGGTCAGACGACGGGTGTCGATACCGGCGATCGCCACGACGTTGTTGGCTTTCAGGTAATCGGACAGCGACATCGTGTTACGCCAGTTGCTCGCTACCAGCGGCAGGTCACGGATGACCAGGCCAGCGGACCATACGCGGTCGGACTCGGCGTCTTCCGGCGTGGTGCCGGTGTTGCCGATGTGCGGGTAAGTCAGGGTAACGATCTGTTGGGCGTAGGAAGGATCGGTAAGGATTTCCTGATAGCCGGTCATTGCGGTGTTGAACACCACCTCACCAACGGTCTGACCGTCGGCTCCAATGGCTTCGCCGCGAAAAATGCTGCCATCAGCAAGGGCAAGTATGGCTGGCTTAGTCAAGAAGACCTCCCGTAAATAACGCATGAAAGGGCGATCGCAGGTTGTAAAAAAGCGGAGTGACGTATGGACACGTCACCCCGCTTCTTCACTGAATTATTCTGCGCGCTTTTAGTGGACACACTAAAGCTGTAGCTTACAGAAAAAGGCTTTTTTGGTCCACCGCTAAAGAGCCCTAAAGGCCGGAGAATGCGACAGGTCGTCGCCAAGCGGAGAAAACCCGGTGCAAACAGGGCGTTTGCACCGGGTTCAGCACTGCATCAACGCAGCTCGAGCACGTCCTGCATGTCGTAAAGACCCGGCTCACGACCATCCAGCCACAACGCAGCACGCACCGCACCCTTGGCGAAAGTCATGCGGCTCGAGGCCTTGTGCGTGATCTCCAGACGCTCGCCCTCGCAGGCGAACAGCACGGTGTGATCCCCCACCACATCACCACCGCGCACAGTGGCGAAACCGATGGTTTCACGCTCACGGGCGCCGGTGTGACCTTCGCGACCGTAGACCGCAACTTTCTGCAGATCACGATCCAGCGCGCTGGCGATCACTTCACCCATGCGCAGCGCGGTGCCCGACGGCGCGTCGATCTTGTGCCGGTGATGCGCTTCGATGATTTCGATGTCCGCCTCATCGCCCAGGACACGTGCTGCCATGTCGAGCAGCTTCAACGACAGATTGACGCCGACGCTGAAGTTGGCCGCGAAGACGATCGGAATATCCTTGCCCGCCTCGACCAGCAACTGCTTCTGCGCGGCGTCCAGCCCGGTGGTGCCGATAACCATGGCTTTGCCGGCCTTGCGGCAGAACGCCAGATTTTTCAACATCACTTCAGGCAATGTGAAGTCGATCAGCACATCGAACTCTTCCGCCACGGCTTCGATATGCCCGGACAGCGGCACACCGATACGCCCCAGCGAGGCCAGCTCACCGGCGTCGACGCCGATCAGCGTACTGCCGGGACGCACCACCGCGGCTGTCAGACCGGTCAGCGGCGCGCGCTGCTGCACGGCCTCGACCAGAATCTTGCCCATGCGCCCAGCAGCGCCCATCACAGCTATACGTCGCATGCCGACTCCTTACAGATCGCCGAAGAACCGCTTCACACCATCGAACCAACCGGTGGTTTTCGGCGAATGGCTGTTGTCGTCGGCCAGCGAGCTGCGGAACTCTTCCAGCAGTTCACGCTGACGACGATTGAGGTTGACTGGCGTCTCGACCGCTACGCGGCACATCAAGTCGCCTGCACCACCGCCACGGACCGGCGCCACACCTTTGCCACGCACGCGGAACTGCTTGCCGGTCTGGGTGCCTTCAGGGATTTTCAGTTTGACCCGACCGTCGAGGGTCGGAATCTCCAGCTCGCCGCCCAGCGCTGCATCGACGAAGCTGATCGGCACTTCGCAGAACAGATGCTTGCCGTCGCGCTGGAAGATGTCGTGTTCGCGGACATTGATGACAACGTAAAGATCGCCCGTCGGGCCACCCTGCGTCCCCGCCTCGCCTTCGCCGGACAGACGAATGCGATCGCCGGTGTCGACGCCGGCCGGCACTTTGACCGACAGGGTTTTGTACTCTTCGACGCGACCGTCACCGTGGCACGAGTCGCACGGGTCGGAAATGATCTTGCCCTGGCCATGGCAGCGCGGGCAGGTTTGCTGCACCGAGAAGAAGCCCTGCTGCATGCGCACCTGACCGATACCGCCGCAGGTCGGGCAGGTCGACGGCGACGAGCCTTTCTTCGCCCCCGAGCCATCGCACGGCTTGCAGTTGACCAGCGTCGGCACACGGATATTCACCGAGGTGCCGCGCACCGCTTCTTCCAGATTCAGCTCCAGGGTGTAGCGCAGGTCGCTGCCACGCTGAGCGCCGCCACGGGAACCGCCGCGACCGCCGCCGAAAAAGTCGCTGAAGACGTCGCCGAAAATATCGGAGAAGTTCTGCCCGCCGAAACCGGCACCGCCGCCACCCATGCTTGGGTCCACGCCAGCATGACCGTACTGGTCGTACGCCGCGCGCTTGCTGGCGTCGGACAACACTTCATAAGCCTCGTTGGCTTCCTTGAACGCCTCTTCCGAAGCCTTGTCGCCCGGATTACGGTCAGGGTGGTGCTTCATTGCCAGGCGGCGATAGGCCTTCTTCAGGTCCGCTTCGCTCGTGCCTCGCTCGACACCCAATACTTCGTAATAGTCACGCTTTGCCATAAGTTCTTTGCACTCTTAAGGACGTTCGGCAAACCCCTCCTGAGCCTCGCCAAACTCGTTGAGCCCCCATGAAGGCCCGGACCCAACTCACGTCAATTCAACGATCCTGGTCTTGATTGGTGCGGTATCTGCGGCGCGAAAAGCAGGAGCATTTTCGTCCATACCGCCAACATCCGAGCGTTGTCGCATGCTGTAAAAATTCGCGTATTCCAGATACGCCAACGCGGGAGCAAGCTCCCGCGCGGCGACATCCTACCAGTCACCGCCGCAAGGCAGTCAACCGGACGACCAACAACTTACTTTTGGTCTTTTACTTCTTCGAACTCTGCATCGACAACGTCATCAGCCTTCTCGGCCGACTCGCCTTGCGGGGCTGCGCCATCAGCTGGCTGAGCCTGTTCGGCGTACATCTTCTGCGCAACCGGAGCGGAGACTTTCGACAGCTCTTCAACCTTGGCTTCGATGGCAGCCTTGTCGTCGCCTTTAACAGCGGCTTCGAGGGCAACCACGGCAGCTTCGATGGCAGTCTTCTCTTCGGCAGTCACCTTGTCACCGGCGTCAGCGACCATCTTGCGAGTCGAGTGAACCAGTGCGTCGCCCTGGTTACGGGCAGCGGCCAGCTCTTCGAACTTGCGGTCTTCCTCGGCATTCGCCTCGGCGTCACGCACCATGCGCTCGATTTCTTCGTCGGACAGACCGGAGTTGGCCTTGATCACGATCGACTGAGTCTTGCCGGTGGCCTTGTCTTTCGCACCTACGTGCAGGATGCCGTTGGCATCGATGTCGAAGGTCACTTCGATCTGCGGCACGCCACGTGGAGCAGGTGGAATGTCGGCCAGGTCGAACTTGCCCAGCGACTTGTTCTGTGCAGCTTGCTTGCGCTCGCCCTGCAGAACATGAATGGTCACAGCGCCCTGGTTGTCGTCAGCAGTCGAGAACACTTGCGATTTCTTGGTAGGAATCGTGGTGTTTTTCTCGATCAGCGCGGTCATCACGCCACCCATGGTTTCGATACCCAAGGTCAGCGGGCTGACGTCGAGCAGCAGAACGTCTTTAACGTCACCGGCCAGAACGGCGCCCTGGATTGCAGCACCCATTGCAACAGCTTCGTCCGGGTTGACGTCTTTACGCGCTTCTTTGCCGAAGAAATCGGTTACCAGCTTCTGCACCAGCGGCATACGGGTCTGACCACCGACCAGAATCACGTCGTTGATCGCACCAACGTCGATACCGGCGTCTTTCATGGCGATACGGCAAGGTTCGATGGTGCGCTGAACCAGGTCTTCAACCAGTGCTTCGAGCTTGGCACGCGAAATCTTCACGTTCAGGTGCTTAGGACCGGTAGCGTCCGCAGTGATGTACGGCAGATTGACGTCGGTCGACTGAGCAGACGACAGCTCGATCTTGGCTTTCTCAGCGGCTTCTTTCAGGCGCTGCATGGCCAGCGGGTCACCTTTGAGGTTCATGCCGCTTTCTTTCTTGAATTCGTCAACGAGGTAGTCGATCAGACGAATGTCGAAGTCTTCACCGCCCAGGAACGTGTCACCGTTGGTGGCCAACACTTCGAACTGGTGCTCGCCGTCAACTTCAGCGATCTCGATCACGGAAACGTCGAAAGTACCGCCACCCAGGTCATAAACGATCACGGTGTGATCGCCCTTGGCCTTGTCCATACCGTAAGCCAGAGCGGCTGCGGTTGGTTCGTTGATGATACGTTTAACGTCCAGACCCGCGATGCGGCCGGCGTCTTTGGTCGCC
The DNA here is from genome assembly GCF_900105485.1 of Pseudomonas granadensis. Classification (GTDB taxonomy): domain Bacteria; phylum Pseudomonadota; class Gammaproteobacteria; order Pseudomonadales; family Pseudomonadaceae; genus Aquipseudomonas; species Aquipseudomonas granadensis. The sequence goes on along the minus strand of NZ_LT629778.1, from coordinate 544,720 downwards.
TGACGCTGACTGTCGTTGAAGTAGGCCGGAACGGTAATCACCGCTTCGGTCACGGCTTCGCCGAGATAGTCTTCGGCAGTCTTCTTCATCTTTTTCAGGATTTCAGCCGAGATTTGTGGCGGCGCCATTTTCTGGCCGTTCACTTCAACCCAGGCGTCATTGTTATCAGCCTTGACGATCTTGTAAGGGACCATCTGGATGTCTTTCTGCACAACTTCTTCGTCGAAGCGACGACCGATCAGACGCTTGACTGCGTACAGGGTGTTGTGCGGGTTGGTCACAGCCTGACGCTTGGCCGACTGACCTACCAGGATTTCGCCATCGTTGGCGTAAGCGATGATCGACGGCGTGGTACGCGCGCCTTCAGCGTTTTCAATAACTTTAGCCTTGCCGTTTTCCAGCACGGAGACGCAGGAGTTGGTAGTCCCCAGGTCGATACCGATAATTTTGCCCATGTTCACTCTCCCGAAACTTTGATTTTTTTGCCGCAGCAGTGGTGGCTGACTGCGGTAATACTTAAACGCTTGACTTCTAAATGGGGGCCTTGCGGCTAATTTCAAGCCTGCTCGTCAATAGAAGGCGAAACTGGCGCAGGCGCCTTGCTGACCACAACCATGGCCGGGCGCAACAGGCGACCGTTGAGCTGGTAGCCTTTCTGGAACACCTTCAGCACGCTGTTCGGTTCGACGTCAGCGCTTTCCTGCATGGCCATCGCCTGATGCTGAACGGCGTTGAACGGTTCGCCATGCGGGTCGATCGCTTCCAGCTGATAACGCTTGAGGGTGTCGTGGAACATTTTCAGCGTCAGCTCGATACCTTCGCGCATTGGGCGGATGCTTTCGTCGTCCGGGCTCGACAGCTCGAGGCCGCGCTCCAGACTGTCAACGATAGGCAGCAAGTCGCCGGCAAATTTTTCCAGGGCAAACTTGTGCGCCTTCTCGACGTCCTGTTCGGCACGGCGACGGACGTTCTGCAGATCGGCAGCAACACGCAGAGACTGATCCTGCGCGGCGGCCAATTGCTCTTCGAGCACTTGTACACGGGTCGCCAGGTCGTCACCCGAACCTTCGGGCGCCTGATTGGCTTCTGGGTTTTGCGGATCTACTGTCGATTCGTCAGCCATAGAATTCTCCTTTCAATTACGTCCGCGAGCCTGACTCGCGCTTCTGCCCCGATATATGGGGCCGCAAAATCAGGCTTCAAGGGCTGGATTCGATTGTCCCTACAAAAAAGTGCTGATTAGTCATTCTCGAATGCGCTAAGAAATTTATTCGACCAAGCGAATCGAGCTAAGCAGGGGCATTGTCAGGCCCAAACAAAACACTGTATAAATAACCAGACCTTAAGCCTGGGAGCGGCCTTTATGCTGGTGCACCTGTCCGTACACAACTACGCCATCGTTGAACATCTCGATCTCGAGCTCGATCGCGGGATGAGCGTGATCACAGGGGAAACCGGTGCCGGCAAGTCGATCATGCTCGACGCGCTGGGCCTGACTCTCGGCGATCGCGCCGACAGCGGCGTAGTGCGCCCGGGCGCCGACAAGGCCGATATCCTGGCAACCTTCGATCTGGCCGATATCCCGGAAGCCAGCGCCTGGCTGGCCGAGCGCGATCTGGACATCGACGGCCCGTGCATTCTGCGCCGGGTCATCACCTCCGAAGGTCGCTCACGCGGCTATATCAATGGCACGCCCTGCCCGCTTGGCGACCTCAAGTCGCTTGGCGAACTGCTGATCGATATCCACAGCCAGCATGAACACCAGTCGCTGCTGAAAACCGATACCCACCGTCGCTTGCTGGATGAGTACGCCGGCGCCACCGATCTCGCCCGTCAGGTGCAGCTTGCCGCCCAGCGCTGGCGCCAGACTCGTCAGGAACTGGAGCGCCTGTCCAACTCCGGCGACGAACAACGCGCCCGGCATCAGTTGCTCAGCTATCAACTCGAAGAGCTGGAAAACCTCGGCCTCGGCGAGAACGAACTGGAGCAACTGGAGCAGGAACACAAGAACCTGACCAATGCCGAAACCTTGCTGGGCATCTGTCGCCAGGTGGTCGAACAATGCAGCGAAAGCGATTCCGGGAATGTGCTGAATGCGCTGACCGCCAGCCTCAACCGCCTGTCGAGCGTGAACCATTCCGCCGGCGCGCTGGGCGAAGCCAGCAGCCTGCTGACCAGTGCGCAGATCCAGGTTGAGGAAGCCGTCGGCGAGCTCAACCGCTTCCTCGACAATTTCGATGCCGACCCGGCGCGCCTGCAATATCTGGAGGAGCGCCTCGACGCCATCTACACGCTGGCGCGAAAGCACCGCATCCAGCCCACCGAAGTCGGTGAAATGCAGCAGAAACTGCTGGATGAAATCGAAACACTGAATGCCAATGACGAATCCATCGAGCGCCTGGGTGAGGAGCTGGCTTCGTATGCCCGTCATTATCAGGAGAAAGCACGCGAGCTGAGCGACCTTCGCCATCAGGCCGCCGGCAGTCTCGCCAGCGCGGTGGAACAGGAAATCCAGCGTCTGGGCATGCCCGGCGGTCGCTTCACCATAGAATTGAAAACCAACAGTGGCGACGAGCTGCAACCCAACGGGCTGGAGCAGGTTGAATTGCTGGTCAGCGCCAACCCTGGCCAACCGCTGAAAGCCTTGGCAAAAGTCGCCTCTGGCGGCGAGTTGTCACGAATCAGTCTGGCGATTCAGGTGATCACAGCGCAGACGTCACGCGTGCCGACGCTGGTGTTCGACGAAGTGGACGTCGGTATTGGCGGGCCAACGGCGGAAATTGTTGGCCAATTGTTGCGGCGTCTCGGCGATCGCGGTCAGGTATTGACCGTGACTCACTTGCCGCAGGTAGCCGCACAGGGGCATCAGCATCTTTTCGTGCACAAGGTCCGCGATGAAAAAGCCACTCACACCGCTGTCGCGAAGCTGAGCAAGAACGAACGTATCGAAGAGGTCGCGCGCATGCTCGGCGGCATCGATCTGACCAAGGAATCCTTGGCCCATGCGAAAAAAATGGTGGTGACTGCCAAGGCCTGACCGACAGCAGAAAGCACGAAGGCGACCCTTGGGTCGCCTTCGTTCGTTTCGCGAACCTGAAATTCGCGCGACATGCTTACTTTTTCTTGCGTACGTACAACACCAGGTTGTGATCAACCATTTCGAAGCCATGCTTCTCGACGATCGACTTCTGAAGTTTTTCGATTTCTTCGTCGAAGAATTCGATCACTTCACCCGATTCCACGTTGACCATATGGTCGTGGTGGCCACCGTCAGCCAGCTCGAAGACCGCGTGGCCGCCGTCGAAGTTGTGGCGGACCACGAGGCCGGCCGCTTCGAACTGGGTCAGGACACGGTAAACCGTGGCCAGACCGACGTCCTCGCCAGCTTCCATCAACGCCTTGTAGACGTCCTCGGCACTCATGTGACGCTGCTCGGTGGAGTCGAGCATTTGCAGGATCTTGACCCGTGGCAGGGTCACTTTGAGGCCGGCTTTGCGTAGTTCGCTATTTTCAACCATGGTCAGCTTTCTCGCGATGCTGCTTCGCAGCTTCTCTTAATGCGGGTATGATCGGCGTTTACGTTGTCCCAGCCAAGATAGTGGAAGTCGCCCACCGATGCAAAACACCAAGCTCTTGCTAACCAGTTTCACCTTTGTGGGACTGCTCGCACTCGCCGGTTGTTCATTCCCCGGGGTTTACAAAATCGACATCCAGCAGGGCAATGTCGTCACGCAGGACATGATAGACCAGTTACGCCCGGGAATGACCCGGCCGCAAGTACGGTTTATCATGGGCAACCCTCTGCTTGCCGACACGTTCCATGCCGATCGCTGGGATTATCTGTACAGCCTGCAACCGGGTGGCGGTGAACGCCAACAGGAACGCATCAGCGTTATTTTCAATTCAAACGACCAGCTTGTCAGCCTGTCCGGTGACTTTATGCCGGGCGTGAGCCGTGACGAAGCCATTCTCGGCAAGGACAGTGGCACCACCGTCACCGCGCCTGCTGAAAACGCCGAGAAGCCAGAAGCTGAAAAACCAGCAAAGCCCGGCTCCTTGCTGGATCAGATCCAGAAGGACGTCGATGGCGTAGAAACCGTTCCGGTACCAACGCCAGAACCGCTGGACACCTCGCCGCAATAATTTTGCGAGGTAATAAAAAACCCGGACATTCCGGGTTTTTTATTGCCTGCGTTTTGTTCGCCTCAAAGATTTCGCGCCTTGGCCTCTGCCGCTTTGGCTGCTCGCAAACGTCGCACTTCCTTGGGATCGGCAAGCAGCGGCCGGTAGATCTCAATGCGATCGCTTGCCTGAATCACACGCGTGTCCGCGACCGCTTTACCGAAGATACCCAACGGGCACTCATCCAGATTGAGCTCAGGAAAGTCAGCAGCGATTCCCGACGCCTGCACCGCCGCACGAACCGTCATGCCCTCCGGCACATTGACCGAACGCAGCACCTGGCGATCAACCGCGGCATACACCACTTCAATCTCAAGCACTGGGCTGACCATGCATCTGTTTGGCGCGCTGGCAGAACGCGTCCACCAGTGTGTTGGCAGCCTGATTGAACAGCGGCCCCAACGTAGCGCGCACCAGCGGCCCGGCATAATCGAACGAAAGGTCGAGGCTGATCTTGCAGGCTTTTTCGTTCAACGCTTTGAACACCCAGACGCCATGTAGCTGATTGAACGGCCCTTCTTCCAGGTTCATCTCGATCGACTGTCCCGGCACCAGGGTATTGCGCGTCACAAAGTGCTGGCTGAGGCCGCCCTTGGCCACGCCGACACTGGCGCGCATGTGTTCCGGCGAGCTTTCCAGCACCTCGGCAGCCGAACACCACGGCAGGAATTCCGGATACCGCGCCACGTCATTGACCAGGTCGTAGAGAAACTGCGCCGGGTAAGGCAGCAGCGCGGATCGTTGAATATGTGTCGTCATGTAAGCGTTACTTCCAGAGCTGAGCGGCAAATACTACAAGAATGCCGATAGGCGCCACGTAGCGCATCAAGAACAGGGACAGGGCAAACAGTGCCGGGTTGCGGATCGACAACTCGTCGCGCACCGCCTCACGCCCCATCACCCATCCGGCGAACAATACGAAACACAAGCCACCGACGGGCAACATGATCCGCGAGGTGAAGAAATCGATCACGCCGAAGAAATCCAGACCACTCTTCGCGCCCCATTGGTAGAGACTGAACACTCCGCCTTCGTTCACGAAAAACTTGGCTTCCTTCCAGATATTGAAGGAAAACACCGTGCCCAGACCGACGAACCAGCAGGTAAAGGCCAGCCAGAACGTGACCCACGCGCGACTGATTTTCGTGCGCTCGACCAGGTAGGCGACCATCGGCTCAAGCAGCGAAATCGCCGAACTCCACGCCGCCACCGCGACCAGCACGAAAAATACCACGCCCATCAACTGGCCGAAAACCACGTTACCAAAGGCAAACGGCAGGCTGACAAACATCAGCCCCGGCCCTTCGCTCGGGTTCAGGCCGGCCGCAAACACAATCGGAAACAACGCCAGACCGGCGACCAGCGACACAAACGTATCGAGCAACGCGACACCCACAACCGTACGCGACAATGAGGTGTTCTTCGGCATGTAGGCGCCGTAGATCATGATCGAGCCGACACCGACGCTCAGCGAGAAGAACGCGTGGCCCATCGCCGGCAGCAAGCCATCAAGGACCTTCTCCGGATGGAAGTCGAACATAAAATGCACACCCTCCATGAAATGCCCGGTGGTCATGCTGTAGCCCAGCAGCACCAGAATCATCACGAACAACAGCGGCATCATGATGCGCAGGCTGCGCTCCAGGCCGGCAACCACGCCTCTGGCAATAACAAACGCTGACAGCAGCATGAAAATCGTATGCCAAAGTGTCAGCCGCCACGGATCGGCGATGACATTGCCGAAATACGCGCCGACCTGATCGGGTGTCGCGCCCTGGAAGTCGCCGCGGCCCATGTCGACGATGTAATCCAGCGACCAGCCGCCGACCACACTATAGAAAGACAGAATCAGCAACGCTGTGATCATCCCGGCGAAGGCGCCCCACGACCACTTGGGCGAGTGCCCGGCTTCCAGCGCCAGCACCTTTAAAGCGTTCGCCGGACTTTGCCGGGCGCGCCGGCCGATCAGGGTTTCAGCGAGCATCACCGGAACGCCGATCAGCGCGATGCAGGCCAGAAACATCAGCACAAAGGCGCCGCCGCCGTAGACCCCGACCATGTAGGGGAACTTCCAGATACTACCCAGTCCCACGGCCGAACCGGTCGCGGCGAGTATGAATACCCAGCGGCTAGCCCAACTGCCGTGGACAGAAACCTTGTCTGTCGACATCGTTTATCACGCCCAAGCGTTAGAAAAAGAGGCCGCATTGTCCGGGATTCACTCAACCTGCTCAAGCACGCAGCATCACCGTAGCCGACAGCCGAACAACTCCATATAATGCCGCCCCTATGGCTAAACAGAAGAAACACCCAACAGGGACCATCGCGCAAAATAAAAAGGCGCGACACGATTACTTCATCGAGCACAAGTTCGAGGCTGGTCTGGTCCTGGCCGGCTGGGAAGTAAAAAGTCTGCGGGCGAGCAAGCTACAGCTGGTCGACAGCTACGTGCTGCTCAAGGATGGCGAAGCGTGGTTGCTCGGCAGCCACATCACGCCGCTGATGACCGCAAGCACCCACGTCATCGCCGACCCGGTGCGCACGCGCAAGCTGCTGCTCAACCGCCGCGAGCTGGACAAGCTCGCCGCCGCCGTGCAGCAAAAGGGTTACGCCTGCGTCTGCCTGTCCTGGTACTGGAGCAAGCACATGGTCAAGTGCGAGATTGCTCTGGGCAAGGGCAAGAAGGAATACGACAAGCGTGACACCGAGCGCGAACGCGATGCCGGTCGCGAATTGCAGCGCGCGGTGCGCAACAAGGGCAAGGAAGACTAACCTCTTCTGCCTCTAGCGCGTATTCGCGAGCAGGCTCGCTCCCACCCTTGGAATGCATTTCCATGTGTGCGAGCCTGCTCGCGAAAGCTATTTCAGCATCAACACAAATACACCTGATCACATCCCCTTGCGCCGCTCCGCCCGCGCCATCCGCTGAACCTCCTGCCGGACCTCTTCCAACACTTCCTGCACGTACAGAATGTGGCGACTGGACACTTCCCGCGCCTGCTCCGCACGGCCTTCGATAATCGCCAGATACAATTCCCGATGCTGCGTGATCAGCATGTCGCGGGTCTCAGTGCGTTGTTTGTACATGCCTCCGATATTGGTCACGACGTTGCGCTTAAGCAGATCGAACAGCCCGCGAATGGTGTGCAGCAACACCGCGTTATGGCTGGCCTCGGCAATCGCCAGATGGAATTTCGCATCGGCCGCACCCTCCTCCGCCCGACTCACTTCTTCGTGGCGCGAATAGCAGTCCTGCAGTTCTTCGAACGCGGCGGTCAGGCGCTCGCGATCCACATCGGTGGCGCGCAATGCGGCGTAATAGGCGCACGATGCTTCCAGAGTGTGCCGAAACTCCAGCAGATCCCGCTGCGCCTCGGGGTTGCTTTCGAGCAGTTGCAACAGCGGATCGCTGAAGGTCGACCCCAAGCTTTCGACCACATAATTGCCGCCGCCCTGACGGCTGACCAGCAAGCCCTTGGCCGCAAGTTTCTGGATCGCCTCGCGCAGTGACGGACGTGATACGCCAAATTGCTCGGCCAGCGTGCGCTCCGCCGGCAGTCGCTCACCGGACTTCAGCGTGCCCTCGAGAATCATCCCCTCGAGCCGCTCGACAATGTCGTCAGACAAACGGCGCGAACGTATCTGATCAAACCCCATAACTCATTTCTCCACGATCCCGACCACTCGCCGGGCTCTCTATTCTGGCCTATCGGCGCCCTGCCGGCACCTGGCAGACGCCACTTGCCGAAAGCGGAGCAGATGCGATCTGCACCGCATGTTCGACAAAAGTTTTAGGGCGACAAATTGACACACCGATATCAAGGCTTTTACCCTAGCCAACAGCGATTGTAAATTGGTCTTACCAATTATCCAAGAACGCTGACAGTGCCTGACCAACAACAATTAGGGGCCACCCCACTATGCAAACCTGGCAACAGCTCTACAGCCCGCTCGGCAGTCTCGGCGTCTCCGCACTCGCGGCCGTCATTCCCATCGTGTTCTTCTTTCTCGCCCTGGCGGTGTTTCGCCTCAAGGGCCATGTCGCGGGCAGCATCACGCTGGCACTGTCGATTGCCGTGGCGATCTTCGCCTTCCAGATGCCGGTCGACATGGCGTTCGCCGCGGCCGGGTATGGCTTCGCCTACGGTCTGTGGCCGATTGCCTGGATCATCGTTGCGGCGGTGTTCCTCTACAAATTGACGGTCAAGAGTGGCCAGTTCGAGGTCATCCGCAGTTCGGTGCTGTCGATCACTGACGACCAGCGCCTGCAAGTGCTGCTGATCGGTTTCTGCTTCGGTGCGTTCCTCGAAGGCGCCGCCGGTTTCGGCGCACCCGTGGCGATCACCGCTGCGCTGCTGGTAGGTCTGGGTTTCAATCCGTTGTACGCCGCCGGCTTGTGCCTGATTGCCAATACGGCGCCGGTAGCCTTCGGCGCCTTGGGGATTCCGATTATCGTCGCCGGCCAGGTCACAGGCATCGACGCCTTCAAGATCGGCGCCATGACTGGTCGCCAACTGCCGCTGCTGTCGCTGTTCGTGCCGTTCTGGCTGGTGTTCATGATGGACGGCCTGCGTGGCGTGCGCGAAACCTGGCCGGCCGCGCTGGTCGCAGGTCTGAGCTTCGCCGTCACGCAGTACTTCACGTCGAACTTCATCGGCCCGGAACTGCCGGATATCACTTCGGCGCTGGCCAGCCTGATTTCCCTGACCCTGTTCCTGAAAATCTGGCAGCCAAAACGCGCCGCCGGTCAGCATATCGTCGGTGCCGTTGCCGCTTCGGTGGTCAGCGCCAGCGTCGGCGGTTTCGGCCAGAAGCGCACCACAGTGGCTTCGCCTTACAGCCTCGGGGAAATTTTCAAGGCGTGGTCGCCGTTCCTGATTCTCACCGTGCTGGTGACGATCTGGACGCTGAAGCCTTTCAAAGCGATGTTTGCCGCGGGCGGCTCGATGTACAGCTGGGTTTTCAACTTCGCGATTCCGCACCTTGATCAACTGGTGATCAAGACTGCGCCGATCGTGGCGAATCCAATGGCCATTCCTGCGGTATTCAAACTCGACCCGATTTCTGCGACCGGCACAGCGATTTTCTTCTCTGCGCTGATTTCGATGCTGGTCCTGAAGATCAATTTCAAAACTGGTCTGACCACTTTGAAGGAAACCTTCTACGAACTGCGCTGGCCGATTCTGTCGATCGGCATGGTGCTGGCGTTCGCCTTCGTCACCAACTACTCGGGCATGTCGTCGACCATGGCCCTGGTACTGGCCGGCACCGGCGCTGCATTCCCGTTCTTCTCGCCGTTCCTTGGCTGGCTGGGCGTGTTCCTGACCGGCTCCGACACCTCGTCCAACGCGCTATTCAGTTCGCTGCAAGCGACCACCGCGCACCAGATCGGCGTCAACGACACCTTGCTGGTGGCCGCCAATACCAGCGGCGGCGTGACCGGCAAAATGATCTCGCCGCAATCGATCGCCGTGGCCTGCGCCGCGACCGGGCTGGTGGGCAAGGAATCGGATCTGTTCCGCTTCACCCTCAAGCACAGCCTATTCTTTGCAACGATCGTCGGTTTGATCACCTTGGCTCAGGCCTACTGGTTCACCGGCATGCTGGTGCATTAAGCCTACAAGCAATACAGCAATAACCGACGTCGGCCCGTGATCCGGCGTCAGCCATTCACCACCGGGTCTGTAAGGCTGCTGAAAGCAATGCGCTCTATATTCAGCAGCCGCCGCAGACGGATAACCGGGACCACCCGGAGACACGCCTGATGAGCGAGCTTTTTTACAATGCTGTGCCAAACGCGACCCGCGTGGCGCCGCCACTGCCCGAACCTCGGCAATACCCCAGCGAGAAACCGTCGCGGGTCTACCTGTTCGGCACGTGTGTGGTCGACCTGTTCTACCCCGAAGCCGGGATGGACGCGATCCACCTGCTGGAGCGCGAAGGCATTCGGGTCGAATATCCGCAAGGGCAGAGCTGCTGCGGGCAACCGGCGTACACCTCGGGCTACACCGAGCAGGCGCGGACCGTGGCGCGCTCGCAACTGGCGCTGTTTGCCGGGGATTATCCGGTGGTGGTGCCGTCGGGTTCCTGCGCCGGCATGCTGCGTGAACATTACGCCGACTTGTTCAAGGACGAGCCGGAGACGTTGAAACAGGTTCAGGCCCTCGCAGCCCGCACCTATGAACTGGCCGAGTTTCTGCTGTTCGTCTGCAAGGTGCAGCTCAAGGACAGCGGCGAACCGGTGAAAGTCGCGCTGCACACCTCGTGTTCGGCACGCCGCGAAATGAACACCCACCTGCATGGCCGCGAGTTGTTGGCGCAGTTGAGCAATGTGGAGCGGGTCAATCACGACCACGAAAGCGAATGCTGTGGCTTCGGCGGAACATTTAGCGTCCGTATGCCAGACATTTCCGGGGCGATGGTGGCTGACAAGACCCGCGCGCTGAAGGAATCCGGCGCGCACCAGGTACTCAGTGCTGACTGTGGCTGCCTGATGAACATCAACGGCGCACTGGAAAAACAACAGGAAGCGCTGCGCGGGCAACACCTGGCGAGCTTCCTCTGGCAACGAAGCGGAGGTGCGCAATGAGCACCTCGACGATTATTCCTACGGTCGCCGTAGAAGAAGATTTCCGCACCCGGGCGCACAACGCCCTCGGTGATCAGCAGCTGCGGAACAACTTCCGTACTGCCATGGACTCACTGATGACCAAGCGCGCCGCCGCTTTCAGTGATGCCCATGAACGAGAACATTTGCGCGCACTGGGCAATTCGATCAAGGCCCGCGCGCTTTCCAGGCTGCCCGACCTACTCGAGCAACTGGAACAGAACCTGACCCGCAACGGTGTGACAGTGCACTGGGCGGAAACGGTGGACGAAGCCAATGGCATCGTCCTCTCGATCATCCGCGCTCACGAGGCGCGGCAAGTGATCAAGGGCAAATCGATGGTCAGCGAAGAGATGGAGATGAACCATTTCCTCGAGGCTCGGGACATTGAATGTCTGGAGTCCGACATGGGGGAATACATCGTCCAGCTCGACCACGAGAAGCCTTCACACATCATTATGCCGGCGATCCACAAGAATGCCGGTCAGGTCGCGTCCTTGTTCCACGACAAACTTGGCGTGGAGTACACCAAGGACGTTGACCAACTCATTCAGATCGGTCGCCGTGTCCTGCGGCAGAAATTTTTCGAAGCCGACATTGGCGTCTCCGGCGTCAACTTCGCCGTGGCCGAAACCGGCACCCTGCTGCTGGTGGAAAACGAAGGCAACGGGCGCATGACCACCAGCGTGCCGCCGGTGCACATCGCCGTCACCGGCATCGAAAAAGTCGTGGAAAACCTGCGCGACGTGGTGCCATTGCTGTCGCTGCTGACCCGCTCGGCGCTGGGCATTCCGATTACCACTTACGTCAACATGATCTCCGGCCCGCGCAAGGAACACGAACTCGACGGCCCGCAGGAAGTGCATCTGGTGCTGCTCGACAACGGCCGCAGCCAGGCCTTCGCCGACAGTGAATTGCGCCAGACCCTCAACTGCATCCGCTGCGGCGCCTGCATGAACCATTGCCCGGTGTACACCCGCGTCGGCGGCCACACCTATGGCGAGGTCTACCCGGGGCCGATCGGCAAAATCATCACCCCGCACATGGTCGGCCTGGCGAAAGTCCCGGACCACCCGAGCGCGTCCTCGCTGTGCGGAGCCTGCGGTGAAGTGTGCCCGGTGAAAATTCCGATCCCGGCCATTCTGCGCCGCTTGCGCGAAGAGAACGTCAAAGCGCCGGACTCGCCGCATCAAGTGATGCGCGGTCAGGGCAGCAAGTACTCGCGCAAGGAACGCTTGATCTGGAACGCCTGGGCGAAACTCAACAGCTCACCGACGCTGTATCGCCTCTTCGGCTTCTTCGCCACCCGGCTGCGCGCGCTCACGCCAAAAAATGTCGGCCCGTGGACACAAAACCACAGCGCACCGAAACCCGCCGCTCGCTCACTGCACGACATGGCCCGCGAGCATCTGGCCAAACAGGGAGATCGTTGATGAGCGCCAAGCAAAACATCCTCGGCAAACTGAGGAAAAGTCTGACGGGCACTACGCCAATCGCCGACAACTTCGATGTCGATCTGGTGACGCAGCCTTACACCTACAGCGCCGAACAACGCATCCCCCAATTGCGCAAGTTGATGGAAGCGGTACACACCGAAATCCACCTGACCTCGGCTGAAGCATGGCCGGCGCTGCTCGCGCAATTGCTGCGGGATCGCCAGTTGCCCAGTCTGCTGATCGCACCGACGACACCGCACGGGCAACGCATCACACAACACTGGGCGAACAATCCCGAGCTGCCAACGCTGAAATCCTACGACCGGCCGGTGGAAGAATGGAAAGCCGAGCTGTTCAACGACACCCCCGCCAGCCTCACCGGCACCCTCGGCGCCATCGCCGCAACCGGCAGCCTGATTATCTGGCCTACCCGTGAAGAGCCTCGCTTGATGAGCCTGGTGCCACCGGTGCATTTCGCCCTGCTCAAGGCCAGCGAAATTCGCGACAACTTCTATCAGGTGCAAGCGGAATTCGAATGGGCGCAGGGCATGCCGACCAACGCCTTGCTGGTGTCCGGCCCGTCGAAAACCGCTGACATCGAGCAAGTGCTGGCCTACGGCGCCCACGGCCCGAAAGATTTGGTCGTGCTGATTCTGGAGGATCAATGAGTCTTCCTGCTGCTTTCCTGCGTGACGCTGATCAACTGATCCCGGCCGAGCGCCGTTTTGACGATCCGTTATCGACTCTGGCCTTCGGCACCGATGCCAGTTTCTATCGATTGATTCCGCAACTGGTGATCCGCGTCGAGTCCGAAGACGAAGTCGTAACATTGTTGAAACTGGCCCAGCGCGATCATGTTCCGGTGACCTTCCGCGCCGCGGGTACCAGTCTGTCCGGTCAAGCGATCAGCGATTCGGTGTTGATCGTGCTTGGGGATAACTGGAACGCCCGCGAGATCCGTGGCCAGGGCACGCAGATACGTCTGCAACCGGGGGTTATCGGTGCGCAGGCCAACGCCTGGCTGGCGCCGTTCGGACGCAAGATCGGCCCGGACCCGGCGTCGATCAACGCCTGCAAAATCGGCGGCATCGTCGCCAACAACGCCAGCGGTATGTGCTGCGGCACCGCGCAAAATACCTATCACACCCTTGCCGGAATACGTCTGGTGCTGGCCGACGGCACCCGCCTCGACACCGAAAACCCTGCCAGCGTCGCGGCATTTCGTGCAAGCCATGGCGAATTGCTCGAACGCTTGGCGACATTGGGCCGCGAGACCCGCGCCAATGCCGAATTGGCCGCACGAATCCGCCACAAATACCGTCTGAAAAATACCACCGGCCTGTCCCTCAACGCCTTGGTGGACTTCGACGAGCCTGTGGATATTTTGAGCCACTTGCTGGTCGGCTCCGAAGGCACGCTCGGCTTCATCAGCGCAGTGACCTACGACACCGTTGTCGACCACCCGAACAAAGCCTCGGCGTTGATCGTCTTTCCCGATGTGGAAACCTGCTGCAACGCCGTCACCGTGCTGAAAAGCCAACCGGTGTCCGCCGTCGAATTGCTCGACCGACGCAGCCTGCGTTCGGTGCAAGACAAACCGGGCATGCCTGCTTTCGTACAGCAGCTGTCGAATAATGCCTGCGCCTTGCTCATCGAATCCCGCGCCGCATCTTCCACGTTGCTGCGGGAACAACTGGCGCAGATCATGGCGTCGCTCAGCGGATTCCCCGTCGAGAAGCAGGTCGACTTCACCGAGGATCCTGTAGAAAACGCCAAGCTGTGGGCGATCCGCAAGGACACCTTCCCCGCCGTCGGCGCCGTGCGTAAAACCGGCACCACGGTGATCATCGAAGACGTGACCTTTCCGGTCGAGCAACTGGCCATCGGCGTCAATCGCCTGATCGAGCTGTTCGACAAACATGCCTACGACGAAGCGATCCTTTTCGGACACGCCTTGGAAGGCAATCTGCACTTCGTCTTCACCCAAGGCTTCAACAACCCAGAAGAAGTCGCACGCTATCAGGCGTTCATGGACGACGTCGCGCAACTCGTGGCGGTGGAATTTGGCGGTTCGCTGAAAGCCGAGCACGGCACCGGGCGCAACATGGCGCCGTTCGTCGAGCTGGAATGGGGCAGCGACGCCTATCAATTGATGTGGCAGCTCAAGCGCCTGCTCGACCCCAACGGCATTCTCAACCCCGACGTGGTCCTCAGCGAAGATCCGCAGATCCATCTCAAACACCTGAAACCGCTGCCCGCGGCTGACGAGATTGTGGATAAGTGCATCGAATGCGGTTTCTGCGAACCAGTCTGCCCGTCGAAAGGCCTGACCCTTAGCCCGCGCCAGCGCATCGTTATCTGGCGCGATATTCAGGCAAAAAAACGCGCCGGCATCGACACCCGCGAGCTGGAAGAAGCCTACGAGTACCAAGGCATCGAAACCTGCGCGGCGACCGGTCTGTGCGCGCAACGCTGCCCGGTCGGCATCAATACCGGCGAGCTGGTGAAAAAGCTCCGCGGCCGACACGCAACCCATCAGAAAACCGCTGACTGGATCGAAGGAAATTTCGCCAAGACCCTGCAAGGCGCACGCTTCACCCTGCATGTCGCCAACGGCGCGCGAATGCTGCTCGGCGCACCGCGTCTGGCAAAGTTGTCGGCGACCCTGACCCGCTTGTCCAAAGGCCAGGTGCCGCTGTGGTCCAACGCGATGCCACAGCCGGAAAAAGCCATTCGCTTCAGCCCGAGCGTCGCAGACGAGCGCCCGCGTGTGGTGTATCTGGCCGCGTGCGTATCGCGGGTCATGGGCCCGGCGGCGGGCGACAAAGAGCAAATGTCGCTCTACGACAAAACCCGCGGTCTGCTGGAAAAGGCCGGTTACCAGGTGGTGTTCCCGGACAATCTCGACAACCTCTGCTGCGGTCAGCCGTTTGCCTCCAAAGGCTACGCCGAACAGGCCGAACACAAGCGCCAGGAACTGATCAGCGCATTACTCCACGCCAGCCGCGGCGGGCTCGACCCGATCTATTGCGACACCAGCCCGTGTACGTTGCGGCTGGTACAGTATGTCGGCGAATCGCGACTGGATCTGTACGATCCGGTGCGTTTCATCCGCACTCATCTGGCAGATCGCCTGGACTTCACCCCGCAAGACGCACCGATTGCCGTGCACGTGACCTGCAGCACCCAGCACCTGGGCGAAAGCCAGGCGCTGATTGAACTGGCGCGCAAGTGCAGCAAAAACGTGGTGATCCCCGAAGGCATTCATTGCTGCGGGTTTGCCGGCGACAAAGGTTTTACCACGCCGGAGCTCAACAGCCACTCGCTGCGCACGCTCAAGGATGCGGTGCAGCAATGCAGCGAAGGTATTTCCACCAGCCGCACGTGCGAAATCGGCCTCACGCAACATGGCGGCATCGACTACCACGGACTGGTCTATCTGGTAGACCGGGTGACCCGTACAAAAGCCGTCTGAAGAAAAATAGAACCCTTGAGCGAGACGGCAGTCCACAGAACAAGCCCCGAACAATCGGGGCTTTTCCTCCATTCGGTGGCCCATCTCATGGTCAGCGAAGCCTGGATCCCTCAGTTCAAGGAGATACACATGAAGCGTTCTGTACTGTTAGGTCTGTTCGTTACTGCCTCGATGATGGCCTCCACTTCGTTCGCCGCTGACAAGCCAGCCGATCTGTGTGATGCCAATATTCAGACGATCAACAACTCCAAGGCGCAGCTGGCGACTAAACCAGAGCTGGTGCAGCGCGCTGAAACCAGCGTGACAAGAGCCCAGTCGTTGAAAGCCGAAGGCAAAATCGACGATTGCGTCGCGGAAACCTCGCAACTCATCGTAGAGCTACGCAAAGCCACCGGTACCAACAATTGATCAACGCCGGGCCAACCTGCGGGTTGGCCTCGCGGGCTGATTGACGTACACTGTGCAGGCTTGTTGCTCAAACAGATTCACTGAGCAATGAGTTCGGGGCCGTTTAGGATTCGACGCCGGTTGCGAAACTCTAGGTGCATGCCGACTTGGTAACAGAAGTCGTAAATCCACTGTTGCAACTACTTATAGTTGCCAATGACGACCAATACGGTGTTGCTCTCGCTGCTTAATTGCAGCTGACAATGCTCCTGGTACCTTCGGGTCCAGCAATCATCAGGGGATGTCTGTAAACCCGAAATGATTGTCATATAGAACAGAATCGCCGTGCAGTACGTTGTGGACGAAGCGGCTAAAACTTACACAACTCGCCCAAAGCACCCTGCCCGTCGGGTCGCTGAGGGTTAACTTAATAGACACGGCTACGCATGTAGTACCGACAGCGGAGTACTGGCGGACGGGGGTTCAAATCCCCCCGGCTCCACCAACTCGACGAAGAAGACGCCTTAGGGCGTCTTTTTTTGTGGCTGAGATCCAGTAAATACGCGGACTCCAGCGCTTTTTCGGTCTTTTGAGAGTTTTTGAGTTCCAGCCAATCGGGTATTCCAGACAGTATTCCAGCCCATCCGGTGCTAATCTTTGGAATACCGAATCAGTGCCTGAGGACAATCTCATGCCGGCTCAAAATCTCCGCCTCTCCGATCGACAACTCAAGGGAGTCAAACCCGCGTCCAAGGATTATGTCCTCACTGACGGTGACGGTTTGCAGCTCCGCGTACGCAGCAACGGCTCGTTGCTGTGGAATTTCAACTACCGCGAACCGGTGACCAAAAAGCGCATCAACATCGGCTTCGGGACCTACCCCGAACTGTCGTTGGCGAACGCACGAAAGATGGCAGTCGATGCGCGGGAGCTGCTCGCCCAGGGCATCGATCCGAAGGTGCAGCGCAATACGCTGAATGAAGCCAAGCGCGCAGAAACGGAACACACCTTCGAGAACGTGGCCACCGCCTGGTTCGAGATCAAAAAAGACTCGGTCACCCCGGCCTACGCCGAGGACATTTGGCGGTCACTCACGTTGCACGTGCTCCCCGACTTGAGGACGACACCACTCGCGAACATCACCGCGCCGATGGTGATCGGATTGCTTCGTCCAATCGAAGCGAAAGGCAGCTTGGAAACGGTCAAACGTCTTAGCCAGCGACTAAACGAGATCATGACCTACGGCCTAAATTCCGGCCTGATCTTCGCCAACCCGCTCACCGGCATTCGGGCAGTATTCAAGAAGCCCAAGAAAGAGAACATGGCTGCGCTTCCGCCCGAAGAACTCCCCGAGCTCATGCTGGAGATCGCGAACGCCAGTATCAAACGCACGACCCGTTGCCTGATCGAATGGCAGTTGCACACCATGACTCGTCCTGCAGAGGCGGCGACTACTCGCTGGGCAGACATCGACTTTGAAAGGCGTGTCTGGACTATCCCAGCGGAGCAGATGAAGAAGCGCTGCCCTCACAGCATCCCGTTGAGTGATCACGCTGTCGCACTGCTGGAGTCACTGAAGAGTCACAGCGGTCATCGCGAGTACGTCTTCCTGGCCGACAGAAATCCACGCACCCACGCCAATAGCCAGACCGCCAACATGGCGTTAAAACGTATGGGTTTTCAGGATCGGTTGGTCAGCCACGGCGTGCGTTCGATGGCGAGCACCATCTTGAATGAACATGGCTGGGACCCGGAGCTCATCGAGGTGGCTCTAGCGCACGTCGACAAGGATGAAGTGCGGAGCGCCTACAACCGAGCCGACTACATCGAACGCCGGCGCCCGATGATGGCCTGGTGGAGTGAGTACATCCAGAAGGCCGCCACCGGCAGCCTACTCGCCTCTGCATACGGCCAAGTCAGAGACAAGAACGTGGTGCCGATCCGCTAGCGCTGTACAGGCGCAATAACGGCGGCGGCAGCAATTGAGCGTTCAAGATTCAGAGAAAGCAGCCTCGTTTATCCGCTTCTCAGCGCGGGTCCATCCAAACAGGGCTGCAAAGCCGCCCTGTTTGGATGGACCTCACTTTGAAGAGCTAAAAGCGACCACGTTGCCCAGGATTTACCACGGAATTCCACCGGTGGATAACCGCTCTTCAAGTCCAAAGTGGCGCTGAATGTCGAACGTTGACTGGGTTTATCCACAGGCGTAGAACTGGTCGTGCAAGCGCTGTCGATGACAGCAACCCAGGTGACCCGAACCTTGAAGGTCACGCCGCTCTCGCGGTGGTTCTCCCCCCAAATGGCGATTCGCATCCGGTAGCTCGCCCGGTCACCTCCCCGGTGATGGATGCCTACTTCAGATCATGGCCCTCGTGCGCCAGACGACACTTCCTACTTCGCTGCCCTGCAGCAACCTATTCGCTTGGCCGAATCTTGCGCCAACCTGCGCCCGTCTCTTTCTCCTGGAAAGAGACGGGCGCTTCTAACACTGCTGCAGCCCTGATCGCACATGGCTTTGCGGCAATCCCCCTCGTGACAATCGGCGTGACAAGCGCCTATGTCACCAGCAACAGCGATGCTGATGATGGTGCCGCAGACCATGGAATGGACTGCTCCTGACTGACAGTCAGGCATGCCCCGCACATCGCATTGCTGCGTTCACCCGGCTCAGGATCTTCAGGTGCTGGTTTCGTCAGCCAGCGCTGCCTCCACCCGCCCACCGGTAACGGTGCTTAGGAGGCCAGATCATGAGATGCCCTTGCTCCCGGTCGTAAGGAGCCGCCAGTCCCGCGTAGTGGACACTCCCACAGGTCGCAGGGGCCTTGATCCCTGATAACACTCAACATTCTTGGCGGGATGACGTGGGGCGAGGGTCGGAGATCAGGTGATGAGGTGATCGACATGGCATTGATAAGTAGGCGGGATGGCCGCAATTTCGGCTACGGCAGGCAGTTGAGCTACGCAGGACCGCAGGCGCTTAAAGACATGTTCGGCGGCGGCCACTACGGCACGGTCAAAGCGCACAGTGATCGATGGTTGGCATTCGTGAAGTGGTGCCGCTCCGAACAGGGGCCCGGCATCAATGATGCGCGGCAGATTGATCGGAAGGTGTTGGCCGACTATGCGGCGTATCTGCGCGACGTTGTAGCGCGCGGTGAGCTCGCCATCAGCACTGTACAAACCCGGCTATCCAGCGTTAACAGGACCATGGCCGCGCTTCGCGGTGATCAGTACGTGAAGCTGCCAAGTCCGAGCAAGGCGTTAGGTATG
Source organism: Pseudomonas granadensis (assembly GCF_900105485.1). GTDB lineage: Bacteria > Pseudomonadota > Gammaproteobacteria > Pseudomonadales > Pseudomonadaceae > Aquipseudomonas > Aquipseudomonas granadensis. Next base: position 525,363 of record NZ_LT629778.1, on the reverse strand, counting down.
CAGCGCAACGGGGTTCGACAATCAGTGCCGCAAGGCCAGAATCGCGAATAGGTGAAACAGATCGTCGATGCGCTTTGCAGCCAACATCAACTGCGGGCCGCTGCGATCGTTCTATTGGCGCGAGCCACCGGAATGCGCTTGCGTGAAGCCATCCTGGGTGACCTGCCACGGCTAAGCCGTGAGGCTACTGACCTAGGAAGGATAAACATTCAGGATGGCACCAAAGGAGGCCGCGCCGGCGCCTCGGCGCCACGTTGGATTGCGGTGGATGACGATGTTCGAGATGCACTTGGTTTTGCACGGCAGGTATTGCCTGCAGGTAGCCGCAACCTGATTGCGCCAAACGAAAGCTACCTGAACGTTCTGCAGGAAATCGTCCGCCCAGCGCGGGACATCCTACATGCAGGTAATCTCAAAGGCTTTCATGAGCTGCGGGCGGCGTACGCATGTGAGCGCTACGAGCAAATCACCCAACACTTCGCGCCTATCAACGGCGGCCGATGCTGCCAGGTAAATAGGCACCTTGATCGTGTGGCCCGGAGTCAAATCAGCTATGAGCTGGGGCACGGTCGGATCAATGTGGTCGCTACCTACATTGGAGGACGGACATGAGCAAGCCATTCGATATGAAGTTGTTCTTGGCTGGAGTGCTGACCGGATCGCACGCGACGCAGCAGCGCCATTTACGGCAAGCAACGCTTATCCAAGCTGAAATTGCAGATCGCTGGCAGCGAGAAACACCTTGGGCTTGGCAGAGAAAGCATGTGGTTTGGTTTCTTGAACATCGCCTAGATCGACACAGCGAGGCGACGCGGTACTACTACCTGCTGACCATACGACTGCTTTCTCGTCGATTAGAAAAACCGTGGGTTGGCCAATGGTCTCGCTGATCGCCGAGTCGGACATGCTTCGGATAAGCATAACGTCTATTTTCATATACCTAGGTGGCCGTTTACGCACCTAACGTACGCAATAGCATACGTTACCTGGCCAGTGCGAATACCGATTCTGTGGACATTGGCGCCACCTCTGGCTGCGGCGCTGAAAGAAAGCTGGCCGTAGAGGCGTCAAATAATGTTTTTAGCCGAAAACAGAAGCGATGGTCGATCACGGGCCTGCGGCATAGCACGGAGGGGACTCTACTCTGCTGCATGAAGGGTATCAAAAAAACTGCCACCGGCCCGGAGGGATGTGGCATTGTGGCCTTTTGACACTCTCTACTGGCATCGCGGCGTTAACAGCCGAGACGGCCACTTTCAATTGCATGGAAGACTGCTGTGACTATCCTGGAATACTTGGATTCTGCTGAAGAAAAGTTAAGAAAATGTCAGCTGGAAGCTGTTCGCAGCTTTGTCAGATATGCCGAAGAAAACGACACTGAGAGGGGCTTCCTGATCAACTTACCCACGGGCGCCGGGAAAACAGGTGTTATCTCTCTCATATCGCATCTATCAGATGCGCTGAAAGTTCTTGTGATATGCCATCGAAAAGCTGTGAAAGATCAGCTTTTCCGAGAGATCTCAAGAAAGTTTTTCCGGAGTACGATTGGCGACCAAGAGCTTGAGCTTAAAAAAACCTTTCGTGACTCTGATTTTGATCAGGGTGATGGAGTCTACATCACCAGCTTCCAGAAACTGACGAGGTTGGGTGAGGATGAACTAAAAAACGTCCAAGACGACTTTGATCTGATCATTGTAGACGAAGGACACTCTGAGCCATCTCCAGTTTGGCGTGAAATAATACGTCAGTCCTCAGCAATGAAAGTGGTGGTCACTGCAACACCTTATCGCAATGACTTATTTGAGCTAAATGTAAGCACCGATCATTTTTATGTTTTTACGTTTAAAGAGGCCATCGAGGATGGGGTCATTATGGAGCCCCTGTACAAGCAGATCGAAGGGGAAGCGGAGTTACTTGCAGGTATCATAGACTATCTCGATACGAACAAGAACGTGAAGTGTATCGTGAAGTGCAAGAGCCTTGAGGAGATACAAAAATATCATGACCTCCTTTCTCAATCATTCACCACGGCAAGCGTGCATGAGCGATTGGAAATCGACGAGGCGCAAAATAAGTTCAAGCGAGTTGGCCGAGCGCTTAAAGTCGAAGGGCTGCGGGTGATCATTCACCAGCACAAGCTTGATGAAGGAGTTGATATTCCTGAAGCTAAGCTGCTGATCCTTACCTATGAGTTGGGGAGTGGGCGCGAACTGGTCCAGGCCGTAGGTCGGATCGTACGCCGCTATGGGGATGTTCAACCACTAGTGGTCGACTTAAGCCGGGGCGCGAATGAGGGCATGTGGGAAGGATACAAACAATTCGATGACTACCTTGCCAATGGCGGCGCATCAGAATTTGTTAGCTCCCTGAGCACAAGTTATCTGATTGAATCTTTTCTCGAAAGTTTCCCGAGGTACAGCTATTTTGACGGAAAGTTCAAAGAGAGGGTAAATCTCAACACCATAGACCCGGAAGATGATCTCAAAATTCCTTATGTGTCGGTGTGCTTTGTTCAGAAAGAAAATGATTTTTCTCTGCCTTTACTAATGGATCGCCTGTATTGGGAGTTGCATGGTTCTGGCTCACTAGTCAAGGCCTATGACGAGGTTCTTGATTTACGGGTCATAATCTATGTTGAGTTCAATAGCTCAAAATTCTTTACAGGCAAGCTTTTCTTCGAGCCGAAGCTGCACGTCATTGTTGTAAAGGAAATTGACTCAGGCGTAGCTATCTTCGATAGCGGCGGTGGACGCTATTACAATCAGGAACAATATCGGCTCGGTGATGCCATTCATATTGACAAATTGACCGCATTGGCTGCAAAAACAGCAATTCACCAAATCAAAGAAACCCACGCGCGTGCAATCGGCCAGGCGGTACGCCGCCCGGAGTCCGTGGCGCTGAAGGGGCAGAACCTCGATGGCGGACGCGGCAGTCAGAGCAATTCTCGTTATGCATTAACTATGGTAAAGGTCGATAACATTGGTGTGGATGGCAAAAGAGACAGCAGCTTTTACATTGGCGCAAGGTCAGGAAGGGTGGTAGATCAAAAAGAATCTAATTTTACCCTTCAAGATGTTTCTCAATGGGTCGACGCGATCGGCGAATGTATCAATGCCGGAGGTAATGCTGGGCGTCTGATAAAGTCCTACGCACAACCGATCACCGAAAAGCCGACCTCAGAAATCCTGTCCGTGCTACTGGACTTTACGGGTCTTGAGGGCCCGGTAGAAACTGCTAACGGGGTAATCTATCCTGATTTCATTTATGCTGACTATCAACAAGGGATAACTATCGACGCGCAGGGTGATCTGATAGAACTTGCGCTGGAGTATTTGGATAATGACGGTTATTTTGAGGTCTCTCTATCTGGGGCTTCCGAAGACAGAGCTGATATCGAGTGGGTCGTCGAGCATCTGAATACAGGACACAGGTTGAAAGTCTTGTATGAAGACGGCGTAACTTATTTGGCAGGGGCTTTTTACAGATTAGCCTTGCCCTATGAGCGTGGAATTTCTGCCGAGGACAGCTTCGCAGGCAATGCCCTCTTTCCACTAGATGCACTGAAAGCTCCCGATCTCAGAGAGAAGGGGCACACCCGTGATCATAAGTATCATCGCACTACCCGAGATTTTTTTGATACGGATTCGATTTTTCACCTGATCGACCTGCTGAAGGGTTACGGAGACCCAGCAACTCCACTTGGATCGCTCGGCCCCTTCACGACATATATCCCTGGCTGCGATATCGTTCTGTGCTGCGACATGGGAGTTGAGCCCGCTGATTTTATTTTGTCTTCGCCAGATAAGTTATGCTTCGTTCATGTCAAGTGCGGTGACGCCCTAAATCCAGGCTCTTCAGCTGGTGCTATTGCAGAGGTGGGTAGTCAGGCAATAAAAAATATTCACATGTTGGTTTCGGGCCGTAAGAGCGTAAAGCCTGGGAACTATTTTACATGGAAGCAATCTTGGCCCTCTGATGATGCAGAGTTTCCGCTAGACACCCGTTATCGGTTAGTGGACGGAGTGATTAATCATCCTGCCCCGGATGACGATTCACTTTCTGACAAAGTCTGGGATGTTATCTCCAAGCGAAGAGTATCGATGAAATGTAAGAAGGAGATTTGGATTGTCGCTGGCAACTCCTTCTCCACTAAACATTTCATCAAAAGCATGGAAAACCCACTAGCTTGTCCGGCCACTAGTATTCAGGCGTATCAACTGATTGAGGACTGGTTGAGTACTGCGGATGAACTTGATGTAGATCTCAAGATCTTCACATCTCCATAGGTTCACTCCTTCAAGGTTAAACAGTAATTAACCCCCCAAAGTATTGGGGGGGGGATTGCCTACGTTTGGATAACCGAGTCAATACAGGGGCAGCTTGTGATCGGCGGGTACGTCATCTACGCATGCTGGCTAATGTTTCACATCACTTGTAGCCCTCTGGTGAAATTTTGGGCAACTCACATTCAGCCCGCAATCAAAGAAGTAGTTCACTAAAAAGCGACAGACCCCAGCTGTGAATTCGCAGTCACCCTCTGCGGATTCACACTCATCGATGGCGAACACTGGCAAGCAATCCGGCCGGCAACCAACAGGTGAGAAAAAACACAAAAAAATCTGCGAACACAGCAAAAACTCTTACAATCCAAGGCCAGTTTTCCTACACATTTTCCCCACCGCTTCCCAAAGAGATAACCCCGTGAGTGACTCAGACAGCTCATCCGCGCCACTGGTTGACGTAGTGAAGCTTGCCGCATCCCTCCAGCGGTTCGCAGATGATCGCGACTGGCAGCAGTTCCACTCTCCCAAAAATCTCATCTTGGCTCTCACTGGCGAGGTCGGCGAGCTGTGCGAGATTTTCCAATGGATGAGCGATGCCGACTCGATCTCTGCCGCAACAGATCCCGAAATCGGCCAAGCCGTCAAGGACGAACTGGCGGACGTACTGATGTACCTGGTTCGCCTGAGCAGCGTACTCGGCATTGACCTCAACGAGGCGGTGACACGGAAACTCGCCTCGAATGGCCAGAAGTACCCCGTGGCTAAAGCCAGAAGCAGCAGCAAAAAGTACGACCGACTCTGACCACCCCGTATCTAAGGAAAACCCGTGATCGTTTACGCTGCGACCAAACAGCAATTTCTTAAAGACAACGATAACGATGACATTGAGGAGGTGATCCTCAGGCATTACAAGGAAGCTACCGGCAGGAACGTTGGCACCTCGGAAATCAGGTCGTGGCAAGGATCCCTAACGTATATGGCCAAGGTCCTGAGAGATGAAGGCCTGCCGAGCGACGCAGGCCTGGCCATTGAATTGCACATTCCGCAGTCGTCGAAGCGAATCGACTTTCTACTCACTGGTCGCGACGAGCACCAGGCAAAAAAGGCCGTACTGATCGAGCTGAAGCAATGGAGTAAGGCCAACGCCACAACCAAGGATGCCATCGTCAAAACGGCATTGGGTGGCGGCCTCATTGAGACCATTCACCCGTCCTATCAGGTGTGGTCATATGCAGCGCTGTTGGAAGGCTTCAACGAGGCGGTGTATGACAAAAGCATCGAAATCCGTCCGTGTGCCTACCTCCACAACTACGTCAGCGACGGCATCATAGATTCGGCTCACTACGAGCCTCACATCAGCAAGGCTCCGCTGTTTCTTAAAGGCCCGGAAGAGCTCAGTAAACTCAGGAGTTTTCTGAAAAAGCATATAAGTCATGGCGACAACAAAGAAATTCTTTACGAACTGTCCGAAGGAAAAATTCGCCCGTCCAAGGCGCTAGCTGAAGCCCTTGGGGGGTTGATGAAAGGCAAACCCGAGTTCGTATTGATTGACGATCAGAAAGCAATTTTTGAGTCGGCGATGGCTGCGGCAAGCGAGGCCTCTGAACAAGCACCCAAGGTGATGATCATCGAAGGTGGACCGGGAACCGGGAAAACTGTTCTGGCTATCAACCTGCTGGTGAAGCTCACCGAATTGAAGCTGATGTGCAAGTACGTCTCTAAGAATGCAGCCCCACGCAAGGTCTACGAAAGCAAACTGGTTGGCACCATCAAGCGCAGCCATTTCTCGAATTTCTTTTCAGGCTCTGGGGCATTCATCGACACTGAGCCCAACACGTTCGATGCGCTTATCGTGGACGAAGCTCATCGGCTGAATGAGAAAAGCGGGCTTTATGGAAACCTTGGGGAAAACCAGATCAAGGAGCTGATTGATTCAGCGAAATGCTCGATTTTCTTCATTGATGAAGACCAGCGTGTAACCTTGAGCGATATCGGCAGCAAGCAGGCGATACGCGCCTTTGCAAAAGCCAAGGGTGCTGTGGTTGAAGAACACGTGCTGTCTTCGCAGTTTCGCTGCAGTGGGTCTGACGGTTACCTGGCATGGCTGGATGACACGCTAGGCATTCGTTCGACAGCAAATCCGACGCTTGAGACTCAAGAGTACGAGTTTAAGGTGTTTGACTCACCTCAGGCGATGCATGAAGCAATCAACGAGAAAAACCACGGAAACAAGGCTCGTGTGGTCGCGGGCTATTGCTGGCCTTGGTTGAGCAAGAAAGACCCCACCGCTGCTGATATCGTGATTGGTGACTACAAACGCCAATGGAACCTGGATCAGGATGGCAGCCTATGGATCATCGCTGAGAACTCCATCGAGCAGGTTGGCTGCATTCATACCTGCCAAGGTTTGGAAGTCGACTACATTGGAGTGATCATTGGAGCAGACCTAGTCGTACGTGGCGGTAAGGTAGTGACATCCCCGGATGAGCGCGACAAGCACGATAAATCGATTCGCGGCTGGAAAAAAATGATGAAAGAGCAACCTACCCTCGCGAAAAATGAAATAGACCTAATCATCAAAAATACATACCGAACCCTGATGACACGCGGGATGAAGGGTTGCTATCTGTACTGCACCGACCAAGAGACTGCGCAGTACTTCGAGAGTCGACTTCGCCAACACAGCAATCATTGACGGTATCGTTTGCTAGGAGCCCCTGTACCTGCGAGCGCAGGGGCAACAATCAACAGCGCGAGCATTTGCTTTACAGATTCGGCCCCGATTCGTTTTTGGGGGCGGTGCTCATAAAGCACCGTCCATCGGAATCCGGACCACGCAGCGTGCCAACTGGTATTCCAAGCAAGTTGACCAATAAATTATTAACCAGAAAAAACAAATAGATACCGACTTGTTTCAAATTACCCCGGCTCTAAAGATGTCCATGGACGTATTTTTTGAGCCCGTAATCCAACGGCGATTGAGCTTCAAAGCGCTTCATACAGATCCGTTTTGAAATGCATTACACCCCCCCTGACCGGGAAGATTCTGACACAAGCCGCAAGCCCAAGGACATGCTCCGCACGACGTCAGGCTCCAACCCGAATCATATTTGAGGTTTTGACAGCGGGGATTGGCTGATCTTCACTCAGACTTCAACAAACCGATGGTTCAAGGACCCGGCTATGACTTGGGAGCTGAGGCACGCTCCAGAAGAGTACGTTTCAATCATCGCGGAAGTTTTCTATGATCCCGCCCGCCGCAAGAATGGTGTTCGACCAGCAAGCGGAGAGTCCTTTGCCCAGAACATGAAGATCGAGTGTTCTAGAGAGATCCGTGGCTACCCGGTAGGCACGAAGGTGCGCCTAAGGGTTGTGGAGACCAAAAAGGAGGACAGTCGGCCATTCTTGTACAGCAGCTATAAGTGGGCACATGAGCTCGTCTAGCTGGTATCACTGGCCGGGCGGAATCCACTTCACGGTTTGGCTATATCCGTCCCGGATAACCTGTAGCGAGATCATAACTTCAGCGCAAACCTAGAAAGCTGAAAGCCCGCTTTGCTTCAGCCGGTAACCGTCAGCGCAGGACGGCTAAAGCAAAAGAGAAGGAACGCGTATTCACGCTGACAACCGCACAGGTTCCTGAGCCTAGGAAAGTGACTTGATTGAATCGAGTTTCAGCTACCGCAATCATTCGGCTTATCCCTAGTGTGAACGTGCTAACGTCTAACACAAGCTCGCCCCAACGCACTGATGGGTACTTGGGTCATGATTAACGAACACTTGCATGCAAAAGACCTCAGCTTCTCAGAAATGATGAGAATTAAGCGCCTCTCACGAAACCGGCAGATCGATGCTGTCTACTCGGCTACCCCACAAGAGCTCGATGTAGCTGCTGACAGGGCGAAAGCCATTCTCCGCGGAAACTCTGGCCCCGTCCGCCCAAAACGATTTTCTGCCCTGAACGAAAATTAAACCGTCCGGCGAGTCCCCGCTGAACGCCAAACAAGCGAAAAAAAACAGACCACCAATTTTCATCCGACCCGAGCAGTCAGGCCGATCGACACCGCCTCCCAACTAAAGCAAACCGCTCTGTTGCAGAAACGCTTTAGAAACCCCCTCAATAGCCTCCCGCCCCACATCAACCCGCGAATTAAGCCCCGCAATCACCTCATCATCCAGCTTGGAAGAAAGCGCATTCAACAACTCCCCAACCTTCGGATTCCCCTCCAAAACCTCAGTACGAATAACCGGCGTCAACGCATAACCAGGAAAGAACCCCTTGTCATCCTTCAACACCAAAAACCCAAATGCCGGGATCCGTCCATCCGTCGATAGCACCAACGCCAAATCCACCTGACCATCCCTAAGCGCCTGATAAGTCAGCCCACCATCCATCCGCACAATGTTCTTGCGCTCGAATTCAAACCCGTACTCCTCCTGAAGCGGACGCAGCCCATCCGGCCGTGAGAAGAATTCAGCATTCGACGCAAACTTGTAGGCTTTACCCGCTTCGATGTTCTTCGCGAGATCGCTGATCGAGACGACGCCGTCCTTTTCCGCGTCCACTTTGCGCATGGCGAGTGCATAGGTGTTGTTGGCCTTGGACGGGTTCAGCCAAGTGATGCCTTTTTGCGCATCGAGTTCGCTGATCTTTTTGTAGGTTTCCTCGGCGCTGAGTTTGTCGGTGATTTTGTTGTAGGTAATCAGGGACGTGCCGGTGTATTCCCAATACACATCGACCTGTCCGTTTTCCTGCGCGGCGCGTAATACCGACGAACCCAGGTCCGCGCGTTTATCGACCTTGTAGCCATTGGCGCGTAGCAGTTGTGCGGTCATTTCGGCGACCAGTTGCTGTTCGGTAAATTTCTTGCCGCCGACTACGATTGTGCTGTTGGCTGAAGCGCTGCCGATTACCCCGCAAATGAGACTAAGGCTTATGACCAGACTGGCGAGCATTCGATAAATCATCGTGCACCTCATGTTATTGGTTTAGTGAAGGGTGTTCAGATTCATTGGCGTCCGGCCATTCGCAAGCCTCGGGAGACTGCAACGTGTTGAATCACGCCGCAGCCGAGGTCGACGGCGATGGCCAGGAGCGCGGTCGATACGGCGCCGGCGAGCATCATGCTGAAGTCGTTGAGGTCGATGCCGGTGAAGATCAACTCGCCCAGTCCGCCGCCGCCGACCAGGAAGGCCAGCGGTGCGGTGCCGACGTTGATGGCCAATGCGGTACGGATGCCGGCGAAGATCACGTTCAGCGCATTTGGAATTTCGACTTTCCACAGCGTCTCCCGCGGCGTCATGCCCATGGCCTCGGCTGCTTCGACCAGATGCTGGGGCACCGCGCGCAAGCCTTCGTAGGTGTTGACTGCGACGGGCAGCAAGGTCGCGACGAACAGGCCGATAATCGCTGCTCCGCTGCCGACGCCAATGAAGCTCATGGCCAGGGCCAGCAGTGCGAGTTTGGGGATTGCCTGCCCGACGTTGAGCACTTGCATGCTGACCATGGCGTAGCGCTGGTTCGCCGGTCGGCTCATCCACACGCCCAATGGGAGCGCAATGGCGATGGCCAACACTCCGCTGATGGCGACGATCTGCAAGTGCTGCAGCGTCAGGTAGCTGATGTCGCCCCAGTAAAACTGCAGCCCCTGCCAGAATCCGATGAGCAAGTCAGGCATGATCAGTTCACCGCCGGGTTAATGTTTTCAACCAGTCGCGCCAGGATGTCAGCCTGGTGGACATAGCCGACAAAGCGGCCGTCGCTGTCGTTGCACGATGCCCAGTCCTGGCCGCGGCCCAGCAGTTGCGAGAGCACCTGGCGCAGGTCATCTGCAGGCCGAACGATGAGGTGCGAGTGCGCAGCGATGCCGCTGGTGCTGCCGACGATCTGCATGTGTTCGCGCGGCGCGATCTTGCTGACGACGTCCGCCGCGCGCAGCAGGCGCAGGCGTTTCATGATTCGGTCGCCGCCCATGAAGTTCGCCACGAAGTCGCTGTTGGGCCGGGCCAGCAAATCATCCGAGCTGCCGAATTGCTGGATTTTGCCGTTGTGGAACAGGGCGACGCAGTCGGCCATCTTCACCGCTTCGTCGATGTCGTGGCTGACGAACAATACGGTCTTGTTGACGAGGCGCTGGATGCGCATGAATTCGTCCTGGATCACTTCGCGGTTGATCGGGTCGATGGCGCCGAAGGGCTCGTCCATCAGCATCACTGGCGGGTCCGTCGCCAGGGCCCGCGCCACTCCTATGCGCTGCTGTTGGCCACCGGACAGCTCGCACGGGTAGCGCTTGAGGAATTTCGCCGGGTCCAGCGCGACCACTTCCAGCAGCTCTGCCGCGCGCTTGCGGCTTTTGCTCTTGTCCCAGCCCAGCAGGTTCGGAACGACGCAGATGTTTTCCTCAACGGTCATGTTCGGGAACAGGCCGACTTGCTGGATTACGTAGCCGATCGAGCGTTTGAGGGTGACGCTGTCCAGTTCGGAGGTGTCGCGCCCGTTGATTCTGATCGTGCCGGAAGTCGGTGTGATCAGTCGGTTGATCATTTTCAGCGTGGTGGTTTTGCCACAGCCCGACGGCCCGAGCAGTACGCAGATCTGTCCCTCTTCAACGTTGAAGGAGACGTCTTCCACCGCCGTGATAGCGCCGAATTGCTTGTTCAGGTTTTCGATCTGGATCACGTCGTCGCTTCCTTCATTCGGCCGGTGGCCAGTTTGTTCTTGTTCAAGCCGTTCGGCGTCAGCAGGCGCTGCAAGCCGTACAACGCATAGTCGGCGGCAATGGCGATGACGCTGATGACAATGGCGCCGGCCAGCAACTGGCGGGTATCCGATTGGGCGATGCCACGAATGATCAGGCTGCCCAGGCCGCCGGCACCGATGTAGGCGGCAATGGCGGCGATGCCGATGTTGATCACGGTCGCCATCCGCACGCCCGCCATGATCAGCGGCACCGCAAGCGGCAGCTCCACCTTGCGCAATCGCTGCCCGGTCGACATGCCCATGCCGATCGCGGCTTCGCGCAGCGCCGGATCGATGTTGGCGATCGCCGTGGTGGTGTTACGAATGATCGGCAATTGGGCGTAGAGAAACAGCGCAATGACCGCCGGCACCACGCCGATTCCGTAGCCGATTTGCGACAGCGCCGGAATCATCAACCCGAACAGCGCCGCAGAAGGAATGGTCATCAGCACGGCAGCGAAGGCCAGGACCCAGCGGCGCGTCCTCGGGTGTTGGGAGATGGCGATGCCGACAGGCACGCCGGTCAGAATCGCCAGCCCCACCGCTATCGCCACAATGAGCAGGTGCTGGCCGAGCAGCAGACTGATCAGCCCGCCGTTTTCCAGAATGAAACGCAAGGTTTCCATGAGGGGTGTGCCTTCTGTACGTCATTGTTGTTTTTATCCGGCGCGCCTCTGGATTGAACGCCGTGTCTGGAAAAGACCTTACCGCGCCAGTGCGGGCACTCTGAGCTGCGGGCTCGACGTTTTCTATCAAAAATTCGACGTTACGCAGACAACCAATCCGCTGGTCAGCGCGTTGGGTTCAGGGCAACAGGCGGGTCGCTGGTGACAGACGTGTACGGTAATACGCCAGCCAGACGGGTCATTAGCCGGCTATGGGATTTGCCGACTGGAGAGATTCGAAGGTTTTGCGCGGATACATTCTGTAAACGAAATCAGGAGTGAGCATCATCAAATTTCCGCCGCTCCTCTCCCGGCGTGCATCCCCAGACACGACGGTAGGCTGCGCCCAGATGGGAGGCCGAAACGAACCCGCAACTGTAGGCAATCGACGCAATGGGCTGCGTGCTCTCACGCAACAATCGGCGCGCTTCGTTCAACCTGAGTTCCAGATAAAACTTCTTCGGAGTCCTACCAAAGTGCTGATGCCACAGGCGCTCGAGTTGGCGATGGGACAGATTGCAACGGTCGGCGATTTCTTCAATGCCGACGACGTTCTCCAGATTGTTCTCCATGAAGGCGATGGCGGCAGTCAGCCGGCGATCATGAATGCCGAACCGCCACTGGATCGACATGCGCTGATGCTCTTCCGGCGCGCGTATCCGCGCGTGGAGAAATTGTTCGGCGACACTCGCCGCGAGCGGGTTACCGAAATCGAGCGCGATCTGCGCCAGCATGAGGTCGATGGCCGCCGTCCCGCCGGCGCACGTCCAGCGGTTGTCATGGTTGACGTACAGCTCCCGGGTCACTTCGATCGTGGGAAATTCTTCGGAGAACTGACCGAAGGATTCCCAATGCAACGTACAGCGTTTGCCCTCCAGTAATCCGGCGCGGGCGAGGATGAACGTACCGGTGCTCAGTGCGCCGACGGTGATCCCGCGGGATGCCGCACGTTGCAGATAGCGCAGCATTTTCGGTGGTTTCTGATGTTCGGTATCGAGGCTGGCCAGGACGAATACGCGATCCAGTTCCGGCGCCTGATCGACGGCCACGGTTTGGATTTCGATGCCACTGCTGGAACTGACTGGTCCGCCCGCCTCCGTGAGCAACGTCCATTGATAAAGCGTTTTACCGGACAACCGATTGGCCGCACGCAAGGGCTCGCTGGCACCCGCTAGGGCCATCATCGAGAACTGAGGGAGGATGAGCAGCCCGATTCGCTTGGTTGTACCGTTATTCACAGACGTCGCTGAATCATGGGGGGCTGTCATCGCCAGATCCTTTCATGGGGGCAAGCCGTTTGAGCGAACGGCTTTGACCCGCCATGTTAGGGGTTGGACACGCATCCAGCCAGATTGAAAGTGCGTACTGCTTTTGCCGAAGTGCGCAGACAAATCAGAACGCTGCCCGGGATCAAGATCGCGTGCGGATGGCTTCGTCGATGCTCTGGATCATCGATTCGAACACCGGATTGCCGGCCTGATTCTGCTGACCATGTTGCATGTGCGAAATGATCAGCGCATTCGGGCCTGCATCGCCCGGATAGTTCTGATGCAGGCGCACGGATTCCGATGGCATGTGCAAGGTGTTGTCGGCGCCGTGGATGATCAGCGCCGGCGGGAAACCTTTCGCGCCTTCGATGGACTGCTCCGGGTCATATTGCACATAGGACGTGTAGGATTTTGCCGTCACGTAGGTACAACCCGGCCAACGGTCCGCGCCGCCCGCTTCGGTGTAGCCGCCCAGTTGCTGATCGACATACGCCTGGGTTTCTCGGTCCAGCGGGTAGTAACCAAGTCGGGTCTCATCGGTGCCGGTGTCGAATGGCGGAATCGGTGCGTCATCGGCAAGTTGTTTAATCGCCGCATCAGCCGCCGCCCGATCAACCCGCAAGGCCTGCAATGTGCGGATGTTGGTGTAGCTCATCGGCACCCAGAAGCGGATCTGTTCAGCGCCGGCCGCGGCCAGTTCAGCAACAGCTCCGAGGCTTGCCACCGAACCCATCGCCCACGATGCAACCACCGGCATCTCACCAAAATTCGTGCGCGCCCAGGCAACGGCGCCGAGCACTTCATCCTTCTGGTCTTCGAGAATGACGTGGGTGATGACCTTATCGCCTGACTCGAGGGTGTTACGGATGTGCTTGTTGGAAAAGAAACCTGCTACGTCATAAGTCATGACGCGATAACCCAGAGACGCGAGGGCGCGACCGAACAGTTGGCCGTACATCGTGACCCCGCCGGTGAAGCCGGAGTTGAAGATTACCGGTGGCAGTTTTTGCGACGCAGCGTCGCGTTGTTCGGGCTGAAACAGCATGCCTTTGAGAATCAGGGTTGCATCGTTGTACTTGACGCTGAAGTTGATGTTTCTTGTTGTAATGGTCGTCATTTGCGGGTGATCTCGAAGTGAGAGTGTGGGCGTAGATCAACTTACCAACCGGCCAAATGTTCCTCGCAGAAGTTGGCCAACAGGAATTCGGGTCGCTTGGGAAACATGCAGTGCAACGGCATCGACAAAGTTGAAAGCCCTGTGCGGATCAAACAGATCGGCATACGCGACGCCTTTGTTGTCGGTGCCAACATGCGGCGCATCCGTTGCTTCAAGAACGATCTTGTCCGCGCCGACGGCGCTGATGATTTGCGTCACGAAGCGAGCTGTTTCCTCGGGTTGAATGCAGGTGCGATAGCCGGGCCCCTTGAACCACACGTTGCCGCGGACCCTGGCTTCGGCAAGTAGCGCGATGTAAGCGGGCTCGGTGATGTCGCGCTCACGGTGACAAGTGCCCAGATGATCGATGACGACCCGCACAGCGCGAGGGATTTGGCGCAATACCCGCAGATTTGTCTCGGCTTCTTTTGCATAGATGTGCAGATGCTGGTGCGGTTGCAAGCGGCCATAAAACGCCAACCACTGCTGATCGCTGAATTGCCTGTCGGAAACCGCTTCCGGCGGTGCATCGTGCAGAACGATCCGCGCGCCCACTATTTGAGGGTGCGAAAGGCGTTCGTGAGTGGCATAGGCAGGTTCTGCCTTGATCGTCCCCACTAACGTGACGCCCCCGTAGCGCTGAGGGTCGGCCGCCTGGAGATTCCTGAGTTCGGCAAATGAAGCGAATACGTTTTCCGAGTCCGGCAAGATACTTAAATGGACGTTATTAAGAAGCGCCGGTGCAATACCAACATCGATCAACTTATCCAGATAAGCCGTCAGCGAGTGTGGCTCTGGTAATGCATAGGGCTGCGAACCGGACACTCGGCGCAGGTCTTGCGAAGTAAAAAAATGAACGTGACTGTCGGTTCTTTTGATCAACGGCAGCATGATTATCGCTTCCTGCTTTTGTGCGAAAGACAATAATCGGCGGTAGTGCTTCGTTGCTCCCGTCAACTCGACGGGTACTATCAAAATTCCGCCATGCGCGTTTTTTGGGGCAGTAACGTCTCGCTCCCCTTTCCTACAAAAAACCCATCCTAGGACTTTTCCCTCAACCCGCGTCGACTCCCATGAACTGGCGCTCCCTCCCCACCGCCGTTACCCTCTTCCATTCCTGCCATCCAGCGGACGGTCTGGCAGTTGAATCGCTGTGAATGTTTACCCACGGAGCTCCATCATGAAGAAAATCACCCGGCTCACGCTGGTTGGCCCGGCCTCGGCCGATGCGCTGACCGCCAGTCCTGTCGCCCCCTCCACTGCCACCCCACGCTGCGAGATGCCAAGCCGACGCCGGCGGGCGTTGCCGCTGAATCAGTTGCTAAGGGTGCGAGACGATGTCGACACGCTCACGCTGCTCAACCATGCCAGCGAAATCCTCGATTCTCTCGCGGCCATCAGCGCTACGTTTGCCGATGAGTTCGACGGTTCGAAATATCATGTGGCGGTGGCGATAAAGCAATTGAGTGCGATGGCGGAGATGCTGGTTTGCCGGGCTCGGGACAATCTTGATCCATCGGCTGCCGGGCCGGAAACCCGCCACTGAGCCGGTAAGACGCCTTGATTTCCAAGGCCTGGTGACCGCGTTGTCAGCCACCCATCGAGATGAATTTTTATTCACTGCTCCTGCGCGGCCAACCCTTGTACAGTCCTCTCGCTCATTCAAGAAACTACGGTTCGCCCGCGCTCCTGCGGGCTTTTTTTTGCCTGGAAGAAAGTCCCTTCCACGCCCCGGCTTGCCGTCACCTCGTGATTGCGCGACTCTGCGAGCAGATTCCTCGCTCCGGAGCGTCCGATGCCGCTGTTGACCCTGCCCTGCGAGCGCCTGACGCTTGCGATTCTCAATCCGGATCAGGCTGAGCTGGAAAGCGCGTTCTATCAGCGCAATCAGCGTCACCTGGCGCCATGGTCGCCGATTCGCACGACTGAGTATTTTTCCACCGAGCAGATTCGTCGACGCCTCGATATTCAGGCCAGTGCCTTCGAAGCCGGGCTGGCGATGCATTTCGCGCTGTTGACGCTGGATGGTCAGCAGATGATCGGCGCGTGCAATTTCAGCGGTCTGATTCGTGGGGCGTTTCAGGCGTGTTATCTGGGTTATCACCTGGATGAAAAACATCAGGGGCAGGGTTTGATGGCCGAGGCGCTGGAGGCGGGCATCAGCTATATGTTCGATACGCAGAACCTGCACCGGATCATGGCCAACTACATTCCCGGCAATGAGCGCAGTGCGCGGCTGCTTGAGCGTTTGGGTTTCGAGAAGGAAGGCTACGCCAAGGCGTACCTGAATATTGCCGGGCGCTGGCAGGACCATGTGCTGACGGCGCTGGTCAATCCGCTGTTCGAAACGCCGGACAAGCGCTGGTCGCGGCGACTCGGCTGAGTGTTTGTTCACGCCGGCTCAAAACCGGCAACGCCAGCCGCGCCCATCCATAGAACGCCAGCGCTGTCAGTAAACAGGCGAGCCAGACGAAGATGCCCGCCCACAGCGTGTGGGACATGTAGTGCCAGCCTTGCAGGACGCGGGTGGTGCCATAGATGAATCCCAGCAGCAGCGAGCCCCACAGGATGGCCTTGGAAAAACGCCACTGATAGCGGCGCGCGACGAAGTACAGCGCCAGCATGGTGAATCCGCCCGAGGCGTGACCGCCCGGCCAGCAACGACCACTGCCCGCCTCGCGAAAGAGCTGGAAGTTTTGGTACCACTCGATGTGCGGCATCTTTCCGCCGTACAAGGTGGTTTCGATCGGGCAGTACACGCTGGTGTGGGATTTGAGGAAATGGATCACACCGGTGCACACAGCAAAAGCGACCACGATAAAGAGAAAATCCCTACGGTGTTCTGCGCAGAATCGCAGCAGTGGTGCGACTTTGCTGCGTTGCAGAAATGCGCCGAGGCGTGGGCGCTTTTGCGGGTTTACCAGCGGCCAGATCACTGAGAGCAGCGCACCGATCAGGGCGATTTCTGCCGTCCAGTCGGGAATGATCCTCGCCCATTTATGGGTGAGTTTTTCGAAGAAGTGGATCTTGTCGATCGGGAACGTATGGGTCTGCGGATCGAACAGCAGGTTGCTGATCGCGATGTCGATACCGGTCATGTCGAACATCAGGAACACCAGCGCTGCGCAGAGCAGTGGAATGCCGAAGTTGTACGCGTAGAAACGAGATTTCATCGGGTGGTCACCGTGCGCCAGTCGGAGGCTTCGATAAAACCGAGCATTTTTGGCGCGGCGGTGTTGGCAGCAGAAACGAACAGAGACGCGCCGTAATCTGGGTTTGAGGTCGGTACTTTCAAGTCTTTTTCAATTTGCGCCATGCACTCGCTGTGCGTCACCAGGATCAGATTGCGGCCCGGCACTTTGTGCGCCAGCGCGTCTTGCAGCATTCGTCCGCGGCAGTTGATCAGCCAGTCATCACCGCTGGCGGCGTGGTTGAACATATAGCCGGCGGTCTGCACGGTGCGCATCGACGGGCTGTTGTAGACGTCGGCGTTGCTCAAGCCCAGTTGCTCGAAACGCGCGCCGACCGCGACGGCGACACTGCGCGAGCGCTCGGTGATACCGTCGTGGCCGCTCAGGCATTGCGCTCGCGAGTGATCGCAGCGCTCGACGTGGCGCACCAGGGCGATCACGTCGCCTTGGGCCCACTGCTGGGCCAATGCCTGCGCGCCGGCGACGTTGCCGTGCGCCAGGTCCGGCACCGCTGTCGGCGCCAAAAACCACAGGGTCAGCGGGATGACCAGTATGGATGCGGCCAGCACCACCCAAGTGTCGCGAAAACGCGCCAGTATGCGCAGATCGATCGCGCGTTTGACGCCGAACAGGTTCAGTCTCAATTCCACAAAAAGCCGCCTCGCCGCAATGCATCTGCTGTTATCCGATGCGGCGAAGGTACCGAGCCCGGCGTCGGCGGCCGGTGAAACCCATGTGAAAAAAGTCTTGGCAGCGGGCGCCCCGTACCGCAGGACAAAAAACCTTTCAGCTCTCGGATTTGCGGCCGATACAGTCCTGCTTACACCCCTGCTGGCTCAAAAGAACAACAATCTTCCAGCTTAACTGACGACCAAGAAACCCAACGTTTCTGGAGGATTATTGATGAATAGCTGGTTCGGCAACATCAGCGTGAACATGAAACTGGGCCTGGGCTTCGGCTTGGTGCTGGCCCTGACGTGCGTTTTGGCCTTGACCGGCTGGACCAGCCTCGGCGGGCTGATCGACCGCAGCAACTGGATGAGCGACATCACTCAGCTCAACAGCGGCCTGACCAAACTGCGCGTGGTGCGCCTGCAATACATGCTGACCAATGGCGATGAAACCGCCGCGCAGAACGTGCAGACCACGCTTGATGGTTTCGCCGCTCAGCAGCAAGCGCTGATCAGCAAATTCAAGAGCCCGGAAAACGTCAAACTGCTCAAGCAGCAGGCCGCGACCATTGCCGAATACCAGACTTCGCTGAACAAAATGCGTAACGCCTATCGCACCGGCAACAGCGCCCGCGACAGCATGAGCGCCAGCGCCGCGACCGCGTATGAATTGATCGAATCGATCAGCCAGCGTGTGCAGCAGATGGAATTGAGCGAGCAGCGTTTCGAACAGTTCCAGGCGATCACGGCGGCCAAGGAAGCGTTCATCCTCGCGCGCTACGAAGTGCGCGGCTACACCGCCACCAGCAATGCCGAAACCGAGCAGAAAGCCGTCGGCCAGATCGATGCGGCGCTTGCCAGCCTCAAGCCACTGAACAGCTACTTTGCGTCGACCCAGCAAGACGCGCTGCGTCAGCTGGAGACCGCGCTGGTTAACTACCGCAGCTCGCTGATGGCGTTCAAGAATGCCAACAGCGAAGCGGTGCAGGCGCGTAAGGAAATGACTGACCAGGGCACCACCATCGTGTCCCTGAGCGAGCAGCTGTATCAGATTCAGCTCGACCGTCGTGACGTCGAAAGTGCTCAGGCCCGCACCTTTCAGTTGATCAGTACCCTGCTGGCGTTGCTGGTGGGCGTGATCGCTGCGGTGATCATCACCCGCCAGATCACTCGTCCACTGCAAGAGACCCTGGCCGTGGTCGAGCGCATCGCCAGCGGCGACCTGACCCAGAACGTGACCGTCACGCGTCGCGACGAACTCGGCGTGCTGCAACAAGGCATTGCGCGCATGGGCGTGACCCTGCGCGACTTGATCAGCGGCATCCGCGACGGCGTGACCCAGATCGCCAGCGCGGCTGAAGAACTGTCGGCCGTGACCGAGCAGACCAGTGCCGGCGTGAACAGCCAGAAAGTCGAGACCGATCAGGTCGCCACCGCCATGCACGAAATGACTGCCACCGTGCAGGAAGTCGCGCGCAACGCTGAAGAGGCTTCGCAAGCCGCCGCTGCAGCGGACGGTGAAGCCCGTGAAGGTGACAAGGTGGTGAATGAGGCCATCGCGCAGATCGAGCGTCTGGCCACTGAAGTGGTGCGTTCGACCGAAGCGATGAGCGTGCTGCAGCAGGAAAGCGACAAGATCGGCAGCGTCATGGACGTGATCAAAGCCGTGGCTGAACAGACCAACCTGCTGGCGCTGAACGCCGCCATCGAAGCCGCCCGCGCCGGTGAGGCCGGTCGTGGTTTTGCTGTGGTTGCCGATGAGGTCCGTGGTCTGGCCCAGCGGACGCAAAAGTCCACCGAGGAAATCGAAGGCCTGGTTGCCGGTCTGCAGAACGGCACCCAGCAAGTCTCTGCGGTGATGAACAACAGCCGCGCGCTGACCGACAGCAGCGTCGCCCTGACCCGCAAGGCCGGTGCGTCGCTGGAAAACATCACCCGCACGGTGTCGAACATCCAGTCGATGAACCAGCAGATCGCTGCCGCTGCCGAACAGCAAAGCGCCGTGGCCGAAGAAATCAGCCGCAGCATCATCAACGTACGCGACGTCTCGGAACAGACTGCCGCAGCGAGTGATGAGACCGCCGCGTCGAGCGTTGAACTCGCGCGTCTGGGTGGTCAGTTGCAGCAGATGGTCAGCCACTTCCGCGTTTGATCGTGAGCCTTCGCTGAGGCGGAAAACCAATCGCGAGCAGGCTCACTCCTACAGGTACGGTGTCGTTCACAGATAATGTGTTCACCTCGATAACTGTAGGAGTGAGCCTGCTCGCGATGGCGTCGTGTCAGGCAATCCGATGCTGGCTGACACACCGCAATCGCGAGCAGGCTAGCTCCCACAGTTTTTGAGTCATCCATAGATGTTGTGTACACCTCGATACCTGTGGGAGCGGGCTTGCCCGCGATGGCGTTGTGTCAGGCGATTCGATGCTGGCTGACACTGCGCTATCGCGAGCAGGCTCGCTCAGTTTTTGAGTTGTCCACATTCAGCGGCTTCACGCCGGGTACCCGGTAATCTTCCGAATGCTCTGATACAGCGGTTTAAGCTGCCGATACATGCGCAGATACACCTCTGCATACAGTCGCTGATAAACCTGCCGCGCCTCAGGTTGTGGGGTGAACACTGCGCCCACGCGGGTCATCGCGGCGATGGCGCTGGGGAAATCGGGATGCAGGCCCAGCCCTACTGCACAGCAGATCGCGGCGCCGAGGCCGGAGGCTTCGTAAACGTGCGGGCGCTCGGCCGGCAGGCCGAAGATGTTGGCGGTGAGTTGCATCGCCGCATCACTTTGCGATCCGCCCCCGGCCACGCGCAGGAGCTTGATCGAGACCTTCGAGCGTTTCTCGATGTTCTCCATGCCTTGGCGGAGCGCATAAGCCAAACCTTCCAGAATCGCCCGGTATATATGCGCGCGAGTGTGCACATCGCCGAAGCCGATCATCGCGCCTTTGGCCTCCACGCCCGGTTCGCGAATGCCCGGCGACCAGTAGGGTTGCAGCATCAATCCCATCGACCCCGGCGGCACCGCATTGACCAGCGCGTCGAACAGTTGCTCGGGCTCGATACCCTGCTCTTGCGCCTGCTGCATTTCGCGCAGGCCGAACTCGTTCTTGAACCAGCCGACCATCCAGTAGCCGCGGTAGATCATCACTTCGCAGTTGTACTGATCGGGCACTGCCGAGGGGTACGGCGGGATCAGCGGGACGATTTCCAGGTAACGTGAACGGGTGCTGGTGATGGTCGCCGTGGTGCCGTAGGACAGGCACACGGTGCTCGTATCGACCACGCCGGCACCGAGCACTTCGCAGGCCTTGTCGGCACCGGCGGCAATCAGCGGCAACCCTTCGGGAATACCCGTATGACGGCTGGCTTCAGCGCTGATGTGGCCGAGGGTTTCGCCGGGCTTGTGCAGGCTCGGCAACTGTTCGGGACGCACTGCCAGCGCCTGCCATTTCCAGTCACGCGGCGCCGCCCACTTCAGCCGCTTGAAATCGAACGGCAGGTAGCCGACGCAGCAGCCCACCGAGTCGACAAAGCGCCCGCAGAGTCGATAGCTGAGAAACCCTGACAGCAGCAAAAATTTGTCGGTCGCCGCCCACACTTGCGGCTGATGCCGGGCAATCCAGTTGGCCTCGGCCTGGGCGCGAAAATAGTCGACGGTGGCTTTCGCGCCGACCAGTTTGAGCAGCCAGCCCCACGGCCCTTTGATGCTGCCGGCAACTTCGCTCTGGCGCTGATCGAGCCACACAATTGCCGGGCGCAGCGGTTTGCCATCGGCATCAAGATTGATCACCGTGCCGCGCTGCGTAGTCAGGGAAACGCCGACAATCTGCGCACGGTCGATCCCGGTCTGCTGCCAGAGTTGCTGACACGCCTCGCCGAGTTTCGCCCAGTAATAGTCCGGATGCTGCTCGGCCCAGCCCGGTTGTGTCGAGTAATACGCTTGCAACTCGACCTTGCCCTTGCCGAGCAGATTGCCCTGCAGATCGAACAGCAGCGCGCGCACGCTCTGGGTGCCGTTGTCGATCGCCAGCAGGTATTTTTGAGCCGTCATGGCGTGACCTCCGGCAAGCCATGATCGCGTTGCCACAGCAAACGATAACGCTGGTTTTCCGCCTGCCAGCGCTCGTCGTTCCAGGCCAGGCGCGGCTGGCAGAGCGTGCGGATCGCGGCGAAATGCTCCTCGCCACCGCGCGCCAGCAACAGCCCCAGACGAGTGCGACGCAGCAGCAAGTCATCCAGATGCAGGACCATTTCCGCCTCGCAGGCAAACGCCAGTTCCGCCCACAACGTATCCGTTGCGCCGACCGTCTCCGGGCCGATTTCGGCTATCAGTTGCGCCAACCTCGGCAGATCCCGGCCATGGCGCCCGGCCAGGCGTCGCCATTGCTGCGGGCTGAGGCCAGGAATCGACGAAGGCTGCACTGCAGCGAACACCGGCGCGGCGTCATCCTCGAAAGGACGGCCGAGCATGTCGGCGCAGGCCTTGAGCACCTCAATCGCTTGCGGGCGAAACGTGGTCAGTTTGCCGCCGGCCAGGGTGACGCAGCCCGGCTCCTGCCACAGCACGTGTTCACGAGTTTCGTTCGACGGTTTGCCCTGATGCTCACCGGCAGCGCCGACCACCGGACGTACGCCGGACCAGGTCGACAGCACATCCGTCGCCGTCACTTCGGCAGCGGGAAAGGCTTGCGTGCAAGCGGCCAGCAGATAGTCGATTTCTTCGCCGCTGATGCTCGCGCTCTGATCGAGATCTTCACGATGATCGAGATCAGTGGTGCCGATGACCGTCGCGCCTTCCCACGGGAAAACGAACACCGGCCGGCGATCGCGCGCATGCAGGAAGGTCAGCGCCTGCGCCACCGGCAAACGCCAACCCGGCAACGCTAAATGACTGCCGCGCAGCGGGCGCAATTGCCGTGGCGAATCGCTTGGGCGCAGGCGCTCGGCCCATGCCCCCGTGGCTACCGCGAGCACAGCGCAGCGCAATTGCAATGTCTTGCCCGACTCTCGATCTTCGACTTCAACGCCACACACCCGCCCGTCTTCACGCAGCAACTGCGCCACGCGCAAACCATTGAGCACCACCGCGCCATCGGCGCGCGCCTCGCTCAATACACGCATTACCAGCCGGGCATCGTCGGTCAGTGCGTCGACGAAACTGGTGCCGCCGAGCAGATCATTTTCCTTCAGCCCCGGCACGATAAAACGCAGCTGCTGTGAGTCATGAAAATGATGGCTGCGGCGCCCGGCCAAGGCGTCGTAAACACTCAGCAAGCCACCGAGCACACGCGGGCCGGGAAAGCCGCCGCGATAGTGCGGCATCAGGAAACTCATCGGCTCGACCAGCCCCGGCGCCTCGTCGAGCAGGCGCTGGCGTTCACGCACCGAATCGCGGGTCAGCCGCCACTGGCCCTTGGCGATGTAGCGCAAACCGCCATGGACCATTTTCGAAGAACGACTGGAGGTGCCCCAGGCAAAATCCCGCTGCTCCAGCAACAGACAGCGCCAGCCACGCCGCGCCGCTTCACGCACTATCCCGGCGCCACTGATGCCGCCACCGATCACGATCAGATCCCAGCGTTCGTCCGCCAGGGTTGGCAGCATCTGCTCGCGCCATGCGACGTTCCAGTTCTCATTCACGGCAGTCATTCCGGCAGCAACGTGCCGGGATTGAGGCGCCCGGCCGGATCGAAATGTCTGCTTAACGCCTGCAAGGTTTCCACCGCCAGCGCGCCCTTCTCGCGCAGCAGATACGCCGCGTGGTCCTTGCCGACGCCGTGCTGATGGCTGATCGTGCCGTGGTGGGTGACGATGGTTTGACTGGCCGCATGTTTGAGCGCCTGCCAGCGCGCCAGCGTCGCCGGGTAATCCGCCGCCGGGCGAAACACGTAAGTGGTGTAGATGCTCGAGCCTTCGCCGTAGACGTGGGACAGGTGGGTGAACACATGCACGCGCTCGCCTTCACCGGCCAGGGCGTCGCGCAGGCTGTTTTCGATGAGGTTGAGCAAGTGGTCGACGTTGCTCCAGTCGGTCGCGGTTTCCAGGGTGTCGACCACGTAACCGGCGTTCCACAGGTTCTCCCGCAGGTAGGGAAAACGGAAGCGGTTCTGCGCCCACTTCTTGCCGAGCAAGGTGCCGGTGAACACACCGCCGAACGCTTTGAGATTCTGCCGCGCCTGGCGCAACGACAGCGCGTTCTGCTGACGATTGCCGGTCACGCCGAAGGTCAGCAGGCATTTGCCAGCCCCAGCACCGCGCAGGCTCAGGTACTTTTCCAGCCAGGCGATCTGCTGCGGATGACCGGCCAGGGCCAGTTGCGTTTCGGTTTCCACCGCGTTGGACAGGCGCAGCATCGACAGCGGCACGCGCGCCTGGGCCAGTTGGCGAATGGCGCCGAGTGCCTGCGTCCAGTCCGGCAGGAACACGCCATAGAAACGTTCATCGGCAGGCAGCGCACTGACGCGCACCTTGACCTCGGAAATGATTCCGAAACGGCCCTCGCAACCGAGCACGATTTCGCGCAGGTCCGGGCCAGCCGCCGAGGCTGGAAAGGTCGGGATCTGCAGCGGCCCGGCGAAGGTCTCCAGCGTTCCGCCGGCAAACAATTGCTCGATGCGCCCGTAGCGCAACGACTGCTGGCCACTCGAGCGACTGGCGACCCAACCGCCCAGCGTCGACAGCTCCCACGACTGCGGGAAATGCCCCAGGGTATAGCCGCGCGCACGCAACTGACTCTCCACTTGCGGCCCGCTCGCGCCGGGGCCAAAAGTCGCCAGCAGGCTCTGTTCGTCGAGGTCGGTCAGGCGGTTCATTCGCGCCAGTGAAACGGTCAGCACTGGCCGCGCCGAATTCGGCGGATTGATGTGCCCGGCCACCGACGTTCCGCCGCCATAAGGTATCAGGCACACATCCTGCTCCTCGGCCAGTTTCAGCAACTGGCGGATGGCGGCGGCGCTCTCCGGAAATGCCACGGCGTCGGGATAAACGCCCAGCGTGCCTTCGCGCAGCGCCAGCCAGTCCGGCAGACTTTGGCCGCGCGCATGCAGCAAACGCTCATGGGCGTCGATGCTGTACAGGGCGTGCGCCGGCAACCGCGAGGCGGGCACCCGGGCCAGCGCGGTGTCCAGCGAGGCGTCGGGCAGCGCGCGGCCCTCGCCCACTCGCTGCGCAAGAAAACTTGCGCCCTGCGCTGGTAACTCGACCACCGTGGTTGCGTCTCCCCAGCCGTTCCAGCGTCGCATGCGTGTGTCCTTATGGGCCGTCGAATCAGTGCGGCTTCAAGTCCTCATACTAGTCAGCGGCGCCAGAGTGTCACGGTCGTATCCGGCCAATCGGGGTAGCCAATTGAGTCAACCGGCGTGCCAGATACGGTCATTTACTTTCGCCGGGGTTTCACCGTACCTTTCGGCCATCCCTTCGCTCAGGCGTTGCTCAAAGGAACGCGATCATGCAATCGCTCGGTTTCACTTCGGTTCCGCCGCTGCTCAAGTACCTGCGCCATGCCGGGCAACTGGGCATGGCCATTGAGCCTGCGCTGGCGGCGGCCGGGTTGCAGACGCAGCAGTTGAGCGACAACAGCTTGCGCTTGCCGGGCGAGGCGCATGAGCGTTTGCTCGACTATTTCTGCGAGCATTCCGGCGATCCGCTGTTTGGTCTCAACGCGGCGAATTTCGTCCTGCCCAATTCCTGGAGCGTGCTCGGTTACATCACCATGAACTGCGCGACGCTGGGCGATGCGATGAGCCGGATCATGCCGTTTGAAAAACTGGTCGGCGACATGGGCGTCAGCCGCACCGAAATGCGCGACGGTCAGGTGCATTTGATCTGGGATTGCCGCCATCAGCGCCCGCGAATCCGGCGGCATCTGGTGGAAAACGTGCTCGGTTCGTGGCTGCACTATGCGCGCTGGATTGCCGACACGCAGCTGTCGCCGGCCGCTGTCTGGCTGGAACACTCCTGCCCGGCCGAGGTGACGCCGGCGCAATACCAGAGCTTCTTCGGTTGCCCGGTGTTGTTCGATCAGCCGTATTCGGCGTTGATCGTGCCGCTGGCCTATCTGCAACTACCGTTGCGTCAGGCCGATGCGCAGTTGTTGCGTACTTTGGAGGAACACGCGCTGGGCTTGCTGGCGACACTGGAGGACGCGCCGCTGGCGCAGCAGGTGAAAAACATTCTGCGCGGTCTGCTCAAGCAGGGCTTGCCGCGCAAGGAGCAAGTGGCCGAACAGCTGAATGTGTCGCTGCGCACCTTGCAGCGACAGTTGCAGCAGGCGGGGACGTCGTATCAGCAGGTGCTCGATGAGTTGCGGCAAGAGCTGGCGGAGCATTATTTGCTCAACAGTGATTTGCCGATTCAGGAGATTGCCCAGTATCTCGGGTTTACCGAACCTCGGTCATTTCACCGGGCGTTCAAGAGCCGACGAGGGATGCCGCCGGGGGAGTTTCGGCAGATGCATCGGCGGTGATGGGTCGGTCCTTTTCGCTAGCAGACTCGCTACCACGGTTGATCTTGGTTGGTCGCGAGTTTGGTGTTTACCCCGTTTCCCCTCACCCCAGCCCTCTCCCAGAGGGAGAGGGAGCCGACCGGGGGTTGCTCGAACGATGCGCCGACCTGCAAGAGCGGCGGTGAATCCACAATCGACTCGATTTTTCAGGTCGGTGTATCGCGCAAGACACCTCGGTCAGTCCCCTCTCCCCCCGGGAGAGGGCTAGGGTGAGGGGCTTTTCACGCCTCAGAGACTAATCGCATTGGTAAACACCAGCCGATTGCCAAACGGATCGGCAATCGTCATGTCCTGGCTGCCCCACGGCATCGCCTGAATCTGCGGGTGTGAAAACGTGTAGTCCCTGGCGATCAGTTGCTGCTGAAAAACCTCCAGCTCATCGGTCTCGATGCGCAGCGCCGAACCCGGGCACGCGTCGCCGTGATGCTCGGACAAATGCAGCACACAATCGCCGCGCGACACCTGCAGATACAGCGGATAATTCGCTTCGAAGCGATGCTGCCAGTCGATCTTGAAACCGAGAAAATCGACGTAGAACTCAACAGCTTTGGCTTCATCGAAGATCCGCAGGATCGGGGTGGTTTTGCCGAAGCTCATGGGGTGCTCCCTGACTGATTGGCCCCACAGTGTAGGCGGGGTGGATGTCAGCAAGTCGGCCTGCTGCCGGCTTTCTTTAGTCGCAATGTGCCATCATTGTGACGCAGACCACGAATCGTCAACGAAAGTTGTCGCGTAAATCCCCCTGTCGCGCAAGAAACCGCCCTGCCCGACTGCCATTCGCCTGGCCCTCTCGATAGCTCAACACGCCGTTGACCCACACCCCGTCAATGCCCTGCGCCGGCCGTTGCGGGTCGTTGAAATCAGCCACATCGCGCACTGTCACCGGGTCGAACAACACCAGGTCCGCCCAATAGCCTTCGCGAATCACGCCCCGCTCTTTCAAACCAAAGCGCGCTGCCGACAGGCCGGTCATCTTGTGCACGGCGGTGTGCAGCGGAAACAGGCCGACGTCGCGACTGAAATGCCCCAGCACCCGTGGGAAAGCGCCCCACAGGCGCGGATGCGGGAACGGGTCTTCGGGCAGGCCGTCAGAGCCGACCATGGACAGTGGGTGGGCGAGGATTCTTCTGACATCAGCCTCGTCCATGCCGTAATACACCGCGCCTGCCGGTTGCAGATGTTTCGCGGCGTCGAGCAGCGACAGATTCCATTCGGCGGCGATGTCGATCAGGTCGCGACCGCTGACTTGCGGATGCGGTGTCGACCAGGTGATGGTGATGCGATGAGCATCGGTGACTTGCTTGAGATCCAGGGTTGAAGAGCTCGCCGCGTAGGGATAACAATCGCAACCGACCGGGTGATTTTTTGCTGCCTCCTCCAGCGCTGCCAATAATTGTGGACTGCGCCCCCAATTGCCGACACCGGCGCATTTGAGGTGGGAAATGATCACCGGTGATTGCGCGTGACGGCCAATCTGAAACGCCTCGTCCATGGCTTCGAGCACCGGGGCGAATTCGCTGCGCAAATGGGTGGTGTAGACGGCGCCGAATGCCGTCAGTTCTTCGGTCAGTTGCATGACCTCGTCGGTAGAAGCGTTGTAGGCGCTGGCGTAGGCCAGGCCCGTGGATAAACCCAAGGCACCGGCCTCCAGGCTTTCGCGCAACTGCTCGCGCATCGCAGCGATTTCCTCCGCCGTTGCGGTGCGGAACAGGTCGTCGAGATGATTGCTGCGCAGCGCCGTGTGGCCGACAAGTGCGGCGACGTTCAGCGTGGTGTTGGCCGCTTCCACCGCCGCTCGGTAATCGCTGAAGCGTGGGTAAACGAACGCGGCCTGAGTGCCGAGCAGGTTCATCGGGTCCGGCGGATTGCCCTGCAACGTGACCGGCGAAGCACTGATGCCGCAGTTGCCGACAATCACCGTGGTCACGCCCTGGCTGAGCTTGGGCAGCATCTGCGGTTGGCGAATCACGACGGTGTCGTCGTGGGTATGGACATCGACGAAACCCGGCGCCAGCACGCGGCCGGCGGCGTCGATTTCTTCCCTGGCGCTGGCGTCGTGCAGGTCACCGATGCGCTCGATGCGGCCGTTGAGAATCGCCACGTCGGCTTCATAGCCTGGGGTGTTGCTGCCGTCGATGACCAGAGCGTTGCGAATCAGCGTGTCGTACTGCATGTCAGTCTCCCAGCGGCAGGTGATCGTCGCCGCCACGGTATTCGTCGAGGGCGAGTTTGATCCGCCGCAGACGTTCTTGATTGTCTTCAGGACTGGCCAGCGCCAGCTCGGTGGCAAGCACGTCGATGGCCAGCAGCATGCCGTAGCGCGCCGCCGTCGGTTTATAGATGAACGAGGTTTCCGCGCCTTGCAGCGGCAGGACGACATCGGCCAGTTCGGCCAGCGGCGAATCGGCGCGGGTGATTGCCAGAATGCGCGCGCCGTAGTTGCGCGCCAGCTCTACAGTTTCCAGCAGCTCCGGGGTGATGCCGGTCAATGAGCAGACGATGACTACTTGCTCGGCATTCAGGCTGGCCGCGGTGACGCGCATCATCACTGCGTCATGACACACCGCAATCGGGTAGCCGAGACGCACCAGGCGCACCTGCAATTCAGTGCTGCACAGGGTCGAGCATCCGCCCATGCCGAACGCGTGAATCATCCGCGCCTGGCCAAGCATTTTCACCGCATCGGCGAAGCGCGATTCGTCGAAACCGGCCAGATGCTGGCGCAGCGTGGTTTCGATGTCGCCAACAATCTGGCCGTAGAACGCCGACTGTTCAGGTGTGCCCGCCGGATCAAGGAAACGGCTGCCGACGCCGCTGGCTTGGGCCAGTTGCAGGCGCAGGTCACGCAGGTCGCGGCAGCCGACTGTGCGGGCAAAGCGCGACAGCGTGGCGGTGCTGACTTCGGCGCGTTGCGCGAGGTCTTCGAGGCTGGCGCTGGCGGCGAAACCGACATCGTCGAGCATCAGCCGGGCGATACGCCCTTCGCCTGCGCTGAAGGAATCCTGGCGGGCGCGGATCTGGTAGAGGATATCCATGGGCGGCGGGCTCCGGTTACAGCAGGTAAGAAAGGCCAACGGTCAGGCCGAAAGCGACCAGCGAGATCAGCGTCTCAAGTACCGTCCAGGTCTTGAACGTCTGCGCGACGCTCATGTTGAAGTATTCCTTGATCAACCAGAAGCCGCCGTCGTTGACGTGGGAAAAGATAACCGAGCCCGCGCCGGTCGCCAGCACCAGCAACTCCGGGTGTGGATAACCCAGACCAATGGCCACCGGCGCAACCACACCGGATGCGGTGGTCATCGCAACGGTTGCGGAGCCGGTGGCGATGCGCATCAACGCGGCGAACAGCCAGCCCATGAGCAGCGGTGACAGATGAAATTCATGGGCGAGGCCGACGATCTGATCGGTCACGCCAGCGTCCACCAGAATCCGGTTCAAGCCACCGCCGGCACCGACCAGCAGGGTGATGCTGGCGGTTGGCGCGAGGCATTCGTTGGTGAACTTGAGGATCGATTCGCGGTTGAAGCCTTGGGCGATGCCGAGTGTCCAGAAGCTCAGCAAGGTCGCCAGCAACAGGGCGATGACCGAGTTACCGATGAACAGCAGGAACTGGTTGAACCCGCTGGCCGGGGTGGAAATCAGATTGGCCCAGCCGCCGATCAGCATCAGCACCACCGGCAACAGAATGGTTGCCATGGTGATGCCGAAACCGGGCAGTTTGTCGCGTGGCTCGCGGTCCAGAAATTGTTTTTCCAGCGGGTTATCCGCCGGCAATTGAATGCGCGGCACGATGAATCTGGCGTACAGCGGGCCGGCGATGATTGCCGTCGGAATGCCGATGGCGATCGCATAGAGCAAGGTCTGCCCGACCGAGGCCTGATACGCCTGCACCGCGAGCATCGCCGCCGGATGCGGCGGCACCAGCGCGTGCACCACCGACAGGCCCGCAACCATCGGCAACCCGACCATGAGAATCGACACACCGACTCGCCGCGCCACGGTAAAGGCAATCGGCACCAGCAAGACGAAACCGACTTCGAAGAACAGCGGCAGCCCCACCAGAAAGGCGATGCAGACCATCGCCCAGTGCGCGTTCTTCTCACCGAACTTATCGATCAAGGTTCGCGCCATCTGCTCGGCACCGCCGGACTCGGCCATCATCTTGCCAAGCATCGTCCCCAGCGCCACCACCAGCGCAATATGCCCCAGCGTCTTGCCGACCCCGGCCTCATATGCCCCTACCACGCCCGACGGTGGCATGCCGGCGACCAGAGCCAAGCCGATGGAAATCAGGGTGATGACGATGAACGGATTGAGCCGGTAACGGGCGATCAACACGATCAGCGCGATGATGGCGACAGCGGCATAGACCAGCAGCCAGTAGCCGAAAGAAGGCGTCATGCGGTACTCCTCGAAAGGGTCACGTTCGAATGGGTTGTGAAACTCATAAATCATTTCGAGATCGAGAATTCAAACCGCATGAAAGTAATTTTCGTGGAGAGGCAAGGTGTGTCGCTGATGGGTATGGGTTGTCGTGATTAATGAAAATCGTGGGGTGGGATTTACATGCCTTCTCAATTACCGCAAAACCAATGTAGGAGTGAGCCTGCTCGCGATAGCGGTGTATCAGGCAATGAATGTGCTGGCTAAGCTGACCCCATCGCTTGCAGGCAAGCTCCCACCATTTGATCGCTATTCTTCAGTTTGAACGCGGACAACCTGTGGGAGCCAGCCTGCTGGCGATGGCGGTGGGTCAGGCAAGGGATGTGTTGGCTGGGCTGGCCCCATCGCTTGCAGGCAAGCTCCCACCATTTGATCGCTATTCTTCAGTTTGAACGCGGACAACCTGTGGGAGCCAGCCTGCTGGCGATAGCGGTGGGTCAGGCAATGAATGTGCTGGCTGGGCTGGCCCCATCGCTTGCAGGCAAGCTCCCACCATTTGTCGCGATTCTTCAGTTTGAACGCGGGTAACTTGTGGGAGCCAGCCTGCTGGCGATAGCGGTGGGTCAAGCAATGAATGTGCTGGCTGGGCTGGCCCCATCGCTTGCAGGCAAGCTCCCACCATTTGATCGCGATTCTTCAGTTCGAACGCGGACAACCTGTGGGAGCCAGCCTGCTGGCGATGGCGGTGGGTCAGGCAAGGGATGTGTTGGCTGGGCTGGCCCCATCGCTTGCAGGCAAGCTCCCACCATTTGATCGCTATTCTTCAGTTTGAACGCGGACAACCTGTGGGAGCCAGCCTGCTGGCGATATCGGTGGGTCAGGCAAGGGATGTGTTGGCTGGGCTGGCCCCATCGCTTGCAGGCAAGCTCCCACCATTTGATCGCGATTCTTCAGTTCGAACGCGGACAGCTTGTGGGAGCCAGCCTGCTGGCGATAGCGGTGGATCAAGCAATGAATGTGTTGGCTGGGCTGGCCCCATCGCTTGCAGGCAAGCTCCCACCATTTGATCGCGATTCTCCAGTTCGAACGCGGGTAACTTGTGGGAGCCAGCCTGCTGGCGATAGCGGTGGCTCAAGCGATGAATGTGTTGGCTGGGCGGGCCCCATCGCTTGCAGGCAAGCTCCCACCATTTGTCGCGATTCTTCAGTTCAAACGCGGACAGCTTGTGGGAGCCAGCCTGCTGGCGATAGCGGTGGCTCAAGCGATGAATGTGTTGGCTGGGCGGGCCCCATCGCTTGCAGGCAAGCTCCCACCATTTGTCGCGATTCTTCAGTTTGAACGCGGACAACCTGTGGGAGCCAGCCTGCTGGCGATGGCGGTGGGTCAGGCAAGGGATGTGTTGGCTGGGCTGGCCCCATCGCTTGCAGGCAAGCTCCCACCATTTGATCGCTATTCTTCAGTTTGAACGCGGACAACCTGTGGGAGCCAGCCTGCTGGCGATGGCGGTGGCTCAAGCAATGAATCTGCTGGCTGGGCTGGCCCCATCGCTTGCAGGCAAGCTCCCACCATTTGATCGCGATTCTTCAGTTCGAACGCGGACAGCTTGTGGGAGCCAGCCTGCTGGCGATAGCGGTGGATCAAGCAATGAATGTGTTGGCTGGGCTGGCCCCATCGCTTGCAGGCAAGCTCCCACCATTTGATCGCGATTCTCCAGTTCGAACGCGGGTAACTTGTGGGAGCCAGCCTGCTGGCGATAGCGGTGGCTCAAGCGATGAATGTGTTGGCTGGGCGGGCCCCATCGCTTGCAGGCAAGCTCCCACCATTTGTCGCGATTCTTCAGTTCAAACGCGGACAGCTTGTGGGAGCCAGCCTGCTGGCGATAGCGGTGGCTCAAGCGATGAATGTGTTGGCTGGGCGGGCCCCATCGCTTGCAGGCAAGCTCCCACCATTTGATCGCTATTCTTCAGTTTGAACGCGGACAACCTGTGGGAGCCAGCCTGCTGGCGATATCGGTGGGTCAGGCAAGGGATGTGTTGGCTGGGCTGGCCCCATCGCTTGCAGGCAAGCTCCCACCATTTGATCGCGATTCTTCAGTTCAAACGCGGGTAACTTGTGGGAGCCAGCCTGCTGGCGATATCGGTGGGTCAGGCAAGGGATGTGTTGGCTGGGCTGGCCCCATCGCTTGCAGGCAAGCTCCCACCATTTGATCGCTATTCTTCAGTTTGAACACGGACAACCTGTGGGAGCCAGCCTGCTGGCGATGGCGGTGGGTCAGGCAAGGGATGTGTTGGCTGGGCTGGCCCCATCGCTTGCAGGCAAGCTCCCACCATTTGATCGCTATTCTTCAGTTCGAACGCGGACAGCTTGTGGGAGCCAGCCTGCTGGCGATAGCGGTGGGTCAAGCAATGAATGTGTTGGCTGGGCTGACCCCATCGCTTGCAGGCAAGCTCCCACCATTTGATCGCGATTCTTCAGTTTGAACGCGGACAACCTGTGGGAGCCAGCCTGCTGGCGATAGCGGTGGGTCAAGCAATGAATGTGCTGGCTGGGCTGGCCCCATCGCTTGCAGGCAAGCTCCCACCATTTGATCGCTATTCTTCAGTTTGAACGCTGTCAACCTGTGGGAGCCAGCCTGCTGGCGATAGCGGTGGGTCAGGCAAGGGATGTGTTGGCTGGGCTGGCCCCATCGCTTGCAGGCAAGCTCCCACAGGTTTGATGTGTTGAGGTGAACTCACACCATTTCGTGACGAATCCATTCAACCACCGAAGTGCGCTTCGGCGCCCAGCCCAGCAGTTCGCGGGCCTTCTTGCCGCGGACGCGGCTGTTGGAGCCGAGGCCGTAGTTGGCCATCTCATAGCCCCATTCGGCTTCGGCGTCCTGCAGCGGCCAGTCTTGTGGCTGGCCCAGATTCAGCGCGGCGGCCATGGCGGTAGTCATGTCGATGAACGACGCTTCACCGCTTTCGACGAAGTAGAAAGTGCCCGGCACATTCTTGCTCAGCGCCAGTACATACAGGGCCACGACGTCTTCGATGTGCACGTTGGACCAGATGTTCTGCCCGGTGCCGACATGCCGCACCACACCACTTTTGCGCGCCTGCTTCAGCAGTCGCGGCAGTTGGACGCTGTCGCGTTTGACGCCGAGGCTGTGACCGTAGATCAGCGTGTTGCAGATGACAGCGGAATTCACGCCGTCCTTCGCCGCGGCAAGCACCAGGTTGTCGATCGCCACGCGGGCGGCTTTGTCGACGGTCGGTTCCGGCAAGTTATCTTCGTAATAGATGACGTCGCTGGACTTACCGCCCGACGCATCGCCGACAATGCTCGAACCGCTGGTGTGCAGGAACACTTTGTTGGAGCCGCGCAAAGCGTCGAGCAACGCTTCGACCGCGCCGCGATGGTCGCTGCTGGCGGCGTTGATTACCGCATCCGCCGCGCGGGCCTGTTCGGCGAGCAATGCCTGATCGTCAAGGGTGCCGATGACGGCGTTAATCCCCAGAGCCTTGAGTTCATCAGCCTGTTCGGCACTGCGCACCAGACCGGTGACCTGATGCCCGGCCTGAACCAGACCGGTGGCGATGGAACCGCCGATAAAACCGGCAGCGCCGGTAATAAATACGTTCATGGAGAAACTCCCTGCGTGGATAAGTGATGCAGCGAGTATCAACCGATGACCCTGATCGAAAAACCCGCCATCACCCAAATCACTCTTGTGCAGGGATCACGAATCAGCCCTTGAAATCCGCGCTGGCGTACGCCGCAAGTTTGCCTTGAATGAAATCCAGAAAGCACTGAATGCGCAGCGCCAGTTGCGAGTTGCGGTAGTACACCGCATTGATCGGCTGGCGATATCCGCTGTTGAATTCACCCAGCAGGACTTTCAAGCGCCCGGCACGAATGTCATCGATGGTCATGAAGTGCGACAGACAGGCAATGCCCTGCCCTTCCAGCGCCAGATGGCGCACGGTCTCACCGCTGGAGGCGCTGATCGCCGCAGTGATCGGCCAACGGTCACCGTGTACGTAACGCAGCGGCCACTGGTTGAGACCTTCGTTTTGGGTAAAACCGAGCAATGTGTGCTCGCTGAGATCGGCCACTTGGCGCGGCGTACCGCGCTGTTTCAGATAGGCCGGGCTGGCGACGATCAGCAACGGACTGCAACCGAGCGAACGCGCATGCAACGTCGAATCGGCGAGATTGCCGATCCGAATGGCGATGTCGGTGCTTTGTTCCAGCAGATCGATGATCAGGTCATTGCTGTTGAGTTCGAGCTGAATGTCCGGGTAGAGCCGGCGAAACTCGTCGATGTAGGGCACGATGGCGTGCAGCATGAACGGTGAGGCGGCGTTGATTCGCAGTCGCCCGGACGGGGTTTGCTGGCGCGAGGACAGGCGTTCTTCGAGTTGGTCCATTTGATCGAGAATCAGCTTGGCCTGTTCGAAGAAGTACCGGCCCTCCTCGGTCAGGTCCATGCGCCGCGTGGTGCGATTGATCAGCGTGGTTTCAAGTTTGGCTTCCAGCCGCGACAGCGTGCGACTGACCGCCGATGGCGTCTGCCCGACCTGTTCGGCCGCGGCGGAAATCGAACCGCACTCGATCACGCAGACGAAAATCTGCAATTCATCGGATCTGGCTTTCACGGGTGTCCTCTGCTCGATGGGCCTGCCACACAGGCGCAGGCCCACGATAGTAGCCGAGCATCAGCCCTTGAGGCCAAACACCTGGGTCAAATGCTGCTCATAACGCGCCACGTCGTTTTCGATGTTCGGGCGCTTCATCACGTCGACACAGAGGAAGGTTGGCAGCGCGGTCATGCCAAGAAACTCGTTGGCCTTGTGGAACGGGAAGTACACCGCATCGACGCCCTTGGCTTCAAAGAAATCGCTGGGGTCATCGAAGGCTTGCTGCGGTGCGTTCCAGGTCAGCGAAAGCATGTACTGCTTGCCCTGGATCAGACCTCCGCTGCCGTATTTCTGCGACGCGTCGGAACGGGTGCGGCCATCGCTGGCGTACAGGCTGCCGTGGCCCTCGGTAAAGACTTCGTCGATGTATTTTTTTACGGTCCATGGCGCGCCCATCCACCAGCCCGGCATCTGATAAACGATCACGTCGGCCCAGAGGAATTTCGCCACTTCCTCGGCGACGTCGTAGCCCTCGTCGATGAAGGTGGTTTTCACATCGACACCGCCACGGTCCAGCACGCTCAGCGCGGTTTCGTGCAGGGTGGCGTTGTAGCGACCGTCGGAGTGAGCGAATTTTTTACCGCCATTGAGCAACAGTACTTTTTTCATGACAAAGCCTCAGCGCAGCCATCGGGCTGGATGGAAAGTGGAAATGGAAATGGAATGGCGGCAGATTAACGGCTCGCGTCGCGCGGAATAAGCCATGCCCGCGCAAAATACATTTGAGCAAAACGCACGAATCGAACCGTGATTGTTGTCGTAGCATTCGGCGCTTTCATGAATACGAGGACGTTGTGATGAGTCAACGCGAGGGTTTTATCCTGCATGCCAAGACCCGCCCGGAACGCGCCGAGGCTTTCGAGGCACTGTTTCGCGCTTATGTCGAACCGAGTCGCGCCGAGCCCGGTTGCATCGAATACCACATGCTGCGCGACAAGGAAGATCCGACGCTGTTCATTTTCTACGAGATCTGGGAGTCGCGGGCGCACCTGGACGAGCACTCGAATCTGCCGCACATGAAGGATTTTTTCGCCCGACGCATGGAATATCTGGAGCGCGATTTTGACATCCGCCCGATCGACATGCTCAGCGCTTCCTCGGCTAAGCGCTGATCAGCAAATGGGCGCCGAGCGCGCCCAGACCGATAAAAAACACCCGCTTGAACAGCACCGCGCTGATGCGCTGGCGCAGCCATTGGCCGAGCCACATGCCGAGCAGGGCCGGAATCAGCACCAGCAACGACGCACCGAGTTCGCCACTCCCCAGCGCACCGCGCCAGAGCAAGCCTGCGGCCAAGGCAAGCGTCGACACCGTGAAGGACAGGCCCAGCGCCTGCACCAGTTCATCGCGGCGCAAGCCCAGCGCTTGCAGGTACGGCACCGCCGGAATCACGAACACACCGATGGCGGAGGTGATGATGCCGGTGATCAATCCACAGAGCGGGCCAAGCCAGGTCTCATGACGCGGATTGACGTGCAGTGTCGGCAGGAACAGTCCGTTCAACGCATAGAGCAGCAACGCCGCGCCCAGCCCGCGTACCACCCAATGCCCGCCCGCCATGCCGATCCATAGCGTACCGATGGCGGTGCCGAGGAAGATCAGCAGCAGCATCGGCCATAGGCGTTTGATCAGGGCCTTGAGATACCCGCCGAATGCCAGTTGCCAGAGATTGGTCAACGTTGCCGGGATGATCAATAGTGCGGCTGCCTGCGCTGGCGCCACAGCCAGACCGAGCAGGCCCATGGCAACGGTGGGCAAGCCGAGGCCGATCACGCCTTTGACCAAGCCGGCGAGCAGGAAGGTGAGGATGACCAGCAGGGACAGGGCTGGGCCGAGGTTTTGGTAGAAGTCGATGAGGGTATGCATGATGCTACTTTGCTTTAACTGGGGGTTGCTGGAAATCTGTCTTAGACTGAGGCTGCCTCTATCAATACAAGATCCTGACTCTTTGAGGCATCCGACCTCATCGCCAGCAGGGCTGGCTCCCACAGGATTGTGTTCACCATAGATCTTTGTGGGAGCTAGCCCTGCTAGCGATAAGGCCAGCCCAGACACCACCAAAATCCCAGGCCCCCCATGCACTTCGACCTCACCGACCTGCGCCTCTTCCTGCACATCCTCGACACCGGCAACATCACCGCCGGCGCCGTCCGCAGCCATTTATCCCTGGCCGCCGCCAGCGCCAGAATCCGTGCGATGGAGGCTTCACTCGGCACCGAGTTTTTCGCGCGCGGTCGGCGCGGTGTAACGCCGACACCCGCCGGCAACGCCCTCGCCCGCCATGCGCGGGTAATCCTGCAACAGGCCGAGCGCATGCAGCAGGATCTGGCCGAATACGCCCAAGGCGTCAAAGGCCAGGTGCGCCTGCTGTGCAACACCACGGCGATCACCGAATACCTGCCAGAACTGCTCGCGGATTTTCTGCGCGGCCATGCCAATCTCGACATCGACCTGCAGGAACTGCCCAGTGCGCGCATTACCCACGCCTTGCGTGAAGGCGCGGCAGATCTCGGTATCGTTTCTGATGCGGTCGACACAAGCGGCCTACAGACTCAGCCGTTTCGCCACGACCCCTTGGTGCTGATTCTGCCGCTCGACCACCCGTTGTCTGACGCCGTCGCAGTCAATTTCAGTGCGGCGTTGCAGCACGACTTTGTCGGACTCAGCGCCGACAGCGCCTTGGCGATCTACCTCGAAGAACAAGCGCTGCACAGCGGTGCGCGCATGCAAGTGCGCATTCGCGCCGAGGGTTTTGATGGGCTAATGCGCATGGTCGGCCGGGGCGCGGGGCTGGCGATCGTGCCGCTGGCGGCAGTCGAACGCGCGGCGCCTGGAACCTTCAAAAGCGTAGCGTTGAACGAACCCTGGGCGCGCCGGACTCTGATGATGTGCGCCAGAGATTTCAGCGCACTGCCGCCCTACGCGCAGGCGTTGTTACACGCGCTGACCGATCCGCGCGTTTCTGAGCAGTTCGATGTCGACCCCAGACAACTGAACGGCGACCGCGCGCTATAGGGTGCGACTTCATTCCTCAAGTCCACCTGCCCCGGAGTCCTCATGACCGCGACCGCCCCTATCACCGTTCTGCGCGACACCCACCCGCTGCCGGTACTCGACGCCTGCAAATGGGAAAAACTCGAAGGCGACCCGCACACCGTCAACCTCAACGCCTACACCAGCGAAGACGGCAGCAAGATCATGGGCACCTGGATCTGCACTCCGGGCAAGTGGCGCGTCGATTATGTGAAGTGGGAATACTGCCATTTCCAGGAAGGCTACTGCGTGATCACCCCGGACGGCATGGCGCCGATCCACCTGCGTGCCGGCGATATCTTCGTGGTCGAGCCGGGCATGAAAGGCACCTGGGAAGTGGTCGAGACCGTGCGTAAATATTTCGTTTTCGCCTGATGCAAAAAAGCCGGGGAATCACCCGACGTGATTTCCCGGCAAACATTATCAAGTACACCTCAATCCCCTGTGAGAGCCAGCCTGCTGGCGCTGCAGTCGGCTCCCTCTCCCTCGGGAGAGGGCTGGGGCGAGGGGGAGGACTGTCAGGCGATGATGTGTTGAGGCTGACGCCGTCTTCGCGAGCAGGCCCGCTCCCACAGGTTTTGCACCAAGGTTTTCTATTGCGGTTTGCGATAGCTGTTGATGATCGCCGAGAAATCCTTGCCGCCATCACCGCGCTGACTCATCGCCTGATACAACTGCTGCGCCACCGCGCCGAGTATCACCGGCTGATGCGCCTGACGCGCTGCTTCGGTGGCCAGGCCAAGATCCTTGAGCATCAGCTCCGCCCCGAAGCCACCGGTATAACCCCGCGAGGCCGGCGCCGTTTCGACGATGCCCGGCCAAGGGTTGTACATTTCCGAACTCCAGCAGCGGCCGGTCGAGCTGTTGATGATCCCGGCCAGCACCGAAGTGTCGATACCCAGCGCATCGCCGAGCGCCATCGCCTCGCTGACGCCAACCATGGAGATCGCCAGCAGCAGGTTGTTGCAGATCTTGGCGATCTGCCCGGTGCCGACTTCACCACAATGCACGATGTTGCGGCCCATCTGCGCCAGCACCGGTTGCAGGGTGGCGAACAGCTCCGGGGTAGCGCCGACCATGAAGGTCAGCGTCCCGGCCGTCGCACCTCCAGTACCGCCGGATACCGGCGCATCAGCCATCGCTACGCCGTGTTTGGCGGCAGCGGCTGCGACGTCGCGTGCGGTCTGCGGATCGATGGTGCTGCAATCGACCGCCGGCACGCCCTGACGGATGCCGGCGAGCACACCTTCCTCACCGAGCCAGACGCTGCGTACATGCACGGCGGCCGGCAGCATGGTGATCACCAGTTCGGCATCCTCGGCAGCCTCGCGCGCCGAAGCGCGAATGGTGCCGCCCAGTTGCTCCAGTTCGGCCAGCACGGTCTTGTTCAGATCGACCAGATTCAGCGAATGGCCGGCCTTGATCAGGTTGCGCGCCATCGGCGCGCCCATGTTGCCCAGACCGATAAATGCGATTTTCATGATCGAATCCTCAGCGCAGGTTGATGGTGGTGTTCACGCCGTCGTTGACGCTGTCGTCATCGAACCAGCGCGCCGTAACCGTTTTGGTCTGCGTGTAGAACTGCACCACTTGCTTGCCGTACGGGCCGAGGTCGCCGAGTTTCGAGCCGCGCGAACCGGTGAAGCTGAAGAATGGCACCGGCACCGGAATCGGGATGTTGATGCCGACCTGGCCGACGTCGATTTCGGTCTGGAACTTGCGCGCCGCCGCACCGCTCTGGGTGAACAAACCGGTGCCGTTGCCGAACGGGTTGGCGTTGACCAGAGCGATGGCCTGATCGAGGGTGTCGACTTCCAGCACCACCAGCACCGGGCCGAAGATTTCCTGGGTGTAGATCTGCATGGCCGGCGTCACGCCGGAAAACAGGGTCGGGCCGACAAAGTTGCCCTGCTCGTAGCCCGGCACCTGGATATCGCGACCGTCGAGCTCCAGTTTGGCGCCTTCCTTGATGCCGCTTTCGATCAGCTCAAGAATTCGCGCCTTGGCCTTTTTCGAAATCACCGGCCCCACGTCGGTGCCCGGCTCGTTGCCGGCATTGACCTTGAGTTTCTGCGCCAGCGCTTTCAAATCCGGCAGCCACTGTTTCGCCGCACCGACCAGCACCACCACCGAGGTCGCCATGCAACGCTGCCCGGCCGCGCCGAAACCGGCGCCGACCAGCGCATTCAACGCTTGCTCGCGATTGGCATCCGGCAGGACCACGGCGTGGTTCTTCGCACCCATCATCGACTGCACACGTTTGCCGTGTTTACCGGCCAGGTCATAGACGTGGGTGCCGACCGCCGTCGAACCGACGAACGACACGGCTTTGATGTCCTTGTGCGTGCACAGGCCATCGACCACTTCCTTGCCACCATGCACGACGTTGAGCACGCCCGCGGGCACGCCGGCCTCGATTGCCAGTTCGACCAAGAGCATGGTCGACAGCGGGTCCTGTTCCGAAGGCTTCAGCACGAAGGTGTTACCGCAGGCGATGGCCATCGGGAACATCCACAGCGGAATCATCGCCGGGAAGTTGAACGGGGTGATGCCGGCGCACACGCCGATCGGCTGGCGCAGGGTGTAGGTGTCGACGCCGCCGGCAACGTTTTCGGCGAACTCGCCCATTTGCAGGGTGCCGATCGAGCAGGCGTGCTCGACCACTTCCAGACCACGGAAAATGTCGCCTTCGGCGTCAGCGATG
The DNA here is from genome assembly GCF_900105485.1 of Pseudomonas granadensis. GTDB lineage: Bacteria > Pseudomonadota > Gammaproteobacteria > Pseudomonadales > Pseudomonadaceae > Aquipseudomonas > Aquipseudomonas granadensis. The sequence continues at coordinate 484,084 of NZ_LT629778.1, read as the reverse complement.
GTTTTGCCCTGCTCGGCGCTGAGCACCACGGCGATGCGTTTGGAGTGTTCGCGAATCAGCGCTTGCAGTTTGAGCATGATGCGCATCCGCGCGCCAATCGGGGTCAGCTTCCAGGTCTGGAAGGCGCGCTGCGCGGCGCTGACCGCCGCATCGACTTCATCAGCGGTAGCAAATGGCACTTTGGCCAGCACTTGCTGGGTCGCCGGGTTGACGATGTCATGCCATTCATTGGTCTGCGACTCGACCCACTCGCCGTCGATCAACAGTTTGACCCTCTGCAGCGTGGTGTCGTTGGGCGTAAGCGATGCGTTCATGCTGGTCTCCAGAACTTGTTTTTATCGGAGGAGCCAAGGCGAGAGGTTCGCCTTGAGATGAGGCGTGTGTCCAGAATGGTTGTCGGACGGTTTTTGGAGTATAGATGTGCAAACTTCTAATAAGAACGCACATATAAGCCCGTCCATCATGCAAAAAAACATCACCTCGTTAGGCTCGCTGAACTGGGACGACCTGAAGTTTTTCCTCGAAGTCGCCCGCACCCGCAAGGCCAGCACCGCCGCCAAACGCCTGGCCGTCGACTACACCACGGTGTCGCGGCGCATCAGTTCGCTGGAAGCGGCATTGGGCACCTTGCTGTTTGAAAAGTCGCGCACCAGCGGCTTCGTCCTGACCACCGAAGGCCAGCGTCTGCTCGGCTACGCCGAGTCGATCGAAAGCACGCTGCACATGGCCTGCGAGCAAGTCTCAGGCTCTGGCGTGGCACTTTCCGGGCACGTGCGCATGGGCTGTACCGAAGGCTTCGGCAGTTTTTTCATCACCCCGCAGCTGAGCCATTTCGTCGACGCCTACCCGGCGATCTCCGTGGATATCCTGCCGCTGCCGCACTTCATCAGTCTGTCCAAGCGCGAGGCCGATATCGTCATTGCTTTGGAGCGGCCGGAACATGGTCCGTACGTCTGCTGCAAACTCTGCGACTACCGCTTGCAGCTCTACGCCACTCAGGAATACCTCGACCAACACCCACCGATCCGCCGCCCGGCAGATTTGAGCAAGCATCAATTCATCAGTTATGTCGACGACCTGGCGTTCAGCTCGGAGCTACTGTACCTGGCGAACGTCCTGCCCGGCGCCAACGCGCATTTGCGCAGCACCAGTGTGATTGCCCAATACGTCGCGGCGCAGCAGGGGCGATCACTGGCGATCCTGCCGTGCTTTCTTGCGGCGCAGGATCCGCGTTTGTTGCCGGTGCTGGCGGAGGAAATCGATATCACCCGGCAGTTCTGGATGTACTGCCGGGAGGATCTGCGCAAGTTGAAGCGGATTACGTTGTTGTGGGATTACATCAGGGAGGTAACGGAACGTAATCAGGGGCTGCTGATGGGGCGGACACGAGTGATGCAGTTCGCCGATTAGTCGGCGCTGACCACGATCGCCACCCGGCGGTTTTCCGTGCGACCGGCTGCGGTGTCGTTGGACGCTACCGGCTCGCTGCTGCCCAGGCCTTGTAGCTGAATGTTTTCCTGCTTCATGCCAACCGTTCCCAGTACGTTGGCGACACTCCTGGCCCGGCGCAACGACAGTTGCTGGTTGTAGGTTTCCTTGCCCGAGGCATCGGTGTGGCCGTCGACGCGCACGCGTTCGATGCCGACGCCCATCAGGGCTTTGCCGATGCGCTCGACGATCTCGGTGCTTTGCGGATTGAGGCTTTCGACGTCGCTGCCAAACAGCACTTTGCCCGACAGACCAAATTCCCAGCCCTCGTCGGTCAGTTCGAAGCCCTGTTGTTTGAGCACCGCAACTTGCGCCGGGGTCAGGCCTTTTGGCGGCGCGCTCTGGCAACCGCTCAGGGCCAGCACGGCTAGCAACAACACAGCGTAAAGAGAACGAATGGACAAAGTGGACACGGCTATCAGCTCCTGGAGGGTTCGGAATCGACCGGGTGCTCCGCCCCGGCGGTGAACTGGGCGCCACGCGACAGGCGCTTGGCTTGATACATGGCGGCATCGGCGGCATCGAGCAAGGCGCTCGGGCTGGCGCCGTGGTCGGGAAACACTGCAATGCCAATACTCAGCGACGTCACCACACGAGTGTCACCCGGCAGCGCGATGGGCATGTCCATGCTGGCGAGAATCTTGTCGGCAATGCGCTCGGCATCTTCGATCGCATGCAGCGGCGCGAGCAGTACAGCAAACTCGTCGCCGCCCAACCGCGCGACCAGATCGCCTTCACGCAATTGCGCGCGAACGCGGTTGGCCACTGCCACCAATACCGCATCGCCGGCAGCATGACCGAAGTTATCGTTGATGCCTTTGAAACGGTCGCTGTCGAGAAACAGCACAGCAGCGCGTTCATCGTGCTTGCTCGCGCTGCGCAATGCGCGGATCAAGCGCCCTTCGAAAAACGCGCGATTGGGCAGGCCGGTCAGGCTGTCGTGGCTGGCCTGATGGGCGAGGGTTTCGTTTTCGTTTTGCAGGTGGGTCTGCCACGACTCCAGCTCGTCGAGCAACGCATTGAAGTCATTGCCCAGATTATCGAGTTCGGCGATTTGCGCCGGTGGCACCCGCCGATCCAGCGCTCGTTCACTGCGGGCGGCGTGCGCCACGGCGGCGAGGCCGCGCAGCGGGCCGATGATGCCGCGCAACTGACGCCGGGCCAGATACAGCGCCACCCAGGCACTGATCGCCGTGCACAGGATAATGCCTGCCAGACCGCTGAGCAGAAAGCGCATCAGACTGCCGCCATGCCCGGTGAGCAGCACCCGGCCGATTTCTCGGTCCTGATGTTCAATGGGCAGGCTGACGGGTTTTTCCAGGATGGCGCGAGCGATCTGCATTTCCAGCTCGGAAATCAAACCGTTTTCCGGGCGCTGCCATTGCGCTAGCAGCTGTCCCTGGCTATCGAGCACCTGAGCATCAGCCACTTCTTCGGTAGAGGCGATCAGCGCCAGCGCTTCAGTGGCGGCAGCCTTGTCGTTGAACACCACCGCGGCCTCAACGGTGTAGCTGATCGAGCGCGCAATCAGATGCAGGTTGTGATCGGCATACACGCGCAATGCGAGCACACCGAGCAATGTCAGCGAGACACTGGCCATCGCCACGGCGATCAGCGCGACAATCAGATGCCCTCGGCCGATCACCGAGCCCAACGTCGGGCGGTCACTCGCTCTGGACAGCCTCATGGCGCCGCCGCCCTGCGCCGCGACAATTGCAACACGCTGGGGTGGATACGCACACCGCTGCGGGCGACGGAATCGAGATTGACTTCGAACGACACTTGTTCATCGCCCACACGCAGACAGAACAGGCTGCCAACCGTGCATTGATCGCCACCTTCGCTGATGCTCAGCACTGGATGCCCGATCAGCGAAGCAAACAAGCGACTGCGCTCATCGTTGGTGAGCTTGCCGATATAGACCGCATTGCATTCGCTGACGATCGCCGGGTTGTCGGCCAAAAGCCGTCGCACCAGCACCGGCCGGCCAGTGGCCTGAGCGGTGCCTTTGACCAGATCATCGGTGTATTCGGTGGGGCCGACGACACACAGGCGCAACTGCGCGGGCTCGACCGGCCAGCGCGCATAACTGAGAATCCCCAGCACTACCTGGGTGACGGACTTGGCCCGTTGCTCAGCCATACCTGCGGGCGCTTGCGCCATAGCCGCGCCCGTCATGAGCCAGAACAGGCCGACCAGCACGACTTGCTTGCAGACAACGACGCGCCCTGTCTCCCAGACAGACACCTTCATGCAGGAAACTCTCTTGGATCGTAGCGAAATGATGCCGCAACGGTAGCACAGCGGCGAAGGGCCAGCGAGGCGGCGAGCACTGACCGGTTGGTCAATAACCGCCCAACCGCCAGTGCAAGACTTCAATCCTGAAAGATGCCGTTTTCCTCCAGTTCCAGCATCAATCCGCTCAACCGCTTGACCTTGCGCTGCACCGCCTCCTCGAACACGCCGGCTCGGGATTCGATCAAGGTGAACCAGTGCTTGGCTCGGGTGATGCCGGTGTAGACAAGTTCTTTGGTCAGCACTGGATTCAAGGCATCGGGCAGGATCAGCGCGGTGTGGGCAAACTCCGAGCCCTGGGATTTATGCACGGTCATCGCGTAGACGGTTTCGACATCGTTGAGCCGGCTGGGCAATACGAAACGCACGCCGCCCTGGCCGTCGTTGCGCGGGAAGGCCACGCGCAACACAGGCTTGCCGGCGTCAGCTCCTCCGCCCTCGGGCAGCTTGAGGGCGATACCGATATCGCCATTCATCAGACCCAGACCGTAATCGTTGCGCGTCATCAATACCGGACGGCCTTCGTACCACTGCTGATCGTTTTCGATCAGGCGTGCCTTGAGCAATGCCGCGGTAATCCGCTGATTCAGACCTTCGACACCCCACGGTCCTTTACGCACGGCACACAGCAGCTGAAACGTATCGAACGCCTGCAAAACATCCCGCGCCCAGACGATCCAGTCCGGGTGCTCAAGCGGCCTGCCCGGCGGTGGACGCTTGTCGCGCAGCACATTCAGGTAATGGCGGTAACCTTGCGGACCGTCGCCGTGGCCCTCCAGCAACAGTCGTTCCAGCGTGTGGTCGTGTTCGCCCTTGAGCGCCAACGAATATACATCGGCGTAGTCACCGGCCACGAGCAACTGTCGCGCCTGCTCCGGCAACTGTTGGTTGACCCGCCGGGCGAGCTGACCGATGCCGCTGCTTTCGCCGAAGCGCCGGGAGTGACGCAGCATCACCACTTGCTGAGCAAGGGGGTGAGAACCGTCGACGTCCTCATGCAAACCACTGTCTTGTAGCGTCTCGCCACTGACAGTCTCCAACCACTGTCGAGTTTGTAGGCTATACCAACCACCCTCGGCGTCGCGGCACAGATCGCCCAGCACCGCACCCGCCTCCACCGATGCCAGTTGGTCCTTGTCGCCGAGCAGAATCAGTCGCGCATGGGCCGGCAGGGCATCGAGCAGATTGGCCATCATTTCCAGGTCGATCATTGAGGCTTCGTCGACTACCAGCACATCCAGTGGCAAGCGATTGCCGGCATGGTGGCGGAAGTGGCGAGTGCCCGGACGACTGCCAAGCAAGCGGTGCACGGTGGTCACGTCGCAAGGGATTTTCGCGCGGACCTCTTCGCTGACTTTCAGCGATTGCACTTGCTGACTGATCGACTCGGTCAACCGCGCCGCCGCCTTGCCGGTCGGCGCCGCGAGACGAATGCGCAACGGCTGACCGGCCTCCACGGCTGGCGCTTGCAGCAAGGCCAGCAAACGCACCACCGTGGTCGTTTTGCCGGTACCTGGCCCGCCGGTAACGATACTGAAAGCGCCGCGCGTGGCGAGGGCACAGGCGAGCTTCTGCCAGTCGATCACTTCGCCAGGCCCGCCCGACTCGAACAACCCGTTCAAGCGCTGCGGCAAGTCAGCAGGCGTCGGCTCGACCTGCTCCAGGCGCTGGCGCAACGCCGTATCGATGCGCCGCTCGTACGCCCAGTATCGACGCAGGTACAGGCGCTTGCCGGATAACACCAGCGGACGCTGCTGCGCTGCATCACTGGGATCCGCCGCCAATGCCACCAACGAACTGCTCGCCAGCACCTTGCACCAGTGCGCACCCTCCAGCGCGTCGAGCAGTTGCGAAGGCAGCAACAACACACCGCCTTGCACATCACCCTCCGGTGGCAGCGATAACGCGAAATCGGGCGCCTTCAGGGTTTCGAACAGATCAAGGCAGACGTGACCGTGGCCGAGTTGATGGCTGGTCAGTGCCGCCGCGAGCAACACCAACGGATCGGTGTCTGGCTCCAGTTCATGAAGGAAGGCTACGAATGCCTTGTCCAGCGCACGCAGCCAACCGCGCTCGACCCAGCGCGTGAGCAACAGCAACAGATCATCGGCACGGCTCAGCGGCGCGAGCTTCGACAGACTGTCGGCTGCCAGCGGCGTGGGAAGCAAATCGGCAAAGGTGCGACTCATAGCAGGACTCCCTGTTCCCAGGCGGGTTCGGTCTTGGGTTCGGGTTTGCCTTGAAACATTCGGTCCAGGCGCTCGATCAGTTCGCGTGGCGGACGAGCGAAGTAAACGCCGCGACTGTCGGCGCGTGTGCCACGCAGGAACAGATACAACGCACCGCCGACGTGTCGGTCGTAGTCGTAATCCGCCAGCCGCGCCTTGAGCTGTCGATGCAAGGCCAGCAGGTACAATACGTATTGCAGGTCATAGCGGTTGTCGAGAATCGATTGCTCCATGGCTGCTTCGGTGTACGCCTGATCATCCAGGCCGAGCCAGTTGGACTTGTAGTCAGCCACGTAATAACGCCCGTCGTGTTCGAACGTCAGGTCGATAAAGCCCTTGAACATGCCGTTGAGTTGCACCGGTTCTGCCGCGACCCGGGCGGCGCCCTGGTGAGTATGCTGACGCACCAGTTCATCGAGTTTGAGCACATCGACTTTATGGCTGGCGAACCAGAACTCCATCTCGACGCGAAACTGTTTCAGCTCCTCCAGCACCACGGGCGGTTGCCCGGCCGCAACAGGAAGCGGCAGCTTGAGCAAATGCTGCAGCCAGTCACTGAGCGTGGTAATCCAGCCCTCCCAGCCACGCAGATTGCAGCGCCGCGCGATCGCATCTTCCAGGGCCTCACGGGAAACGGCAAAACCTTCTTCGCCGGCCCACTCAAGTAACCCGTGGAGGAACGTGCCCGGATTGGGGCCGCGAGGAAAACGATGGATATCGGCGCCACCGGCAATCATCTCGCGCGGCGCATCCGGATCGAGGCGCTCGTCATCGAACAGCTTTTGCGCTTGCGGACTGTCCGGCGCCTCATCGCTGCCGACGCTCAACACGTCGCTGATTCGCAATGCACTGTAAGAAGCGATCCACCAGTTTTCGCTGGCCTTGCGCTTGGGCACACGGATGGCACTGAGTACCGCCTCATTGCGTGGCGGATGGTAATGCTCGTCGGTGGGTTGCGGCATCTCCAGGATGCTGATTGCCGCGCAGTCCTGTTGCAGATCTTCCAGCCAACGCTTGAGTTCGCCGGATTCACTCAATGCAGCACCACCGCCGAGCAAGTAGCCCAATGCGGAAAGATGCAGCACCGAGCTGTTGTTATTGCCGCGTTTGAGATCCGTCACGCCCAGCCAGCAGGCATGCTGCGCGCGCGTCAGAGCGACATAGAGCAAACGCAGATCTTCAGCGAGGCGCTCATCATCCGCTTGCGCAATCAGCTCGGCGGTTGGCTTGAGGCTAACCCGGGCCTTGCCTTCGGCATCGTGGTAATGCAGCGGCAAGCGACTGCCATCCACAGGCTTCGCCGAGCAGATGAACGGCAGAAACACCAAGGGATATTCCAGGCCCTTGGATTTGTGAATGGTCACGACCTTGACCAATTGCTCATCGCTTTCCAGGCGCAGGATCTGTTCTTCACCCGCCTGCCCGGACAGCATCAGCAACTCGGCCAGATGACGGATCAGCGCTTGTTCGCCGTCCAGTTCCGCAGCGGCTTGCTGCATCAGCTCGGATAGATGTAGCAGGTTAGTCAGCACGCGTTCGCCATCACTGCGTTTCATCAGAGTTTGCGGCAAGTGGAAATCGTGCAGCAGGCGCCGCAACATCGGCAGCACGCCTTGCTTGCGCCACAGTTCGCGATAGCCACGAAACTGCATGACGCGGGTTTCCCAGAACAACTCATTCTGGTTCAGCCGTTCGAGCTCGGCCAAGGGCAGGTTCAGCGTGACACAGGCCAGTGCGGCTTTGAGCAAGCGCTCAACATCCGGTTCGGCACAGGCCTTGAGCCAAGCCAACAGGTCGTGGGCTTCTTGCGCTGCGAATACCGAATCCTTGTCCGACAGATACACGCTGCGCACGCCACGGTCGGCCAGCTCACTGCGCACAGCTTGAGCTTCCTTGCCATCGCGAACCAGAATCGCAATGTCGGACGGCCGTAAACCTCTGAAGCCTTTGCCATCCTGAATGAATCCCGCGCGAGCACTCTGCCCGCCATTGAGCAGCGCAGTGATTTCGCTGGCGCACGCTGCCGCTAATTGCTGACGATAAACCAGGCCCGACAAGGGCTGGTCGGAAGACAACTGCCAGACATTCAAGGCTGCAATTTCTCGCCCGTCGATCTGCAGGTGTTCCTTGCGCCCCTGAGACTCAACGGGGAGGAATGGCACCGGATTGTTGCCGGTTTTCTCGCGAAACAAAAACGCACCGCGCCCCTGCTCGCGAGATTCGGCGCGTGCAAAGACATGATTGACCGCCTCGACCATGCCATGGCTGGAGCGGAAGTTGGTACCCAGCGTATGCAGTCGGCCAGTGGTGGCCTGACGCGCGCGCAGATAGGTGTAGATATCCGCCCCGCGAAAGGCGTAGATCGCCTGTTTCGGATCGCCGATCAGAAACAGGCCGGTTTCGGCGCTGTTCTCTTCGATGCGATAGATGCTCTCGAAGATCCGGTACTGCACCGGATCGGTGTCCTGAAACTCGTCGATGAGCGCGACCGGGAATTGCTCACGGATCAATGTCGCCAGTCGTTCGCCACCGTCGGACTGCAATGCGGCATCGAGGCGCAAGAGCATGTCGTCAAAGCCCATTTCGGCGCGACGACGCTTCTCTTCTTCGAAACGTGTGCCGACCCATTGGGCGGCGTGTTGCAGAACCGCAGCATCGGGCGTTGGCAGCGCATCGAGGCTCGCCTTGAGAGCCGACATGGCATCCAGACCCGGGTGCGATGGCGGCGGCCCCTTCCAGGCTTCGGCCATACCGTCAGGCGTCAGACGCGAGAATCCGGTGCCGATGTCCAGTTGTTCCAGGGACTCGTCTTCAGCCCATGCCTTGAGCTTTTCGAACCACGGTTCGAAATAGCGTGCCTGCATCTTGCGACCGTCGACCGTTTTGCCGGCCACGCCTTGATGGCAGATGGCGAGCAACTCGTCTGCCCACAGGCGCCAGGGCATTTTCAGCTCAAGCAACGCCGCGCGGCGCTCTTGCAGACATTCATCGATCAGTTCGGCGGGAGCCCTGGTTTCATCATTGTCGCGTTCGCTGGCAAACAGACCGCGCACCCGTGGCAACAATGCCGCAGGCCCGCCCCAGTTGTTGCGAACCCAATTCAAGGCATCGCCCTGCATTGGATAACAGAACAGACGCCAATAATCGCGCAGCACTTCGCCAAGCAAGTCACTGTGATCGGTTTCCAGCGACTGGGTGAACAAGCTGCCGCTGTCGAACGCGTGCTCACGCAACATGCGCTGACACCAACTGTGGATAGTCGAAACGGCGGCCTCATCCATCCACTGCGCGGCGACATCGAGGCGGTTAGCACAGCCTGGCCATTGCCGGGGTTCGTATTGATCGCGCAATTCGGCGATCAGTGCGTCAGGCGCCGGCGTCTCGTCGCGGAAAAATCGAGCCGCCTCTGCCAGACGCGTGCGTATCCGCTCACGCAGTTCCTTGGTCGCGGCATCGGTGAATGTCACTACGAGTATTTGTGGCGGCAGCAACTCACGACCGAATCCGCTCGACTCGTCACCGTGCCCGAGGATCAGTCGCAGATAGAGGGCGGAAATGGTAAAGGTTTTGCCAGTACCGGCGCTGGCTTCGATCAACTGGCTGCCATGTAACGGAAATGCCAGCGCGAGGGGGGCTCTGGTACTCATGTGCGTCCCCCCTCGTTGGACAGCGAACGCCATGGCGCTTCGAAAAGCGGACGGTACAAGGCATCGCACCAGCCGGAAAATGTTTCGTCGGCCAGCAGTGACTGGAAGTCAGCGAACTGCCTTAGCAATGCGGGACTCTCGCGGCGCTCACCGTCAGTGGTCTGCCCGTCACCTTCATACGCCTTGCAAGCGGCAGCTTCGGCTTTCAACGGGTCGGACTGAGACAGCCACGCGAACGCGGTTTTCACCGCTATCGGTAGCGGTTGGCGCATGCCCGCCTGCCAGGCGAGGAGCAGATCGCCAAGAAAACGCGTCGCCCGTGCAGGCTCCAGCGGTTCAAGCAGCAGCGAGTCATCGCTGGCCACCAAAGCGGTCGTCAGCGAAAGGCCACTGGCGCACGCGACGAGATGGTTGATCCAAGGCTTGGTCAGACGATGCCATTTACGGTTTTTGATCGAGCCGATGCTGTTGGGAATGGTCGTGACGGACAACAGACCGCCGTCGGCGCGCTGATGCAAACCGGCGAGCCAGCCTTCCAGACGCAGACCCTGCAGCTCCAGATTGATTGGCAAGGCACTGGTCAGCGGAACAGGCCAGAGCGACAGCAATTGTTGATAGCGCTTGAGCAGATCCGGCAACGGCTCGATCAATTCCCGCTGCAGGCATTCGCCGAATCCTGCCATTGGCAACAGACCGCTGTTTTGCAGGCGACGGGCCTGTGCGTCGAGCGCTTGATCGATATTTTCCGGTTGCCTCAGCGCCGCTTCGAGCAGGCTCTCGCTGAGCGTATATCGCTGTAACGCGTCCAGCACGAAGGGTTCTTCGTCCGCCAGTGGTGCTTCAGCAGCCTCGAAATACACCTTAAGTCGCTGGGTGAAGAAATGTCGAACCGGGTTGCGTAAAAAGTCCTGCAACAAAGCCAGGGTCAACGGTTCTTCTTGTACATAAGGGGCAAGCAACTCGACACCGGTCTGAGGCTGGTGCTCTTGATGCAACACCTGCCACTCGCGGGCATAACTGAACAGTTGATCACCTTCATGAAAATAGCGCGCGCTGAACGGCTGCAGCGGATGTTCCTCGCTCATGGCATCCAGCAAGTCGCTTTTCTCATCGAGCAATCGCCAACCGCTCGCGAGATGATCGCGTAACTGACCGATAAGCACAGATGCCGGCCGCTCGCTGTTGTCGCGAATGCTGCGGCCCACCCAACTGATGTAGAGCTGATTGCGCGCGGACAGAAGCGCTTCCAGCAAAAGATAGCGGTCGTCTTCACGCCGTGATCGATCGCCCGGGCGATAATCGCTGCCCATCAGGTCGAAGTCCAGCGGAGGCTGCGCGCGAGGATAGTCGCCATCGTTCATGCCCAGCAGGCAGACCAGTTTGAAAGGAATGGCGCGCATGGGCATCAGCGTACAGAAATTCACCGAACCGGCGAGGAAACGCTGAGACAGTCGCCCCTGATCCAGCCCGGCGAGCCAGGCCTCGCGGACCACGGTGAGCGGCAGCTCATCTGTGAGATTCACCGCTTCGCAAGTCTCCAGCCAGGTTTCGCGAAGCTCCTCAAGTTGCGTCAGCAAGTAGTCGTCATGCTCATTGCTCGCTTTGAAAAACAGCTGCATCAGCGCTTGCAAGCGATACCCCCACTCGGCGGGTTTTGCCGGTTGAGTGAGCTGCTGGCGGGCCAATTCCAACGCATCGAGCAAGGCCACCAGAGGGCCAATCAGTGCAGCATCCAGGCCACCGATCTCATCGTAGGGTTCGATACCTTCACAGGCGCTCGCGCTGCCGACGGCGTATCCCAGCAACATCCGACGCAGGCCGAAATGCCAGCTGTTCTGTTCTAGCTCGTCGGGCAAACCAAGGCCAGCTCGCTGCTCTGCGTTCATCCCCCAGCGTACGCCCGCACCTTCAATCCAACGATGCAATGTTGGCAGGTCGCGCTCCTCAACTCCGAAGCGTGCACGTAATGCAGGAACGTCGAGCAGGTCGAGGATCTCACTGGCCGGAAAACGGCTGTCGGGGAGCTTGAGCAGATGCTCGACCGCAATCAGCAGCGGATCGCGACCGCGTTGCCCCTGATCCGCCAATGTAAATGGAATGAAGCGCGGATCATGACGGTCGAGTTGACCAAACACCGCACGGATATGCGGCGCATAACTGTCGATGTCCGGCACCATCACGATCACATCGCGTGGACGCAACTGCGGGTCGGCACTGAAACGTGCCAGTAGCTGGTCATGCAGAATTTCGACTTCGCGCTGCGCGCTGTGGGCAATGTGAAAACGGATCGACCCGTCCTGTGCCAGATCGACAGCAGGCCAGTGCTCGCGAGTTTCATTGAGCGGACGTAACTCAAGAATGTCGTCTTGAAGCTGGTTGAGCATATTATGCGGCTGGGTCTCGCTGAACAGGTCGATGCGCCCGTCACGAAAGGCTGCCCGGTAACTGTTTGGGTCGTCATAACTATCGAGCAAATTTATATAGTCTCGGCCTTGTTTACCCCATGCGGCCAGTAGCGGGTGCGCATGTTGATGCAGGGTTTCAGCGTCCAGCACGACCGGCATGCCGCTCTTGCGCGATTGCCGCTTGTACTGGTGACGGAGCAAATCCTTGTCGGCGACGATATCGGCCCAGTGATGACGACACGGGTTGTGCACGCAGAGCAACACCTGACTGAAACGCGCCAGTCCGGCCAGCGCCTCAAGGACTTGTGCGGGGAGTGAGGAAATCCCGAAAACGATCACTCGTGGAGGTAGCCCACTGGGTGCCGTTTCTAGACTATTGATGCGTTCGATGAACCGCTGATGCACACCGGCCCGGCTTTGCGCCATGCCCTTTTCGCCTACATCGTCCAGCAGCGCCCGCCATAATTCAGCTTGCCAGCAACTGGTGGCGGGGAGCGCTTTTACCTCGCCCCGGACATTGCGCAACTGGTGGCGACCCTCTGCCCAGTCCTCAAGCCAGTCAGCCCGATATACTTGATATTGGTCGAAGAGATCCGCCAGTCGCTCGGACAGTTGGTAGCGCTTGCGCAAGTCCGTGTCGTGAGTCAGAAAACGTTGCAGCGGTTCGAAATGCGGGCGGTCGATCAGCTGCGGCAACAAGCGCATCAGGCGCCAGGTCAGCGGCGCTTTATCGAGCAGGGATTTGGGCGGGATTTCATCGCGACCCAATACCAGACGGTATAGCTGCCACATGAAACTGCCCGGCAATTGCACATCGATCGCTGCGGCGATACCGCAGCCGCCCAGGTCGTCTTCCTGCGGGTCTTCTGCCAGAGCCAACTTGAGCCACTGCGCGATGCCGTTGCTTTGTACCAGCGCAATCTCGTTCTCCAGGGGCGCCAGTGGGTAGCGCCGCATGATGCTGATCACAAGGCTGCGCAGCTCGTCCAGGCTGTTGCTCTGAACCACCATGAATGCAGCGTTGAGGGACTGGGCGTCCGGCATAAAGGCTTCCTTGGAGAGTACAAAAGCTAAGGCAGAACCTTAGCATTGTCGGCAGGTTGTGACAGCGGGGCGGTGTCGGCGAATGCTGTAGGAAATTTCTCGCAGGCAAAACAAAACCCCAACTGCTTTCGCAATTGGGGTTTCGGAATTTAATCTTGACGATGACCTACTCTCACATGGGGAAACCCCACACTACCATCGGCGATGCATCGTTTCACTGCTGAGTTCGGGATGGGATCAGGTGGTTCCAACGCTCTATGGTCGTCAAGAAATTCGGGTACTGACTCGTGACCAGATGGCCTCGCTTCAGCAAATTGGGTATGTGACAGCTTTCGGTGTTTGTGCGTTTCGAACTTTCGGTTCGTTTCGTCTTCACACACCGCAATCTGGTCTCTTCGACTCAAATTGCTTGGGTGTTATATGGTCAAGCCTCACGGGCAATTAGTATTGGTTAGCTCAACGCCTCACAGCGCTTACACACCCAACCTATCAACGTCGTAGTCTTCGACGGCCCTTCAGGGAACTCAAGGTTCCAGTGAGATCTCATCTTGAGGCAAGTTTCCCGCTTAGATGCTTTCAGCGGTTATCTTTCCCGAACATAGCTACCCGGCAATGCCACTGGCGTGACAACCGGAACACCAGAGGTTCGTCCACTCCGGTCCTCTCGTACTAGGAGCAGCCCCTCTCAAATCTCAAACGTCCACGGCAGATAGGGACCGAACTGTCTCACGACGTTCTAAACCCAGCTCGCGTACCACTTTAAATGGCGAACAGCCATACCCTTGGGACCGGCTTCAGCCCCAGGATGTGATGAGCCGACATCGAGGTGCCAAACACCGCCGTCGATATGAACTCTTGGGCGGTATCAGCCTGTTATCCCCGGAGTACCTTTTATCCGTTGAGCGATGGCCCTTCCATACAGAACCACCGGATCACTAAGACCTACTTTCGTACCTGCTCGACGTGTCTGTCTCGCAGTCAAGCGCGCTTTTGCCTTTATACTCTACGACCGATTTCCGACCGGTCTGAGCGCACCTTCGTACTCCTCCGTTACTCTTTAGGAGGAGACCGCCCCAGTCAAACTACCCACCATACACTGTCCTCGATCCGGATAACGGACCTGAGTTAGAACCTCAAAGTTGCCAGGGTGGTATTTCAAGGATGGCTCCACGCGAACTGGCGTCCACGCTTCAAAGCCTCCCACCTATCCTACACAAGCAAATTCAAAGTCCAGTGCAAAGCTATAGTAAAGGTTCACGGGGTCTTTCCGTCTAGCCGCGGATACACTGCATCTTCACAGCGATTTCAATTTCACTGAGTCTCGGGTGGAGACAGCGCCGCCATCGTTACGCCATTCGTGCAGGTCGGAACTTACCCGACAAGGAATTTCGCTACCTTAGGACCGTTATAGTTACGGCCGCCGTTTACCGGGGCTTCGATCAAGAGCTTCGCGTTAGCTAACCCCATCAATTAACCTTCCGGCACCGGGCAGGCGTCACACCCTATACGTCCACTTTCGTGTTTGCAGAGTGCTGTGTTTTTAATAAACAGTCGCAGCGGCCTGGTATCTTCGACCGGCATGAGCTTACGGAGCAAGTCCTTCACCCTCACCGGCGCACCTTCTCCCGAAGTTACGGTGCCATTTTGCCTAGTTCCTTCACCCGAGTTCTCTCAAGCGCCTTGGTATTCTCTACCCAACCACCTGTGTCGGTTTGGGGTACGGTTCCTGGTTACCTGAAGCTTAGAAGCTTTTCTTGGAAGCATGGCATCAACCACTTCGTCACCCAAAGGGTAACTCGTCATCAGCTCTCGGCCTTAAGATCCCGGATTTACCTAAGATCTCAGCCTACCACCTTAAACTTGGACAACCAACGCCAAGCTGGCCTAGCCTTCTCCGTCCCTCCATCGCAATAACCAGAAGTACAGGAATATTAACCTGTTTTCCATCGACTACGCTTTTCAGCCTCGCCTTAGGGACCGACTAACCCTGCGTCGATTAACGTTGCGCAGGAAACCTTGGTCTTTCGGCGTGGGTGTTTTTCACACCCATTGTCGTTACTCATGTCAGCATTCGCACTTCTGATACCTCCAGCAAGCTTCTCAACTCACCTTCACAGGCTTACAGAACGCTCCTCTACCGCATCATCCTAAGATGATACCCGTAGCTTCGGTGTATGGTTTGAGCCCCGTTACATCTTCCGCGCAGGCCGACTCGACTAGTGAGCTATTACGCTTTCTTTAAAGGGTGGCTGCTTCTAAGCCAACCTCCTAGCTGTCTAAGCCTTCCCACATCGTTTCCCACTTAACCATAACTTTGGGACCTTAGCTGACGGTCTGGGTTGTTTCCCTTTTCACGACGGACGTTAGCACCCGCCGTGTGTCTCCCATGCTCGGCACTTGTAGGTATTCGGAGTTTGCATCGGTTTGGTAAGTCGGGATGACCCCCTAGCCGAAACAGTGCTCTACCCCCTACAGTGATACATGAGGCGCTACCTAAATAGCTTTCGAGGAGAACCAGCTATCTCCGAGCTTGATTAGCCTTTCACTCCGATCCACAGGTCATCCGCTAACTTTTCAACGGTAGTCGGTTCGGTCCTCCAGTCAGTGTTACCTAACCTTCAACCTGCCCATGGATAGATCGCCCGGTTTCGGGTCTATTCCCAGCGACTAGACGCCCTATTAAGACTCGCTTTCGCTACGCCTCCCCTATTCGGTTAAGCTCGCCACTGAAAATAAGTCGCTGACCCATTATACAAAAGGTACGCAGTCACCCAACAAAGTGGGCTCCCACTGCTTGTACGCATACGGTTTCAGGATCTATTTCACTCCCCTCTCCGGGGTTCTTTTCGCCTTTCCCTCACGGTACTAGTTCACTATCGGTCAGTCAGTAGTATTTAGCCTTGGAGGATGGTCCCCCCATATTCAGACAAAGTTTCTCGTGCTCCGTCCTACTCGATTTCATGACTAAGAGATTTTCGCGTACAGGGCTATCACCCACTATGGCCGCACTTTCCAGAGCGTTCCGCTAATCTCAAAGCCACTTAAGGGCTAGTCCCCGTTCGCTCGCCACTACTAAGGGAATCTCGGTTGATTTCTTTTCCTCAGGGTACTTAGATGTTTCAGTTCCCCTGGTTCGCCTCTTGCACCTATGTATTCAGTACAAGATAACCATCTTGTGATGGCTGGGTTCCCCCATTCAGACATCTCCGGATCAAAGTCTGTTTGCCGACTCCCCGAAGCTTTTCGCAGGCTACCACGTCTTTCATCGCCTCTGACTGCCAAGGCATCCACCGTATGCGCTTCTTCACTTGACCATATAACCCCAAGCAATCTGGTTATACTGTGAAGACGACATTCGCCGAAAATTCGAATTTCTCAATTAAGAGAACTCACAAATTTTACCTTAGCCTGATCCGTTACCAGTGAAAGTAACGTTCAGTCTATCTTTCTATCACATACCCAAATTTTTAAAGAACGATCTAATCAAAAGACTAGAAATCAATATTCTCTCGGAATATTCATTTCTAAGCTTTCAGAAGCAGTTTATATGGTGGAGCCAAGCGGGATCGAACCGCTGACCTCCTGCGTGCAAGGCAGGCGCTCTCCCAGCTGAGCTATGGCCCCATAACAAAATTGGTGGGTCTGGGCAGATTCGAACTGCCGACCTCACCCTTATCAGGGGTGCGCTCTAACCAACTGAGCTACAGACCCAATTTCGAGCGCGTAACTGTTAGCCTGGAGCTATCAGCTTGGAGCTTAAAGCTGCTTCTATCGTCTTCTTCAATGAATCAAGCAATTCGTGTGGGAGCTCATGGAGCAGCTGATGTCGTCGATTAAGGAGGTGATCCAGCCGCAGGTTCCCCTACGGCTACCTTGTTACGACTTCACCCCAGTCATGAATCACACCGTGGTAACCGTCCCCCCGAAGGTTAGACTAGCTACTTCTGGTGCAACCCACTCCCATGGTGTGACGGGCGGTGTGTACAAGGCCCGGGAACGTATTCACCGTGACATTCTGATTCACGATTACTAGCGATTCCGACTTCACGCAGTCGAGTTGCAGACTGCGATCCGGACTACGATCGGTTTTATGGGATTAGCTCCACCTCGCGGCTTGGCAACCCTTTGTACCGACCATTGTAGCACGTGTGTAGCCCAGGCCGTAAGGGCCATGATGACTTGACGTCATCCCCACCTTCCTCCGGTTTGTCACCGGCAGTCTCCTTAGAGTGCCCACCATAACGTGCTGGTAACTAAGGACAAGGGTTGCGCTCGTTACGGGACTTAACCCAACATCTCACGACACGAGCTGACGACAGCCATGCAGCACCTGTCTCAATGTTCCCGAAGGCACCAATCCATCTCTGGAAAGTTCATTGGATGTCAAGGCCTGGTAAGGTTCTTCGCGTTGCTTCGAATTAAACCACATGCTCCACCGCTTGTGCGGGCCCCCGTCAATTCATTTGAGTTTTAACCTTGCGGCCGTACTCCCCAGGCGGTCAACTTAATGCGTTAGCTGCGCCACTAAGAGCTCAAGGCTCCCAACGGCTAGTTGACATCGTTTACGGCGTGGACTACCAGGGTATCTAATCCTGTTTGCTCCCCACGCTTTCGCACCTCAGTGTCAGTATCAGTCCAGGTGGTCGCCTTCGCCACTGGTGTTCCTTCCTATATCTACGCATTTCACCGCTACACAGGAAATTCCACCACCCTCTACCATACTCTAGCTCGACAGTTTTGAATGCAGTTCCCAGGTTGAGCCCGGGGATTTCACATCCAACTTAACGAACCACCTACGCGCGCTTTACGCCCAGTAATTCCGATTAACGCTTGCACCCTCTGTATTACCGCGGCTGCTGGCACAGAGTTAGCCGGTGCTTATTCTGTCGGTAACGTCAAAATTGCAGAGTATTAATCTACAACCCTTCCTCCCAACTTAAAGTGCTTTACAATCCGAAGACCTTCTTCACACACGCGGCATGGCTGGATCAGGCTTTCGCCCATTGTCCAATATTCCCCACTGCTGCCTCCCGTAGGAGTCTGGACCGTGTCTCAGTTCCAGTGTGACTGATCATCCTCTCAGACCAGTTACGGATCGTCGCCTTGGTGAGCCATTACCTCACCAACTAGCTAATCCGACCTAGGCTCATCTGATAGCGCAAGGCCCGAAGGTCCCCTGCTTTCTCCCGTAGGACGTATGCGGTATTAGCGTTCCTTTCGAAACGTTGTCCCCCACTACCAGGCAGATTCCTAGGCATTACTCACCCGTCCGCCGCTGAATCCAGGAGCAAGCTCCTTTCATCCGCTCGACTTGCATGTGTTAGGCCTGCCGCCAGCGTTCAATCTGAGCCATGATCAAACTCTTCAGTTCAAACATCTTTGGGTTTTTAAGAAACCCTAAACTTGGCTCAGCAATCGTTGGTTACATCTTTGATTTCTCGCGGAGTAACTTGTGATGCTGATAATCTTGTTGACTATCAGTCTGACTCCACAAGCACCCACACGAATTGCTTGATTCAGTTGTTAAAGAGCGGTTGGTTAAGATCTTTCGTCTCAACCGAGGCGCGCATTCTACAGCAGCCTCATTTGCTGTCAAGTGATTATTTTCAGAAGCTTTCGAAAATTTCTTCAACAACTTCAACCACTTGCGCTTCCGATCTCTCGTCAGCGGGAGGCGAATTCTACAGCGTTACACGCTGCTGTCAACACCTCTTTTTCAACTTCCTTTCGGGCTTCGATGAACTGAAGCAACCTGCTATCGAAACCTACTTAACTCATTGAATCTCAAGGAGTTTTCCGTTTCGACTGCGCCGGAAGTGGGGCGAATTATAGACATCTGAAATTCGCCGTCAACCTCTATTTTCATAAATCTGTCATATCAGTCAAAAAAGCCCATAAACACAAAGGCCGACCTCAACGTGGTCGGCCTTCTGTGCTTCCGCCCCGCTACTTACAAGCTAGGGAAAGCGAACTGCGAAGCTTCATGACTGGCACGCTGCGGCCAGCGCTGGGTAATCGCCTTGCGCCGCGTGTAGAAGCGCACGCCATCAGGACCGTAAGCGTGCAAGTCGCCGAACAGCGAACGCTTCCAGCCGCCGAAGCTGTGATAAGCCACTGGCACCGGCAGCGGTACATTGACGCCGACCATGCCGACTTCGATCTCGTCACAGAACAGACGTGCAGCTTCGCCATCACGGGTGAAGATGCAGGTGCCGTTGCCGTATTCGTGATCGTTGATCAGTTGCATGGCCTCTTCCAGGCTGTTCACCCGAACCACGCAAAGGACCGGCCCGAAGATCTCTTCTTTATAGATGCGCATCTCTGGCGTGACGTTGTCGAACAGGCAGCCACCGAGGAAGAAGCCGTCTTCGTAACCGGCCACACGCAGACCACGACCATCAACCACCAACGTCGCGCCCGCCGCAACGCCGTCATCGACATAACCGCTGACCTTGTCTCGCGCCTGACCAGTCACCAGCGGCCCCATATCCAGGCCACAGGAAGTGCCAGCACCGATTTTCAGCGCCTTGATCTGCGGCACCAGTTTGGCCACCAACGCATCCGCCACCTGATCACCGACACACACGGCAACGGAGATCGCCATGCAGCGCTCGCCGCAAGAACCGTACGCTGCGCCCATCAATGCACTGACCGCGTTATCCAGGTCAGCATCCGGCATCAGCACCGCGTGGTTCTTCGCGCCGCCGAGTGCCTGGACGCGTTTGCCGCGCCTGGTGCCTTCGGCGTAGATGTATTCGGCAATCGGCGTCGAGCCGACAAAACTCAGCGCCTTGATTTCCGGCGCTTCGATCAACGCGTCCACCGCTGTCTTGTCACCGTGGACC
This sequence comes from Pseudomonas granadensis, assembly GCF_900105485.1. Classification (GTDB taxonomy): domain Bacteria; phylum Pseudomonadota; class Gammaproteobacteria; order Pseudomonadales; family Pseudomonadaceae; genus Aquipseudomonas; species Aquipseudomonas granadensis. The sequence goes on along the minus strand of NZ_LT629778.1, from coordinate 464,132 downwards.
ACGCTCATCACGCCTTTCGGCAGACCAGCTTCCAGCAGCAGTTGAGCGATCAGCAGCGTCGAGCTTGGATCGCGCTCCGACGGCTTGAGGATGAAGCAGTTGCCGCAGACGATTGCCAGTGGATACATCCACAGCGGCACCATGGCCGGGAAGTTGAACGGAGTGATCCCGGCCACGATGCCCAGGGGCTGGAAGTCCGACCAGGCGTCGATGTTCGGGCCGACGTTGCGGCTGTATTCACCCTTGAGGATTTCCGGGGCGGCGCAGGCGAACTCGACGTTCTCGATGCCGCGCTTCAGCTCACCGGCCGCGTCTTCCAGGGTCTTGCCGTGTTCTTCGCTGATCAATTGTGAGATGCGCGCTTCGTTCTGCTCCAGCAGTTGCTTGAAGCGGAACATCACCTGCGCACGTTTGGCCGGTGGCGTATTGCGCCACGCCGGGAATGCAGCCTTGGCGGCATCGATGGCTTTCTGGATGGTGGCCTGGCTGGCCAGTGGCAGTTTGTGAATGGCCTGGCCGGTAGACGGGTTGAACACATCCACTGCGCGACCGTTCTCGGTCACCAGTTCGCCATTGATCAAATGCGGAATAACGCTCATCGAACACTCCTGAATTCTGGTGCGCAAACGCCCACAAGGAGCGCCTGCCATTTGTGCATCTATATAGAAGGAAAAATCAGTCGAGCTTGTTCAGCACTTCGCCGACCGCGTCGAACAGACGGTCAAGGTCTTGCGGCTTGCTGTTGAAGGTTGGACCGAACTGTAGGGTGTCGCCGCCGAAGCGCACATAGAACCCGGCCTTCCACAGGGCCATGCCTGCTTCGAATGGACGCACGATGGCGTCGCCGTCGCGACCGGCAATCTGGATCGCGCCGGCCAGACCGTAGTTACGAATGTCGATGACGTTCTTCGCCCCTTTCAAACCGTGCAGCGCATTTTCGAAATGCGGTGCGACTTCCGCGACGCTCTGCACCAGGTTTTCCTTTTGCAGCAGATCGAGTGCGGCCAGACCAGCCGCGCAGGCCACCGGGTGCGCCGAGTAGGTGTAGCCGTGGGGGAATTCGACCGCGTATTCCGGGGTCGGCTGATTCATGAACGTCTGGTAGATCTCGGAGCTGGCAATCACCGCGCCCATTGGAATCGCGCCGTTGGTGACTTGCTTGGCGATGCACATCAGGTCCGGGGTCACGCCGAAACTGTCGGCGCCGAACATCGAACCGGTGCGACCGAAGCCGGTGATCACTTCGTCGAACACCAGCAGGATGTTGTGCTGATCGCAGATCTCGCGCAGGCGCTTGAGGTAACCCTGCGGCGGCACCAGTACACCGGCGGAACCGGCCATCGGCTCGACAAAGACTGCGGCGATGTTTGACGCATCGTGCAGTTCGATCAGCTTCAGCAGCTCGTCAGCCAACGCAATACCGCCCTGCTCCGGCATGCCACGGGAGAACGCATTGCTCGCCAGCAAAGTGTGCGGCAGGTGATCGACATCCATCATCGGCTGGCCGAACAGCTTGCGGTTGCCGTTGACGCCACCGAGGCTGGTGCCGGCGATGTTCACGCCGTGATAGCCACGGGCACGACCGATCATTTTGGTTTTTGTCGACTGGCCCTTAAGGCGCCAGTAGGCGCGGACCATTTTCACCGCGGTGTCGGCGCACTCGGAACCGGAGTCGGTGAAGAACACGTGGTTGAGATTGCCCGGGGTCAGCTCGGTGATTTTCTCCGCCAGTTGAAACGACAGCGGATGGCCGTACTGAAAGCCCGGCGAGTAATCGAGGGTGCCCAACTGTTTGGCCACCGCTTCCTGAATTTCCTTGCGGGTGTGCCCGGCGCCGCAGGTCCACAGACCGGACAGCGAATCGTAAATTTTGCGGCCCTTGTCATCGAACAGCCAACTGCCTTCGGCACCGACGATCAGCCGCGGGTCGCGTTGAAAGTTACGGTTGGCGGTGTACGGCATCCAGTGCGCGTCCAGCTTCAGTTGGCTGGCCAGTGGCGACGGCGCGTTTTCAGGCATGTTCATCGGGCAAAACCTCGCAGGGCATAAGCGGCAGGGAGATAAAAAGCGTTATTGCAGCTAAGTTGCCACGGCGATAAAGTCGGTGAAATCCAACTTTTCTAACCTTCAGTTAGAACACTGCTAAACAAAGAGCCTGATAAATGAGCAGCCGCCGCCCCGATCCGCTGGCCCAGGTCAGTGACTTTGATATTCGCCTGCTGAGGATTTTTCGCAGCGTGGTGGAATGCGGTGGCTTCTCCGCGGCAGAAACCGTGCTGGGCATAGGTCGCTCGGCGATCAGCCAGCAGATGAGCGATCTGGAGCAGCGCCTCGGTTTGCGCTTGTGCCAACGCGGTCGCGCCGGCTTTTCCCTGACGGAAGAAGGCCGCGAGGTCTATCAATCGGCGCTGCAACTGCTGAGTGCGCTGGAAAGTTTCCGCACTGAGGTCAACGGCCTGCATCAACACTTGCGTGGCGAGTTGATCATCGGCCTGACCGACAACCTCGTCACCCTGCCCCACATGCGCATCACCCACGCTCTGGCGCAGTTGAAGGAGCGCGGGCCGGATGTGCAGATTCAGATCCGCATGATCGCGCCCAATGAAGTCGAGCAAGGCGTGCTCGATGGCCGTCTGCATGTCGGCGTAGTGCCGCAGGCCAGCGCGCTGTCGGGCCTGGAGTATCAGCCGCTGTACAGCGAGCGATCGCTGCTTTATTGCGCGGTCGGCCATCCGTTGTTTTATGTCGATGACGAACAACTCGATGACCAGCGCCTGAACAGCCAGGACGCCATCGCGCCGACGTTCCGTTTACCGGCGGACATCCAGGCGCATTATCAGGCGCTCAATTGCACCGCCAGCGCTTCGGACCGTGAAGGCATGGCGTTCCTGATTCTGACCGGGCGCTACATCGGTTATTTGCCGGATCACTACGCCAGCCTCTGGGTTCAGCAAGGTCGTCTGCGTGCGCTGAAATCCACTACACGGTTCTATGACCTGAGCCTCGCATCGGTCACGCGCAAGGGGCGCCGCCCTCATTTGGTGCTGGAAAGCTTTCTCGAAAGCCTGGCGGCGACACGCTAAAAATCCTCCAAAGCCCCGGTAGCGCTGGGCCCTACAGACTAAAAAACATAATAACCTGAGCAAGTGGACAGCTTTTTGCAAAGCAGGATCAACCCGATCCCTGAACAAGAAGCCCAGCGCCATGCAGCCAGATTCCGATTCGCCCAGTGAACTGATCTACGGCCTCGACGACCGTCCAAAACCCCTCGCGGCGATCCTTGCCGCACTGCAACACGTGCTCGCCAGCTTCGTCGGCATCATCACACCGCCGCTGGTGATCGGCTCGGCGCTCGGCCTGACCGCGCACCTGCCATATCTGATCAGCATGGCGCTGATGGTCTCCGGCGTTGGCACCTTTATCCAGGCGCGGCGGCCGTTCGGCATTGGTGCCGGGATGATTTGCCTGCAGGGCACCAGTTTCGCCTTTCTTGGCGCCGTTCTCTCTGCCGGGTTTCTGGTCAAGCAGCGTGGCGGCAGTCCGGAAGACATTCTGGCGATGATTTTTGGTGTGTGTTTTTTCGGTGCACTGGTGCAAATCGTGCTCAGCCGCTTCATCGGCCAGTTGCGCCGGGTCGTCACGCCGCTGGTGACCGGCATTGTCATCACCCTGATCGGCATCAGCCTGATCAAGGTCGGCATCACCGATCTGGGCGGTGGTTTCAATGCGCCGGACTTCGGTGCGCCGGGTAATCTGGCGCTGGGCGTATTCGTGTTGCTGACGATCATTCTGCTCAACCGCTCGAACACGCCGTGGGTGCGCCTGTCGGCGATCATCATCGGTCTGGTGCTGGGCAGTCTGGCCGCGTGGTTCAGCGGAAAACTGCTGCCGCAGCCGTTGCCTGACGTGCCACTGGTGAGTTTTCCCACGCCGTTCAAGTTCGGTTTCAGCTTTGACTGGACAGCTTTCCTGCCAGTCGCGCTGATTTATCTGATCAGCACCCTCGAAACCGTCGGCGACCTCACCGCCAATTGCATGCTCGCTCGCCAGCCCATCAGCGGTCCTTCCTATATAAGCCGTTTGCGCGGCGGCGTATTGGGTGATGGCGTGAGCTGCATGATCGCCGCGACGTTCAGCGCATTCCCCAACACCACCTTCGCGCAGAACAACGGCGTGATCCAATTGACCGGAGTCGCCAGCCGTTACGTCGGCCTCTACATCGGTTCGATCCTGTTCTGCCTCGGCCTGTTCCCGATGATCGGCGCGGTGCTGCAGCAGATTCCGAAACCGGTGCTGGGTGGCGCGACGCTGGTGATGTTCGGCGCCGTTGCAGCGGCCGGGGTGCGCATCCTTGCGCAGTCGCCGCTGGACCGGCGCAGCATGTTGATCATTGCCACTTCATTCGGCGTCGGCCTGGGCATCGCCGCGCAACCGAACCTGCTGCACCTTTTGCCGAAGCTGGTGCAGAACCTGTTCGACTCGGCGATTACCAGCGGCGGCTTGACCGCCATCGTCTTGTGCCTGCTGCTGCCGGAAAGCCAAACCGCGGCCACTGAAGCGCCGGCCACGCTGAACAAGATCGAACAGGCGTAACGGTTTTATCGCGCTAGGACTTGTCGGATGCCTGTGGGTGCGCTATCAACGCAACTGGTTGCACCCACAGACAAACCCGGAAGTGCCTATGACCTTTGAAGTCCCCGCTCACGGCGGCAAACCCGCCAGCCGCATTCGTCAGAAGAACGAAGAGACCATTCTCAAAGCCGCCGAAGACGAGTTCGCCCGTCACGGGTTCAAAGGCACCAGCATGAACACCATCGCGCAGAATGCCGGGTTGCCGAAAGCCAACCTGCATTACTACTTCACCAACAAACTCGGTTTGTACGTGGCGGTGCTGAGTAACATCATCGAGTTGTGGGACAGCACCTTTAACACCCTGACCGCCGAGGACGATCCGGCTGAGGCGCTGACCCGCTATATCCGCGCCAAAATGGAGTTCTCACGCCGCCAGCCACAGGCCTCGCGAATCTTCGCGATGGAAGTGATCAGCGGCGGCGAATGCCTGACCGAGTATTTCAATCAGGACTATCGCGCCTGGTTCCAGGGCCGCGCCGCCGTGTTCCAGGCCTGGATCGATGCGGGCAAAATGGACCCGGTCGATCCGGTGCACCTGATCTTCCTGCTGTGGGGCAGCACCCAGCATTACGCCGACTTCGCCACGCAGATTTGCCGGGTCAGCGGGCGCAGCAAGTTGACCAAACAGGACATGGAAGACGCCGGCAACAACCTGATCCGCATTATCCTCAAGGGCTGCGGCCTCACTCCTTCTGTATAAGACGTTTTATGCCTTTTACCCTCAGCGGTTTTTGCGAGTACCGCGAAGAGATTCGCAAAAGCCGCTTCATCACCCTCGCCGCGCCGATCGACAGCCCAAACGATGCGCAGGCGTTTTTCGAGCAGCACAGCGATCTGAATGCCACGCACAATTGCTGGGCGTGGAAATTCGGCGCGCAATACCGCAGCAGCGATGACGGCGAGCCCGGCGGCACCGCCGGGCGGCCGATTCTGGCGGCGATCGAGGCACAGGATTGCGATCAGGTCGCGGTGCTGGTGATCCGTTGGTACGGTGGCATTCAACTGGGCACGGGAGGTTTGGCGCGGGCATACGGCGGTGGTGCGAACAAATGCCTGCAAGCGGCGGACAAGATCGAACTGATCAGTCGTGTGCCGCTGAGCTGTGCCTGTGGATTTTCCGAACTGGCCCTGGTCAAGCTGCGCGTGGCGGACCTTGGCGGCCTGGTGCTGGAAGAAAATTTCACCGCCAACGGCGTCGAGTTGCGTCTGGCACTGGGTGCGGCCCACATCGATTTGCTGCAAAGCCAATTGGCCGATCTGAGTCGCGGACGGATTTTGCTGCAGCACTAGAAAGTTGCGAGCTTTTAGGGCGCAGCCGTTTCCCCTTATTCCGCCAAGTTGCCCACATGCGCTGTGCACCCGACTGTGGATAACCTGAGTACATTCGCCTGTAACCCTTCTGTCACGCGGCTTTGCGCAGTTTGTTCACTTTTCGTTCAATTTCCCCGACGAAACGGAAATTCCAAGTCCAAACAATCAGTTAGCGACGTTTAGCACCATTAGAACAAAGCACCGCAGTGCTTATGCCGAGCTTTCTGGCTTGCGCACAATAACTGTGGAACAACCTGTGGATAACCCGTTCATGACCGGCGCTGTCGCAGGTTCTGCCTGCTTCGCAACGGTTTGCTCGTTTTTTGATCAGTTACCCATGAGCAAAACTGGAGCCCGATCAATACCTTTGCGCCGAATTGGTGCTGCGTTTGCGTACTTTTATTAATCCGAAGCTCTACATCAGGCACCGCCGAACGCGGCCCGCGAGCGTTCCTGACTCAATGGCCAGGAAATTGCTTTATCCACAGGCACAACTCCAAGCAGTCGAGCCTGTCATGCCAATCGCTCCGCCCGTCCCGCGCCTGCAACTACGCCATATCAGCAAACGCTACCCCGGTTGTCTGGCCAATGACGCCATCGACCTGAGCATTGCGCCCGGGGAAATCCATGCCTTGCTCGGCGAAAACGGCGCCGGCAAAAGCACCTTGATGAAGATCATCTACGGCGTCACCCAAGCCGATGCGGGCGACATGCTCTGGCAAGGTCAGTCGGTGAAAATCCGCAACCCGGCGCAGGCGCGGCAGTTGGGAATCGGCATGGTGTTCCAGCATTTCTCGCTGTTCGAAACGCTTAGCGTGGCGCAGAACATTGCACTGGCAATGGGCGCGGCGGCTGGCACGCCGCAACAACTGGCACCGAAGATTGCCGAAGTGTCGCGCCGTTATGGCATGGCGCTGGAGCCAGAACGACTTGTCCACAGCCTGTCGATCGGCGAGCGTCAGCGCGTCGAGATCGTGCGTTGCCTGATGCAGGACATTCGTCTGCTGATCCTCGATGAACCCACCTCGGTGCTGACGCCGCAGGAGGCCGACGAGCTATTCGTCACCCTGCGCCGCCTCGCCGCCGAGGGCTGCAGCATTCTGTTTATCAGCCACAAGCTCGGTGAGGTTCGCGCCCTGTGCCACAGTGCTACGGTCTTGCGCGGCGGGCGTGTCGCCGGGCATTGCCGACCGGCCGAATGCTCGGATCAGCAACTGGCGCAATTGATGGTTGGCGAAGCGGCGACGATGATTGGCGATTACCCCAAGGTCAGCGGCGGCGCGGCGTTCCTCCAGGTGAGCGGGCTGAGCTGGCACAACCCCGATCCGTTCGGCTGCTCGTTGGGCGATATCGACTTGCAGGTCCGCAGCGGAGAAATCGTCGGCATCGCCGGGGTGGCCGGCAATGGTCAGGATGAATTGCTGGCGCTGCTCAGTGGCGAACAGCGCGTGCCTCGAACAGACGCCGCCACCATTCGATTCGGCGCGCAAAACGTTGCCGATCTGCGCCCGGATGCGCGGCGCAAACTCGGTCTGGCGTTTGTCCCGGCCGAACGTCTTGGCCACGGCGCAGTGCCGGAATTGAGCTTGGCCGATAACGCTTTATTGACCGCTTTTCAGCAGGGATTGGTCAGCCGCGGCATGATCCAGCGCAGCAAACTTGAAACCTTTGCTGAGCAAATCATCCAGCGCTTCGGTGTGAAAACCCCAGACACGCAGACCGCCGCGCGCAGCCTGTCCGGCGGCAATCTGCAGAAATTCATTCTCGGCCGGGAAATTCTCCAGCAACCGAAACTGTTGATCGCCGCACATCCGACCTGGGGCGTCGACGTTGGCGCTGCGGCGACCATCCACCGAGCATTGATTGCGCTGCGCGATGCCGGCGCGGCGATTCTCGTGATCTCCGAAGACCTCGACGAGCTGTTTCAGATCAGCGACCGCCTCGGCGCGTTGTGCGGCGGGCGTCTGTCGCCGCTCCAGGACACTGGCGAAACGCAGCTCAGCGACGTCGGCGGCTGGATGGCCGGGCAGTTCGCGCACTCACCTTCATCGGCCACGGTTTAACGGAGTTTTCCTGACATGCTGCTTTCCCTCGAACCGCGTGGCCAGCAATCGCGCCTGATGCTTTGGTGCTCGCCGTTACTGGCCGCCGTGCTGACCCTGGCGTGCGGCTCGCTGCTGTTCATCGCCCTCGGCCACGACCCGCTGCAAACCTTGCACACGCTGCTGATCGTGCCGGTCAGCGATCTCTATGGCATCTCCGAATTGCTGGTCAAGGCATTGCCGATTCTGCTCTGCGCACTCGGTCTGGCGGTGGCCTATCAGGCGCGAATCTGGAACATCGGCGCCGAAGGTCAATTGCTCCTCGGCGCCCTCGCCGGCAGCGCCGTGGCGGTGCACATCATCGACTGGCAAAGCCGCTGGGCGCTGGTGCTGATTCTGCTCGTCGGCATGCTCGCCGGCGCCGCTTGGGCCGGGCTGACGGCGTGGTTGCGCACGCGCTTCAACGCCAATGAAATTCTCACCAGCATCATGCTCAACTACATCGCACTGAACCTGCTGCTGTTCTGCGTGCACGGGCCGCTGAAGGACCCGGCCGGGTTCAACTTTCCCGAGTCGGCGATGTTCGGCGACGCCAGCCGGTTGCCACTGTTGCTCGAAGATGGCCGCGTGCATGGCGGGGTGTATTTCGCCCTGCTCGCGTTGGTGGCGGTGTGGGTGCTGTTGCAGAAAAGCTTTATCGGTTTCCAGATCAAAGTGCTCGGTCTGGACAAGCGTGCGGCAGGATTCGTCGGTTTTCGCGAGAAACGTTTGATCTGGCTGGCGCTGCTGATCAGCGGCGGCCTGGCGGGGCTTGCCGGAGTCAGCGAAGTCACCGGGCCGATTGGCCAATTGGTCCCGCAGGTCTCGCCGGGGTATGGCTATGCGGCGATCACCGTGGCGTTTCTCGGCCGGCTCAATCCAATCGGCATCGTGTTTTCCAGTCTGCTGATGGCGCTGCTGTACCTCGGCGGCGAGAGCGCGCAGATGAGCCTAAATTTGCCGCAGGCAATCACCCAGTTGTTTCAGGGAATGATGCTGTTTTTCCTGCTCGCCTGTGACGTGTTGATCCTCTATCGGCCGCGCCTGAATCGGCGCTGGATCCGACGCACGTCGACCACCGCCGTAACCGCCGGAGCGCTGTGATGGATATCGATCTGTTGAGCAATATTTTCTACGCCATGGTGCGCTGCGGCACGCCGCTGTTGCTGGTGGCGCTGGGTGAACTGATCTGCGAAAAGAGCGGCGTGCTCAACCTGGGTCAGGAAGGGATGATGTTGTTTGGTGCGGTGATCGGTTTTATCGTCGCGCTCAGCAGCGGCAACCTGTGGCTGGGCGTGCTGCTGGCGATGCTCGCGGGGATGCTGCTGTCGTCGCTGTTTGCCCTGGTCGCCTTGGTGTTCAACGCCAATCAGGTCGCGACCGGGTTGGCGCTGACGATTTTTGGTGTCGGGCTATCGACGTTTGTCGGCGCGGCCTGGGTAGGCAAACCGCTGGCCGGGTTTGAGCCGTTGGCGATTCCGTACCTGAGTGACATTCCGCTGCTCGGGCGCATGCTGTTCGCCCAGGATCTGCTGGTGTACCTGTCGTTCGCGCTGTTTGCGCTGGTGGCGTGGGTGATCATCAAGAGTCGTGTCGGGCTGATCATTCAAGCGGTCGGCGAAAATCCCGATGCGGCCATTGCGATGGGATTACCGGTGCTGACCGTGCGCACCCTGGCGGTGCTGTTTGGCGGGGCGATGGCTGGGCTGGCCGGGGCCTATCTGTCGCTGGCGTACACGCCGATGTGGGCGGAAAACATGACCGCCGGGCGCGGCTGGATTGCCCTGGCGCTGGTGGTGTTTGCCAGTTGGCGGGTGTGGCGGTTGTTGCTCGGCGCGTATCTGTTCGGCCTCGCCAGCATCCTGCATCTGGTGGCGCAGGGCTTGGGGCTGGCGATTCCTTCAAGCCTGCTGGCGATGCTGCCGTACGTGGCGACGATTATCGTGTTGGTGCTGCTGTCGCGGGATGCGTTGCGTACGCGGTTGTATGCGCCGGTGTCGTTGGGGCAGCCGTGGCAATCAGGGCATTAAGAGGTGAATTTAATGACCCCATCGCGAGCAGGCTCACTCCTACAGGGGGCCTGCGAACCCGATCCAATGCAGGAGTGAGCCTGCTCGCGATGGCGTCCGCACAGGCAACACCTGAATCACGCCTGCTCCATACCCAACAATCTTGAGAACTTCAGGAAGCAAGCACGGCAAAGGCTGGGGTATGCTCCGGTCGCTGCCTCTTTTGCGCCGGGCGCTGCAACTTCGGCTCGGGCAGGCCTGTCCATTGAATCCTGAACGCTGACAATCAAGGAACCCATCATGTCTCAGGCAAAAAACGCACTGATCATCGGTGCCTCTCGGGGTTTGGGCCTCGGGCTGGTGAAAACCCTGCTGGCCGATGGCTGGCAAGTCACCGCCACTGTGCGCAATCCGCAGAACGCCGAGGCGCTGCAAGCGCTGGGCAGCGTGCGGATCGAGAAGCTCGACATGGATGATCAGCAAGCGGTGATCGCCCTCAGTCAGCAATTGAAGGGCGAAACGTTCGACCTGCTGTTCGTCAATGCCGGGGTCAAGGGCCCGGAAGTACAGACCCCGGGCGGCGCGACCCTGGCCGAAGTCGGCAAGCTGTTTTTCACCAACGCAGTGGCGCCGATCAATCTGGCCCAGCGCTTTGCCGGGCAGATCCGCGACGGCAGCGGCGTGCTGGCATTCATGAGTTCCGGACTTGGCAGCGTGACGGTGCCCGATGCACCGGAGTTGGCGTTGTACAAGGCGAGCAAAGCTGCGCTGAACTCGATGACCAACACCTTCGTCACGCAACTGGGCGAGCAGAAACTGACCGTGCTGTCGCTGCATCCGGGCTGGGTGAAAACCGACATGGGCGGCGACGGCGCTGACCTCGACGTGGAAACCAGCACCCGTGGGCTGATTGATCAGGTCAACGCGTTCAGCGGCAAGGGCGGGCATCATTTCGTCAATTACAAGGGTGAAACGATTCCCTGGTAAACCCGCAGATGTAACTGTGGGAGCTAGCCTGCTAGCGATGCGGTGTGTCAGTTTCAGAATCAGTGACTGACACTCCGCTATCGCTAGCAGGCTAGCTCCCACAGGGGTATTGCAGGTTGTCTGGTCGGGTCGGGCTTGCCCGGCGCGGCGATTTGTTTGAAACTGCGCGCCTCGCCGTCGCGGCGAACCTGGATCAGCAGACAGGGCAACACTGAGCTGGCAACCCTGAACCCAACTTTCAGAGGAGCCGGCGACCATGCCTGCGACCCGTATCTGGTTAAAAACCCCCCTCGCCATTTTCACGGCCAACGCGCTCGATGCCCGTGGCGGTCTGGTCTTGCAAGACGGTGTGATCGTCGAAGTGCTCGCCGCCGGCCAGCAACCCTCGGCGCCGTGCAGCGAAGTGTTCGATGCCCGCGAGCATGTGATCCTGCCGGGGCTGATCAACACCCACCACCACTTCTATCAAACCCTGACCCGCGCCTGGGCGCCGGTGGTCAATCAGCCCTTGTTCCCGTGGCTGAAAACCTTGTACCCGGTATGGGCACGTCTGACTCCGGAAAAACTCGCCCTTGCGACCAAAGTGGCATTGGCCGAGCTGCTGCTGTCGGGCTGCACCACCGCCGCTGACCATCATTATCTGTTCCCGGACGGCCTGGAAAACGCCATCGACGTGCAAGTCGAAACCGTGCGCGAACTGGGCATGCGCGCCATGCTCACCCGCGGTTCGATGAGCCTCGGCGAAAAGGACGGCGGCCTGCCTCCGCAGCAGACCGTGCAGGAAGGCCAAGTGATTCTCGATGACAGTCAGCGCCTGATTCACGAGTACCACGAACGCGGCGACGGCGCGCAGATCCAGATCGCCCTCGCACCGTGTTCGCCATTCTCGGTAACGCCGGAAATCATGTCGGCCAGCGCCGAACTGGCGAACACACTCGACGTGCGCCTGCACACGCACCTGGCCGAAACCCTCGACGAAGAAGATTTCTGCCTGCAGCGTTTCGGCCTGCGCACCGTCGATTATCTGGACAGCGTCGGCTGGCTCGGCCCGCGCACCTGGCTGGCCCACGGCATCCACTTCAACCCGGACGAAATCGCTCGTCTTGGTCAGGCCGGCACTGGCATCTGCCACTGCCCGAGTTCGAACATGCGCCTGGCGTCGGGCATCTGCCCAAGTATCGACCTGACCGACGCCGGCGCGTTGTTCGGGCTGGGCGTTGACGGTTCGGCGTCCAACGACGCCTCGAACATGATCCTCGAAGCGCGTCAGGCGCTTTACATCCAGCGCCTGCGTTATGGCGCCGAAAAGATCACCCCGGAACGCGTGCTGGGCTGGGCGACCAAGGGCTCGGCGAGTTTGCTGGGCCGCAGCGACATCGGTGAACTGGCAGTCGGCAAGCAGGCGGATCTGGCGTTGTTCAAGCTCGACGAGTTGCGCTTCTCCGGCAGCCACGACCCGATTTCGGCACTGCTGCTGTGCGGCGCGGACCGTGCCGATCGGGTGATGATTGGTGGCAAGTGGCGTGTGGTGGATGGTCAGGTTGAAGGGCTGGATCTCAGAGGCCTGATCGCCGATCACAGCCAGGCGGCGCGGCAGCTGATCGCCGGGACCTGATTCAACACTGATCAAACCTGTGGGAGCCAGCCTGCTGGCGATTACGGTGGGTCAGCAACAGAAATGTTGACTGATGCACCGTAATCGCCAGCAGGCTGGCTCCCACAGTGATTTTTGGTGTTCTTAAACGCCCAGCAGCGACAGCATGATAAACGTCGCAAACAGCACAAAGTGGGTCATGCCTTCGATGGCATTGGTCTCGCCGTCGTTGAGGTTGATTGCGCTGACGATCAGGGTGATGAAGATCATCACCGTCTGCACCGGGGTCATCGCCATCTGAAACGGCTGGCCGGTGTACAGCGCCATGGCCTCCATCACCGGTACAGTCAGGATCACCGTCGACAGTGACGCCCCCATCGCAATATTGACCACCGACTGCATGCGGTTGGCCAGTGCCGCGCGCAATGCCGTGAGGATTTCCGGCGCGGCGGAAATCGCCGCCACCAGAATCGCCGTGATCACCGGCGGCGCCCCGGTGCCTTCCAGGCCGAGATCGAGGGTCTTGGACATGATCTCGGCGAGCGCACCGATCACCACCACACCGCCGACCAGAATGCCGATCGACAGGCCCAGGCTCAGCGGTTTCGGTTCTTGCTCAATCGGTTCTTTCTTGCGTCGCTTGTCCGGGTAGCTGTAGCTGAAAAAATAGCTGTGGGGCCCGACCTGCATGCGCAGGAACAAGGCGTAAAGCACCACCATCGCGCCAATGGTGAACGCCGAATAGAGCTTCCAGTTCGCTTCGGGAATAAACTCCGGCACCACCATCGACACGCCCATCGCGGTGAGAATCATCACGCTGTAGCTGCGCGCCGAGTCGTCGTTGTAGGACTGTTCGCCATGCTTGATCCCACCCATCAGCGCAGCGAGGCCGAGGATGCCGTTGATGTCGAGCATTACCGCTGAATAGATCGTGTCACGCACCAGCGTGGGCGAGGCTTCGTTGCTCATCATGATCGCCAGAATCACCACTTCCACCAGCACGGCGGCGAGGGTCAGGATCATCGTGCCGTAAGGATCGCCGACTTTTTCCGCGAGCAGTTCGGCGTGATGGGCGACGCGCATCGACGCGGCGACGATGAAGCCGATCAGCACCAGCCCGCCGACCAGCGCGACGATCTGGCCGCTGTGCAGCAACCAGTGTTCCAGCGGATAAGCAATGCACGCGGCAATGATTGCCAGCAGCAGAAAGCTTTCTTGTTTGAGGATCGAGAACATGGCGGGCCTTTTGCCGAAAGGAGCTGATGAAGCTACTGACTGCCGGGCGGCGCTAACGTTTCGTTACATCTTCGCGCACCAAGCCATGGCGGTGCTTCGGCGGGTGCACCTTTATCGGCCCTGATGGCCCTATCGCGAGCACGCTCACTCCTACATTTGAAATGCATTCCCCTGTAGGCCTTCGCCTGCTCGCGATAGCCATCACACAGTTCCGGATTGTTTGTTGTCCTGTTGGTCAGCAATTTGCATTGGCCCTGGGCACACACAACAAAACGGAGCTCCACTTCATGCAAATACGTCCGCTGCACAAACTGCTGTGCGCCGCCATCGGTCTGGGCATCAGCCTGAGCGCCAGCGCTGCCGATCCGCTGAAAGTCGGTTTCGTTTACATCGGCCCGATCGGTGACCACGGCTGGACGTATCAGCATGAACAGGGGCGCAAGGCGCTGGCGGAAAAGTTCGGCAGCCAGATCACCACTAACTATGTGGAGAACGTCGCCGAAGGCGCCGATGCCGAACGGGTGATCCGCAACATGGCCAAGGACAAGTACGACCTGATATTCACCACCTCCTTCGGCTACATGAACCCCACCGTGAAAGTCGCCAAGCAGTTTCCCAAGGTGACCTTCGAACACGCCACCGGCTACAAGCAGGACAAGAACCTTGGCACCTATCTGGCGCGAACTTATGAGGGGCGTTACGTCGGCGGCTTCCTTGCGGCGAAGATGACCAAGAGCAAAAAGATCGGCTACGTCGCCTCGTTCCCGATCCCGGAAGTGATCCGCGACATCAACGCCATTCAACTGGCCCTGAACAAATACAACCCCGGCACCGAGATCAAAGTGGTCTGGGTCAACTCGTGGTTCGATCCGGGCAAGGAAGCCGATGCAGCCAACGCGCTGATCGATCAGGGCGTCGACGTGGTGTTCCAGCACACCGACAGCCCAGCGCCGATTCAGGCCGCGGAGCGCCGTGGCGTGTACGCGGTGGGCTACGCCTCGGACATGGCGCACTTCGGGCCGAAAGCAGTGCTGACGTCGATCGTCAACGACTGGGCGCCGCACTACATCCAGGCGACGCAGGGCGTGATCGATCACACCTGGAAACCTCAGGATTACTGGGGTGGACTGAAGGAAGGCACGGTTGAACTGCCGATCAGCGACCTGGTGCCGGCACCGGTGAAAGCCGAAGCCGAGCAGATCATTGCCGACATCAAGAGCGGTGCGCTGCAGCCGTTCACCGGGCCGATCAAGGATCAGGCCGTCGTGGAGAAAATCCCGGCGGGCGTGAGTGCAACGAATGCCGAACTGGCGTCGATGAATTACTACGTGGAAGGCATGAAAGCCGAAATGCCGAAGTAATCTCAGCCCCACCACCATTCCCCTGTAGGAGTGAGCCTGCTCGCGATAGCGGTGTGTCAGTCTAGGTATCCGCTCATGACACACCGCTATCGCGAGCAGGCTCACTCCTACATCTGATCTTCAGCGTGTTCAAGGATTGCGTATGAATCAGCTTCCGATCATCGACATCAGCCCGCTCTACGCCGACAACGAAAACGCCTGGCCCGCCGTCGCCACGCAAATCGATCAGGCCTGCCGCGAGTGGGGTTTCTTCTACATCAAGGGTCACCCGATTTCCGCGCAGCGCATCAGCGTACTGCTCGATCATGCGCAACGCTTTTTCGCCCTGCCCGCGGCGGAAAAACTCCAGATCGACATTACCCAGACTCGCCATCACCGCGGCTACGGCGCCATCGCCACCGAACAGCTCGACCCGGACAAACCCAGCGATCTGAAAGAAACCTTCGACATGGGCCTGCACCTGCCCGCCGATCATCCCGAGGTACTCGCCGAAAAACCGTTGCGCGGGCCTAACCACCATCCGGCGCAGGCAGGCTGGGTTGAATTGATGGAGCAGCATTACTCAGACATGCAGGCGCTGGCGCAGACGCTGTTGCGGGCGATGACCGTGGCGCTGGGAATCGAGCGCGATTTCTTCGACAGCCGCTTCGTTGACCCGGTCAGCGTGCTGCGCATGATTCACTATCCGCCGCGCCACACCGCCAGTTCCGCCGAGCAGCAAGGCGCCGGCGCGCATACTGATTACGGCTGCATCACCCTGCTTTATCAGGACAGCGCCGGTGGCTTGCAAGTCAAGAATGTAAAGGGCGAATGGATCGACGCGCCGCCGATTGACGGTACCTTCGTGGTCAACCTCGGCGACATGATGGCGCGCTGGAGCAACGACCGCTATCGCTCGACACCGCACCGGGTGATCAGCCCGCTCGGCGTCGACCGCTATTCGATGCCGTTCTTTGCCGAGCCACATCCGGACACCCGCATCGAATGCCTGCCCGGTTGCCAGGACGCACAGCATCCGGCGAAATATCCGACCACCACCTGCGCCGAATTCCTGCTGTCGCGCTTCGCCGATACTTACGCTTACCGGCGTGAGCAAGAGGCGGTGTGATGGATCGCTTGGTCAGGTTTTGCCAATTGTTTCGGCGAGCATCTGTAGAATGCCGTCATTGCACCTGATGAGAAAAGACTATGTACGACTGGCTCAACGCCTTGCCGAAGGCTGAACTGCACCTGCATCTGGAAGGCTCGCTGGAGCCCGAGCTGCTGTTCGCCCTGGCCGAGCGCAACAAGATCGCCCTGCCGTGGAACGACGTGGAAACCCTGCGCAAGGCTTACGCCTTCAACAACCTGCAGGAATTTCTCGACCTGTATTACCAGGGCGCCGACGTGCTGCGCACCTCGCAGGACTTCTACGATCTGACCTGGGCCTACTTGCTGCGCTGCAAAGAACAGAACGTGATTCACACCGAACCGTTCTTCGACCCGCAGACCCATACCGACCGTGGCATTCCCTTCGAAGTGGTGCTCAACGGCATCGCGGCGGCGCTGAAGGATGGCGAGACGCAACTGGGCATTACCAGCGGTTTGATCCTGAGCTTCCTGCGCCATCTGAGCGAAGCAGAAGCCGAGAAAACCCTCGATCAGGCGCTGCCGTTCCGCGATGCGTTCGTTGCGGTCGGTCTGGACAGTTCCGAGATGGGCCACCCGCCGAGCAAATTCCAGCGCGTGTTTGATCGCGCCCGCCACGAAGGCTTCCTGACCGTCGCCCATGCGGGTGAAGAAGGCCCACCGGAGTACATCTGGGAAGCCATCGACCTGCTGAAAATCCAGCGCATCGACCACGGCGTGCGCGCCATCGAAGACGAGCGCCTGATGCAGCGGATCATCGACGAGCAGATTCCGCTGACCGTCTGCCCGCTGTCGAACACCAAGCTCTGCGTGTTCGATCACATGTCGCAGCACAACATCCTCGACATGCTCGAGCGGGGCGTGAAGGTCACGGTGAATTCCGATGACCCGGCGTACTTCGGTGGTTATGTGACCGAGAACTTCCATGCGTTGCATGAACACCTCGGCATGACCCAGGATCAAGCCAAGCGCCTGGCGCAGAACAGCCTGGATGCGCGCCTGGTAAACCCCTAAGCCTCACCGCAAATCCCTTGTAGGAGTGAGCCTGCTCGCGATAGCGGAGTGTCAGATATAAATAATTAAACTGACACACCGCCATCGCGAGCAGGCTCACTCCTACAATTGGATCTGTGTTTAGCCTGGGATTTGGGTTTCAGTCAGCTCCTCAAGGGTCTTGCCCCGCGTCTCCATTCCGAACAGCCACACCACCCCCGCCGCGATTGCAAAGCATGCCGCGCCCAGCGCAAACACCCCGCCCTGCCCGGTAATCGGGAATACCAGCCCGGTGACCAGAGGTCCGAGCAGCGAGCCGACCCGGCCAATCGCCGAGGCAAAGCCTGAACCGGTGGCGCGTGCCGACGTTGGGTACAACTCGGGCGTGTAGGTGTAGAGCACCGCCCACATGCCGAACAGAAAGAACTGCATCAGCAACCCGGTACTGATCAGCAGCGCGACGTTGCCGCCGAACACCGCGCTCTGCCCGTACAGAAACGCCATCACGCCCCCGCCAAGCAGCGTTACGATGCACACCGGTTTGCGCCCCCAGCGCTCGACCAGCCAGGCGGCCATGAGAAAACCCGGAATCCCGCCCAGCGAAATCAGCACCGTGTAATACACCGACTGCGTCACGGCAAACCCCGACTGTTGCAGCAACGCGCTGAGCCACGAGGTCAGCCCGTAAAAGCCGAGCAAGGCGAAAAACCACAGGCTCCAGATCATCGTCGTGCGCTGGCGATACTGCGGCGACCAGATCTGCTTCAGCGCAGCGAAGAAATTGCCCGGTGGCGTCACGGTGCGCGGCAAGCGCAGCGGTTCAGGTAGTGCCGCACCGCCAAGCGAAGCACGCACCCGCGCTTCAATACCGTTCAACACCTTGTCCGCGTCGGCGTCGCGCCCGGCCTGTTCCAGCCAGCGTGGCGACTCGGGAATGAAAAAGCGGATCGCCAAAACAAACACCGCTGGCACCGCCAGCACCAGAAAGATGTCGCGCCAGCCAATCACCGGCAGCAGAAAGTAAGACAACACGCCGGCCGCGACGAAACCGAGCGGCCAGAAACCATCCATCAAGGCGATGTAGCGCCCGCGACGTTGCGCCGGAATCAGCTCCGACAGCATCGACTGGGCAATCGGGAATTCCATGCCCATGCCGATCCCCAACAGGATACGGAACAGGGTCAGTGTCTCGACCGTTTGCGCCGTCGAACACAGATAACTGGCCACGCCCCAGAGCACGATGCTCCACTGAAATACCGGCTTGCGTCCGAAGCGATCGGCGAGCATCCCCGACAGCGAGGCGCCCAGCACCATGCCGAAAAAACTCGAACTGGCGAGCAGTCCGGCCTGTGCGCTGCTCAGGCCGAACTCGGCTTTGATCGAGCCGAGCAGGAACGTCATCATCGCCAGGTCCATGGAGTCGAAGAAAAACGCCAGGGCGATGATGATGAAGATGATCCGGTGATAACCGCTGATCGGCAGGCGTTCGAGACGTTCTGCCGCGCTGTAGCGCTGTGTTTGCATGCTGCTTCCCCCCTCCGAAATACCCCGGAACGAGTGTGCGCGATAGCGATTCGGCGTTGCTGCTGGATGCGACCTGTTCGCAGCCATCAACGACGCGAGATACGCAGGTGCAATTCGGGCAGCCTGCGTACACCGCTCTGCTACGCCAGTTCCAGCTCGGTGTCTTTGGCGAAACGGTGCAATTCGCGTTGCCCGGTGGCCGTCAGTTGCAAGGCTCGGGAGTCGTTGGGCAACGTCAGCCAGCCGGACTGCATGAACAACTGCAGCAATGCCGCGCCGAGTGAACCGCCCATGTGCGGACGCCGCTCACTCCAGTCCGGGCAGGCACAAGCCACTTGCACGTTGCGATGGGCCAACGCCTGAATGAACACGCCACGGTCGGCCAGCAACCTGGCGCCCTTTTGGGTCACCGCGACGCGATGCTCCAGCTGCTCGACCCAGCCGGCATCGAGCAGGCGCTGGTACAGATCGGCGGCCAGCGTACCGCCCAGGTGATCGTCACAAAACCGTGCGCGCAACAGCGACGACGGTGCGGTCTGCGGTTTGGCCAACGGCGTGCTGCGCTTGAACACCTCGGGAACCTCGCGCGGCGCACTGGCGATGGTGGCGCTGGCGAGAGCTTCTATCGCCGCGCCGACCTCGGGCGCCGCGAGGCGGAAAAACCGCTTGCGACCACGGACTTCGACCCTCAACAGACCACCGGTGGCCAGGCGCGTCAGGTGCGCACTGGCCGAGGACGGCGATAGCCCCGCCTGTAGCGCAAGCTCCTCGGTCTGCCGCGCCGCGCCATCCATCAACGCCCACATCATCGCGCTGCGCTTGGGGTCGGCCAGCAACGTGGCGATCTGGCTGATGCAAGGTGCATGTTCCATGTGTTCACTCCCTGTTGAATCGTATCGTCTACTGCTCGGAGACATCTTGGCCGGTAATCAGTCGTCGGCCAAGACGCGAAAATCGCCATGAACCGGGGCGAGGCAAGCCACTGACGCAGCCTGCCCCGGCACAGCACCCGCAGCAGATGCGCGACCGTCACGCCAGTACGGGCGACGGGGTGCGAAGGTCTCCGGGCCGGGGTGGCGGTGCTGGCATGAGGCGGGCGCTAGTATAAGCGGGTTAGGCGCCGCGTCCTGCGCTCGGGCCTGCACAGTTGGTGATTGTTGCTGAGAGAAATTTCTCTATTTACCTGCGACTAATGATCAACTTTTGAAAAAACGCGAAATTGACTACTCAATTCAGCGCAACGGCTGGCGAGCATGTCGCGCAGAAGGTTCACCGGCTTACTCAATTGTGCGCGATGAGCGCACAACAGATTCAGCGGTGCGCGCTCACAGAGCAGTTCCGGCAGCAGCACTTTGAGACGCCCGGCGAGTACATCGGTGCCAACGTCGAGCCAGGATTTATAGGCGATCCCGGCACCTGCCAGTGCCCATAAGCGTACGACGTCGGCGTCGTCGCTGAAACGGTCGCCGCTGACCGTGAGGCCGACTTCGCGCTTGCCGTCATGGAAACTCCAATGGTCATGGACGCGGCTGCCGAGCATGTACAGCAGGCAATTGTGCTGGGCCAGTTGCTCGAGCTGGCGCGGCTCGCCATGCCGGGCCAGGTAAGCCGGGGACGCACAAAGCACACGACGGTTGTGCGCGGCGATGGGCAGCGCGACCAGGCTGGAGTCCTCTGGCTCGCCGTACCGCAAGGCGATGTCCACCGGCTGGCGGAACAGATCGGCGATGCGGTCGCCGAGCAGCAAGCGCACGGTCAACCGCGGGTGCTCGCGCTGGAACTCGTCGAGCCAAGGCAGCAGCAGGTTGCGGCCGAAATCCGACGGCGCGGACAGCTGCAAAATCCCGCTGACCTGATCCTGGCCACTGGCAAGCAGGCGCCGACCTTCATCGAGATTGCTCAGCGCCGCGCGTGCGTATTCAAGAAATCCCTCGCCCTCGGCGGTCAGGCGCAGACTGCGGGTCGAGCGCGCGAGCAAACGCGCACCCAATTGCTGCTCGATGCGCTTCAACGCCGCACTTGCCACCGCGGCAGACATGTCCATCACCCGCGCCGCTGCGGACAGGCTGCCCAGATCCGCCGCGCGAACAAACAACTGCAGGTCATCGAAACGCAGCATCCTCAGCCTCGATTATCAAAATAAAATTGAAAGAGACTGCTGTTTTAGCCGGTTTTATCGCCAACAGAAATAGCGAATCATCTCTCCATCGATTTTCTCGCCGCGCAAATGGAGCCCAACATGTCCCAGCCCTTCACTGCCATCGCCACCCTGACCGCCAAACCCGGCCAGCAGGAC
This sequence comes from Pseudomonas granadensis, assembly GCF_900105485.1. Taxonomy (GTDB): domain Bacteria; phylum Pseudomonadota; class Gammaproteobacteria; order Pseudomonadales; family Pseudomonadaceae; genus Aquipseudomonas; species Aquipseudomonas granadensis. The sequence goes on along the minus strand of NZ_LT629778.1, from coordinate 442,980 downwards.
GCCCTCGAACAAGCCCTGCGCACGCTGGTTGCACCGAGCCGCGCCGAGGCCGGTTGCGGCCAGTACGACCTGCACCGCGACCTCGCCGACCCTCAGGTTTTTTACGTGATCGAGCAGTGGGCCAGTGAAGAGGTGCTACAGGCGCACAACGTCAGTGAGCACTTCCAGCAGTTTCAGCGCAGTGCCGGCGACACCATCGAACACTTCCAGCTCAAGCACCTCGGCGCGATTGCCTGATTTCTTCTTCTATCAACCGTACGGAGCCTTTCATGAAAGCCATCGCCTATTACGCATCCTTGCCGATCAGCGACACCAACGCCTTGCAGGACATCGAACTGCCGGAACCGGTCGCCGGCCCGCGCGACCTGCTGGTGGAAGTCAAAGCCATTTCGGTCAACCCGGTCGACACCAAAGTGCGGCAGAACGTAGCCCCGGAAAACGGCGCTGCGAAAGTGCTGGGCTGGGACGTCGCTGGTGTGGTCAAGACCGTGGGCAGCGACGTGACGCTGTTCAAGGCCGGCGATAAAGTCTTCTACGCGGGGTCGATCGCACGTGCCGGCGGCAACAGCGAGTTGCATGTCGTCGATGAGCGCATCGTCGGTCACATGCCGAAAACCCTCGGTTTTGCCGAAGCCGCCGCGCTGCCGCTGACCGCGATCACGGCCTGGGAATTGCTCTTCGAGCGTCTGCAAATCAGCGAAGGCAACACCGACGAAGGCCAGAGCCTGCTGATCGTCGGCGCGGCCGGCGGGGTCGGTTCGATCCTCACGCAGTTGGCGAAGCAACTGACCGGCCTGAAGGTCATCGGCACCGCGTCCCGCGAACAGACCCGCGACTGGGTCAAGGCGTTGGGCGCCGATGTTGTGATCGATCACAGTCAGCCGTTGAGCGAAGAACTCAAGCGCGCCGGCCTCGACAGCGTGACCCATGTCGCCAGCCTGACCCAGACCGACCAGCATCTGGAGCAACTGGTCGAGGCGTTGGCGCCGCAGGGCAAACTGGCGCTGATCGACGATCCGAAGTCGCTGGACGTGAGCAAACTCAAGCGCAAGAGCCTGTCTCTGCACTGGGAGTTCATGTACACCCGCTCGCTGTTCGAGACGCCGGACATGATCGAGCAGCACAATCTGCTCAACCGCGTCGCGCAACTGATCGATGCCGGCACTTTGAAAACCACTGTCGGCGAACACTTCGGCACCATCAATGCAGCCAACCTGCGTCGCGCCCATGAACTGCTGGAAAGCGGCAAGGCCAAGGGAAAAATTGTTTTAGAAGGTTTCTGAGAAACCGGAACTCGCAGCCTGTGCCAGCGCTAGAGCGGCTGGCAGGGCTGCGAGGTTTTTTGCCGTCAGTCCGATGCCCAGGCGTTGTCACAATTGCGATCGTATTCAGGTCTACAATCGAAGCCTCTGCGATACATCTTTTACGCAAGGGAGGTCAGCAATGAAGATCCTGATAAAAGAAGTGGCAAAGTCTCAATGGCAGGTTCGCCTTGACCAGCATGTCGTGACCTTTCGCAGTGAAGCCGAAGCACTGGCTTTCACTCGCACCCTCGAAGCGCGACTGCGCGCGCCCCATCGCATTCCCGAATACAGCCAGCAGCGCGCTGCCGGCTGAGACTGTTTACGCCTCGGCCTGGGCTTGCGCCAATGCCCGGGCATTCTGCAGGCGGCGGGTGAGCAAAGCGACGCTGACTACCAGCAACCCGCACAGGCTGATGACCATGGCCATCGGCACGGCGCTGCCATCGTGCAGTACACCCACCAGCGCGGCCGCACCGGCGGCGATGCTGAATTGCAGACAACCGAGCATTGCCGACGCGCTGCCGGCCCGCGCCCCTTGGCCGTTCATCGCACAGGCAGATGCGTTGGGGATGATGCAGCCGAGGCTGGCGATGCAGATGAACAACGGAATCAGCAACGGCCACAAGGCTTCCGGCCGCATCGCGCCGACCGCCAGCAAGGTAAGCCCTGCGAGAAAGTACACCCACACCGCACGCACCAGCAGAAACGCCGGGCCGCGCTTGGCCAACAGCCGCGCATTGACCTGCGCCACCAGAATGAAACCCGCCGCGTTGGTGCCGAACAGCCAGCCGAAATGCTCGGCAGGCACGCCGTACAACTTGATGAACACAAAGGGTGAACCGGCGATGTAAGCGAACATGCCGGCGATGGCGATACCGCCGGTGAGTGCGTGGCCCAGATAAACCCTGTCCTTGACCAGTCGCGTGTATTGGCGCAATGCGCCCGACAGTGGCTGGCGTGGCACGTGTGCTGGCATGCTTTCCGGCAGGCCAAGCGCCACGGCCAGAGCCGCGAGGGCGCTGAAACCGGTCAGCACCAGAAAGATCGACTGCCAACCGCTGGTATTGACCAGCAGACCGCCGAGCATCGGCGCCAGAATCGGTGCCAGGCCCATCACCAGCATCAGTTGCGAGAAAACCTTCGCCGAGCCCACCGCATCGCACTTGTCGGCGACCACCGCACGGGAAATCACCATACCCGCGCATCCGCCGAGCGCCTGGACGAAACGCGCGCCGATCAGCCATTCCAGACTCGGCGCATAGGCACAGGCCAATGACGCCAAGGTGAACAGGCCGACGCCGCTGAGCAATGGAATCCGTCGACCGAACCGGTCGGAAATCGGCCCATAGGCGAGTTGGCCCAGCGACAGGCCGAGGAAGTACGCCGCCAGCGTCAGCTGCACATGCTGCTCATCGGTGCCGAATGCCAGCGCCATGGCCGGAAACGCAGGTAGATAGAAGTCGATCGCCAATGGACCGAAAGCGCTCAAGGCGCCAAGTATCAAAATGGTACGAAAGTTCATCGGGCATCCAGGTGGGCGGGTCGCAGCCCGACAGTCTAGCTGCGCCCGGACGCCTTGAACATTCCGATAGCTCGCTAACGAAAAAAATTCAGACGAGCTTCACCGGATAACCTTCTTCGCTGATCGCTTCGATGATCTGCGCGGCATCCAGCTGGCTTTCGACGCCGACTTCTTTAGCGGCCAGGTCGACGCGCACGCTGGCCGCCGGATCCCTGGCCTGCACGGCGTTGGTGATGGCTTTGACGCAATGGCCGCAAGACATGTTTTGAACGGTGAACACTTGCATGCGATGTCTCCTTTGAGTGAGGTTGCCGGCAGTTTCGAGCTTGCCACGATGGCAAGGTCAAGTTCTGGCAAAAACTGCCGGGCTGGCAATCGGCGCCGCGCTCGGCCAAGCTGCGTACATCAATGACTTAAATTGCAGGAGATGCAGCCATGCGCTGGTCAGCTTTCAGCCTGTTTGGCTTTCTCGGTCTTTTCGCCGCCGCCGCGCCTGTGCAGGCTGTCGGGGAAGATTACGCGGTACTGATCATTTCCCGCGAGCGCCTGGAAGTGGCGACCTCGTGCGAAATTGGCGTGTACATCCAGGATCAGCTGTCGGCGCGGCTGTTTCAGGAGCAGAGCACTTCGTTCAACCTGCCGCCGGGCAAGGTTTCGTTGCGCTTGAAGCTGTTGCCGGGACAAGTACCCGGTTGCAATCCGGGCTTGCTCGCACCCGGCTCGCAGGAAATAAAACTGCAAGCGGGCGATATACAGAAATACCGGATAGCGATGAATCAGGAAGGCATGTACCTCAAGCGCGCCGATCTCGGCTACTGAACCAACCTGAAACTGTGGGAGCCAGCCTGCTGGCGATGAGGGTGTGTCTGCGGACTTCATTGCTGAATGACACACCGCCATCGCCAGCAGGCTGGCTCCCACATTTTTTGCTTCGCGGCGTTTGAAATAATGACGCTTGACCTTGCCCGCATGGCAAGGTTGATCCTTGCAGGCCTCTACTGCAGGGAGTACGACCGATGTCCGATTCCACCACGTTTGATCTGCCGATTGCCGGCATGACCTGCGCCAGTTGCGCCGGGCGTGTCGAGCGCGCCTTGAGCAAAGTCAGCGGCGCCCGCGACGTCAGCGTCAACCTCGCCACTGAACAGGCCCGCGTGCAGGCGCCGGGCGACAGCTTGCCGGCGTTGCTCGAAGCCGTTGAGCGCGCCGGTTACAGCGTCCCCCAGCAAACCCTCGAATTGAGTATCGACGGCATGACCTGCGCATCCTGCGTCGGCCGCGTCGAGCGCGCGTTGAACAAAGTCGCCGGGGTGAAAAGTGTCAGCGTCAACCTCGCCAATGAACGTGCACACCTGGAATTACTCGGCCAGGTCGAACAGCAAAGCCTGCTCGATGCGGTGAGCAAGGCCGGTTACTCCGCCAGCGTCTGGCAAGCCGAAGCGGCGAAAACCGATAACCAGCAACAGCGCCTCAAGCACGAGCGCTGGGCGCTGATTTGCGCGATTGCTCTGGCCCTGCCGCTGGTGGCGCCGATGGTGCTGCAACCGTTCGGCCTGCACTGGATGCTTCCGGCCTGGGCGCAATTCGCTCTCGCCACGCCGGTGCAATTCATTTTCGGCGCACGTTTCTATGTCGCCGCGTGGAAAGCCGTGCGCGCCGGCGCCGGCAACATGGACTTGCTGGTGGCCCTGGGCACCAGCGCCGGTTATGGCTTGAGCCTCTATGAATGGGCTACCGCCGCCGGACGCATGCCGCATCTGTATTTCGAAGCCTCGGCGGTGGTCATCGCCCTGGTGCTGCTCGGCAAATACCTGGAAAGCCGCGCCAAACGCCAGACCGCCAGCGCCATCCGTGCCCTTGAAGCGTTGCGCCCGGAACGCGCGATTCAAGTGATCGACGGCCGCGAGCAGGACGTCGCCATCAGCGCCCTGCGCCTGAATGACGTGGTGCTGGTCAAACCCGGCGAACGCTTTCCGGTCGACGGCGAAGTCATCGAAGGTCAGAGCCATGCCGACGAAGCGCTGATCAGCGGCGAAAGCCTGCCGGTGCCGAAACAACCCGGCGACCCGGTGACCGGTGGCGCGATCAACGGTGAGGGACGCCTGCTGGTGCGCACTCAGGCGCTCGGCGCGGAAAGCGTACTGGCACGGATCATCCGTCTGGTCGAAGACGCGCAAGCGGCGAAAGCGCCGATCCAGAAACTGGTGGATAGAGTCAGCCAGATTTTCGTGCCGACGGTGTTGCTGATTGCTCTGGCAACACTGATTGGCTGGTGGCTCTACGGGGCCCCGATGGAAACCGCGCTGATCAATGCCGTCGCGGTGTTGGTCATCGCCTGCCCTTGCGCCCTCGGCCTCGCCACGCCGACCGCGATCATGGCCGGCACCGGTGTGGCGGCGCGCCACGGCATTCTGATCAAGGACGCCGAAGCGCTGGAGCGCGCCCATGCCGTCAGCAGCGTGGTGTTCGACAAGACCGGCACGCTGACGTCGGGCACACCGCGTATTGCCCGTATGAGTGCAATCGATGGCGACGAAGACACCCTGCTGAAACTGGCCGGGGCGCTGCAACGCGGCAGCGAACATCCATTGGCCAAAGCGGTGCTCGATGCCGCCGCCGAACGCGGCCTGGATGTGCCGAATGTCAGCGACAGCCAGTCGCTGACCGGGCGCGGCATCGCCGGTACGCTGGACGGTCGCCGCCTGGCCCTGGGCAATCGACGGCTGCTCGAAGAAAGTGGATTGAGCGCCGCGCCACTGAACGACAGCGCCACGGCCTGGGAAACCGAAGGCCGCACCTTGTCGTGGCTGATCGAGCAGAGCCCGCAACCGCGCGTCCTTGGACTGTTCGCTTTCGGCGACACGCTGAAACCCGGCGCGCTGCAAGCCGTGCAACAGCTTGCCGCGCGCCATATCCACTGCCATCTGCTGACCGGCGACAACCGCGGTAGTGCGCGGGTGGTCGCTGAGGCGCTGGGCATCGCCAATGTCCACGCCGAAGTGTTGCCGGCAGACAAGGCAGCTACCGTCACCGAACTGAAGAAGGCCGGCGTGGTGGCGATGGTCGGCGACGGCATCAACGATGCGCCGGCCCTGGCCGCCGCCGACATCGGTATCGCCATGGGCGGCGGCACCGATGTCGCCATGCACGCCGCCGGAATCACCCTGATGCGCGGCGACCCGCGACTGGTGCCGGCAGCGCTGGAGATCAGCCGCAAGACCTACGCGAAGATCCGCCAGAACCTGTTCTGGGCCTTCGTCTACAACCTGATCGGCATTCCGCTGGCAGCGTTCGGTTTCCTCAATCCGGTGCTGGCCGGCGCCGCCATGGCCTTGTCGAGCGTCAGCGTGGTGAGCAATGCGCTACTGTTGAAAACCTGGAAACCCGACGATCTGGAGGAACAGCGATGAACATCGGCCAAGCGGCCCGGCAGAGTGGCCTCAGCGCAAAAATGATCCGCTATTACGAGTCGATCGGGTTGCTCAAAGCGGCCCATCGTACCGACGCCGGTTACCGCGTCTACGGTAGCGATGACTTGCACACCCTGGCGTTCATCAAGCGCTCGCGGGACCTGGGTTTTTCGCTCGAAGAAGTCGGCAAGCTGCTGACCCTGTGGCAGGACCGCCAGCGCGCCAGCGCCGATGTGAAGGCCCTGGCGCGCCAGCACATCGACGAGCTGAATCAGAAGATCCGCGAGCTGGGCGAGTTGCGCGACACCCTGCAGGATCTGGTCGAACACTGCAGCGGCGACCAGCGCCCCGACTGCCCGATTCTCAAGGAACTGGCGTCGGGCTGCTGCGCGCAACCCGCGCGCGCCTGAGCGCCAACACCTTCAGCCCAAGCAGCGTGCCGAGGGGAATGCCATGGAACAGCATGACCACGGCGCCCGGCGTCCACCCTTCATAGAACGGTGCGGCAATGAGCATACCGATGCCGAAACCGGTCATTTGCAGCAGAGTGAGGACGCTGAAGATCGGCAGGCGCAGTGACTCGGGCTCGCGTTGCAGGCGCGACATCAGGCTGACTTCGGAAATCCCGTCACCGAGGCCGGCCGGCAGGGCAAACAACAGCAAGCCATACAGGCTGTGCTGCTGGAACATCAGGATGAACCCACAGGACATCACGGCCACGCCGAGGAAATATCGACGCTGCAAATCGCTGTTGCCCGTAGTCTTGAAGTGACTGGCGATACGCGCACCGAGCAACTTGCCGCAGGCCCACACCGCCAGTGCCTGGCCCAGGGTGGTGCTGGCCGACTCCGGCGTGAGCAGTTTCGAAATGATCGGGAAGCCGACGTTGTGCGCGGCGCTGCCGAGGGTATCGGCCATGGTCACCGCGAGCATCGCCGCGACCACCGGGGCACCGCGCAGACCTTTTTTGAGTGCGGACCATTCGCCGCGTTCGGGTGCTTGGTCGACCGTCGTGGCGGCAAAACGCAGCGGCACAATCACCAGCGCGGCCAGTACATAGGTCAGCGCATTCAGGGCGAACACCGTTGCAAAACCAAACCCCGCCACCAGCAATCCCGACACCAGACTGCCGCCGACCATTGCCGCCGACGAGGCTGAAGTGATCCAGGCATTGGCCTTGAGCAACTGCGCCGGCTCGATCAAGCGCGGGAGCTGGCTGTTCACGCCGATTGCAAACATCGAATTGCCAAAGCCCAGTACGAAGGCAATCAGCGGTAGCAGCAGCAATTGTTGGCCGACCGGCACAATCAGCAGCAACGCCAATGCACTGGCGCGCAGCAGGTCGAAAGCGATCAACGGCACACGGCCGCTGCAGCGGCGGTAGAACGCGGTGCCGATCAGGCTGGCAAAAATCCCGCCGCCGACGCGGCTGGCGAGGAAGATGCCGACGCTCATGGCGCTGTTGCTCAGCAGGTAGACGTAAGTGGCCAACGCGACCATGTTGAGGAAAGCGCCGAAATCGGAGATCAGCCGCGCACTGACGATCAGCTGGAGATTGCGGGGGGTGGGCACATTCAGTCCTTGAGTGTGGTTGGAGCCGGTGAGAGTCCCATACAACTTCCAACAACACCACAACCCCTGTAGGAGTGAGCCTGCTCGCGATTGCGGCGGTTCAGCCGATGGAGATGCTGACTGTGCTGACGCTATCGCGAGCAGGCTCACTCCTACACGGGATTCGTGGTGCATTGGCAACGGAGCAAGCACAAAAAACCCGGCCGAAGCCGGGTTTCTGTTCACGTGTTCACTGCATCCACGGCGGTGGAGGCGGTTCCTCGGACTTGCCTTTAGGCTCGTCGTCGGCCGCGCGAATGGCCTGCTTGCGTTCCTCGTCGAGGCGCGCCGCTTCGATCTCGCGCAACACGCCGCCCACATCGGCCAGGTCTTCCGGATCGTCGAACTCACCGGTCAGCACGCTGTTGGGGTGCAAGGTGCCGGCTTCGTACAACGCCCACATTTCCTTGGCGTACTTGGTCTTCTTCAGCTCCGGGGCAAAGCGACCGAAGTACGAAGCCATGTTGCCGACATCGCGCTCGAGCATGCTGAATGCGTGGTTGTTGCCGGCGGCGTCGACCGCTTGCGGCAGGTCGATGATCACCGGGCCGGTCGGCGTCAGCAGCACGTTGAACTCCGAGAGGTCACCGTGCACCAAACCGGTACACAACATCAGCACGATCTGCGAAATCAGGAACGCGTGATATTCGCGCGCCTGATCCGGCTCCAGCACCACGTCGTTCAGACGCGGCGCAGCGTCGCCGAACTCGTCGGCCACCAGTTCCATCAACAGCACGCCGTCGAGGAAGTCATAGGGTTTGGGCACGCGTACGCCGGCACCGGCCAGACGGAACAGCGCCGCCACTTCGGCGTTCTGCCAGGCGTCTTCGGTCTCTTTGCGGCCGAACTTGGAGCCCTTGGCCATCGCGCGAGCCTGTCGGCTGTTGCGCACCTTGCGACCTTCCTGATACTCGGCCGCCTGGCGGAAACTGCGTTTGTTCGCCTCCTTGTAGACCTTGGCGCAACGTAACTGATTGCCGCAGCGCACCACATAAACAGCTGCCTCTTTGCCACTCATCAGTGGGCGCAGCACTTCGTCGACCAGACCGTCCTCGATCAGGGGTTCAATGCGTTTTGGAGTCTTCATCAGCTTTTATTGTGGGTCCTTTATTACCAAACACGCGAATGTCACTCGTTATACGGCAATCCTCGCATCACGGGGAGGGGGTGCCAACCTGTGGACGTCGAGAATGCACACACTGTGCCGGATTACAGGGCCAACTCTGCGCTCGCGCATCGACCGATGCGAATCATAGCCGAGCCCGGCGGATTTGTTGGACGCCGTTTGCAAGGGCATTTGCGACAGAATCTGACATGAGCGCCCGGCGACCCTTCGGCGGATTTTTTCCGCGCCGCCTCAATTTCCCGTTTGCGCAGCCGAAGCCCTGAATGACAGAGGGATCTGTTCGACAATCGTTCCACAACAATCTGCGATGCCGCGCCCAGGGAAACGGGTGATCCACAACGTTTTCGGCTGCCAATAAACCACAAGTCATCTGCACTGCGTGGGCCTACAAGAAAATCTGGAGCGCGGATGAACATCAAACAGAAGTTGACGTGGGCGTTTGCAATCATCGCCTGCTTGCCGGTGGTGCTGGTCGCTACCCTCGTGGTGATGAACCTGCGCAGCGATGCCCGGGACAGTTTTGTCGACAGCAGCGGCCGCGAGATCCGTCAGGTCAGCAACGCCATGCAGTTGTTTTTTGACGGCATCAGCCAGAACGTCGATTACCTGGCGTCGCAACCGCTGATCAAGAACACCGACGACAGCCTCAAGACCTACATGAGCGCCAACGCCGAAACCATCCCGCAGGGCGAGATGGACAAAAAGGTCTTTGCGTTTCTGCAGGACCTGGGCAACGCCCACCCCGCTTACGCCTACGCGATTGTCGGCACCGCTGCCGGCGGTTATGTGTCGTGGCCGGACGATCCCAAGCTGAACAATTACGACCCGCGCCAGCGCCCATGGTACAAGGCCGCCCAGGCCAAACCGGGCAAACCGTTTCGCACCGCGGCTTATTACTGGGCGCAGGACGATGCCACCTACGTCAGCACTGTGCGCACCATCGACAACAAGCTCGGCAGCAATGGCGGCGTGGTCAGCATCGACGTGACGCTCAAGCAGCTCACCGAAATCGTCAAGCAGATCAAGCTCGGTGACAGCGGTTACCTGATGCTGCTGGAAAACAGCGGCACGGTGCTGGTCGATCCGAAACAGCCGGAGCACAACTTCAAGCCACTCGACAGCCTCGGCGAGGGTTATGCGCAACTCGCCAAGGCCGGCAAAGGGCTGGTGGAAGTCGAGCTCAATGGCGAACGCTACATGGCCAACGTCTGGCCATCGGAGCAACTGGGCTGGACCTTTGTCGGCCTGATCAAGCAGAGTGATGTGATGAGTTCCGCCACGCAACTGACCTGGCTGATCGCAATCATTGCCGCCGTGCTCGCCGTGCTGTTCGCCGTGGTCGGCGCCAGTTTCGCCAGCCTTATCGTACGGCCGATCCGCAGCGTCGCCAGTGGCCTGGAAGGCATCGCCCAGGGTGAAGGCGACCTGACCAAAAACCTTGATATCCGGGGCAACGATGAAACCGCGCAACTGGCCAACTGGTTCAACCAGTTCCTGACGGCGATCCGCAGCCTGATCCAGCACATCGGCGGCGCGGCGGGGAAAATCCTCGCCACCTCGCAGAGCTCGACTCAGGTGTCCAGTGACATGGCCGAAGCGGCCGGGCGTCAGCGCGAAGCCGTCGATATGGTGTCGACGGCTTTCCATGAAATGGTCGCCACCGCCAACGAAGTCGCACGCTCGTGCAGTCAGGCGGCGGATTCTGCCGACAGCGGCCAGCGCCAGGCGCGGCAGGGCCAGCAGCAGATCGATGCAGCAGTGCACAGCGTCGATCAGTTGAGCCAGGAACTCGAGCAGTCAGCGCAGTCGATGCAGCAACTGGAGCGCGACAGCACCGATATCCAGTCGATCCTCGGCACCATCCGCTCGATCGCCGAACAGACCAACCTGCTGGCACTCAACGCCGCCATCGAGGCCGCGCGTGCCGGTGAACAGGGCCGCGGTTTTGCCGTGGTCGCCGATGAGGTTCGCGCACTGGCCAAACGCACCGCGGATTCGACGGCGGAAATTGATGGTTTGCTCGGCAACCTGGCCAAGCGCACCAGTCAAGTCACCCAGCAGATGCACGCCAGCCTGCAGGTCTCGCAGCAATCGGTGACGCGCATCGGCGAGGCGCGGGAAAGCTTCGGGCAGATCCGCGAATCGGTCGACGTGATCCGCGACATGAACACGCAGATCGCCACGGCGGCGGAAGAGCAGCACCAGGTGGCTGAGGACATTAATCGGCACATCAGCCAGATTCATGGGGATGCGCAGTTGGTGGCGGAACTGGCTAATTCGGCGCGGCTGGATTCGCAGAGTCTGGCGGGGTTGTCGAATGAGTTGGATGGGTTGGTCAGACGGTTTCGGACCTAAGTTTGTGGCGGTCCTAAAAGCCCCCTCATCGGAACGCCGCCCGCCCAGCCCTCTCCCGGAGGGAGAGGGGGCCGACCGCGGTGTCTGGCGTTGACCATCGACCTGAAATACCGAGTTGATTATGGATTTAAAGACCCGCCGTCTGGGGTCGACTCCGGATTCAACGCTGCTCGTTCAAGTCGGCGTATTGCATCAATATCCCCCAATCAGTCCCCTCTCCCCCCGGGAGAGGGTTAGGGTGAGGGAAGGCTCTTTCAGCGTTCAACAATGGCAGTCACGCCCTGCCCACCCGCCGCACAAATCGAGATCAACCCGCGCCCCTTCCCCGCCGCATCCAGCAACTTCGCCAGGTTCGCCACAATGCGGCCACCCGTTGCTGCAAACGGATGCCCCGCCGCCAGTGAGCTGCCTTTCACATTCAACCGGCTGCGGTCGATCGAGCCCAGCGGCGCGTCGAGGCCAAGGCGGGTTTTGCAGTAGTCGGGGTCTTCCCAGGCCTTGAGCGTGCACAGCACTTGCGCCGCGAACGCTTCATGAATTTCGTAGTAATCGAAATCCTGCAAGGTCAGGCCATTGCGCGCCAGCAAACGCGGCACCGCGTACACCGGGGCCATCAGCAAACCTTCGGCGCCGTTGACGAAATCTACCGCCGCCGCTTCGCCGTCGCGCAGGTACGCGAGGATCGGCAGACCACGTTCTCTGGCCCATTCTTCAGTGCCGAGCAGCACCACCGAGGCGCCATCGGTCAGCGGTGTGGAGTTGCCAGCGGTCAGCGTGCCTTTCGCGCTTTTCTCGAAGGCTGGTTTCAGGCTGGCGAGCTTTTCCGGGGTCAGGTCCGGGCGCAGGTTGTTGTCGCGGGTCAGTCCGAGGAAGGGCGTCATCAGGTCGTTGTGCCAGCCTTCGCTGTAGGACGCGGCGAGTTTGTGATGACTTTCGAGGGCCAGTTGATCCTGTTCTTCGCGGGGGATCTGCCAGGTCTGCGCCATCAACTCACAGTGCTGCCCCATCGACAGACCGGTGCGTGGCTCGCCGTTGCGCGGAAAATCCGGAATCAGATGCTGGGGTCGCAACTGCAGAAAGGACTTCAGTTTGTCGCCTGTGCTCTTGGCGCGGTTGGCTTGCAGGAGAATTTTGCGCAAGCCTTCGCTGACGCCGATCGGCGCGTCCGACGTGGTATCCACGCCGCCAGCGATGCCGCAGTCGATCTGGCCGAGAGCGATCTTGTTTGCCACCAGGATCGCCGCTTCCAGACCGGTGCCGCAGGCTTGCTGAATGTCGTAGGCCGGCGTGGCCGGTGACAGGCGCGAGCCGAGCACGCATTCGCGGGTCAGATTCATATCCCGTGACAATTTCAGCACCGCGCCCGTGACCACCTCGCCGAGGCGCTGGCCGTGCAGGTTATAGCGTTCGATCAGGCCTTCGAGGGCGGCGGTGAGCATCGCCTGATTGCTGGCCGCAGCGTACGGTCCGTTGGAGCGGGCGAAAGGGATACGGTTACCGCCGATGATCGCGACGCGGCGCAGCTGGGTCATGAATAACTCCTTTTCAAAATAATTGAATTCGCACAATCCCCTGTAGGAGTGAGCCTGCTCGCGATAGCGGTGTGCCTGTCAGCCAATTGTTATCTGACACGCCGCTATCGCGAGCAGGCTCACTCCTACAGGGGCCTGCGTTGTTTCCGAATTTGTGTTTGGCAACAAAACTACCGCAGCCAAACTACTCTGCATTGCAGCGTAGGCCTTATTGCGCTGATCGAACGATTGATTGCCCTCGGCAGTCCACACTTTGAACCCCAACTTCTGGAGAGCGTTCCATGTCTGACCGCTATATCGACTTCGCCAACTCGTCCCTCGGCCATCGTCTGGTCGGGGCGTTGGGCCTGCCGTCGCCGGTGCGGCTGGAACGCTGGCAGGCCGGACGCCTGCGTCCGGTCGAGGGGGCGCTGCTGATCGGTGGCGGGCCACTGACCGAACGCATCAGTGCCTTTGCCAATCGCTTGACCGATGGCATCTACCGCTACGGCGAGCAACCGGCGAGCGCCAGCGAATGGATTCCGGGGCATGGGCCGAAACTCAAGGCGGTTGTATTCGATGCCAGCGCGTTGCAGCACACCGACCAGCTCAAGCAATTGCGCGAGTTTTTCCAGCCGTTGCTGAAGAACCTCGAACACAGCGCACATCTGGTCATTCTTGGTCGCGCGCCGGAAACCCTCAGCGATCCGTTCGCGGCGAGTGCACAGCGTGCGCTGGAAGGTTTTTCCCGTTCGCTGGCCAAGGAGCTGCGCAGCGGCGGCACGCTGCAACTGATCTACGTCGGCGAAGGCGCCGAAGATCAGTTGGAAGGCCCGCTGCGGTTTTTTCTCTCGCCCAAGAGCGCGTTCATCTCGGGTCAGGTGATTCGTCTCAGCCCCTGCGCCACGCCGGTCGGCGACTGGACGCGACCACTGGCCGGACGTAAAGCGCTGGTCACCGGCGCGGCGCGCGGCATCGGCGCATCGATTGCCGAAACCCTCGCTCGCGATGGTGCCGAGGTGATTCTGCTCGACGTGCCGCCGGCCAAAGCCGATCTGGAAGCCCTCGCCGCCCGCCTCGGCGGGCGCAGCATCACCCTGGATATCTGCGCGGAAGACGCCGCCGCGCAACTGATCGAACAGCTCCCGGACGGCCTCGACATTCTGGTGCACAACGCCGGGATTACCCGCGACAAGACCCTGGCCAACATGACCCCGGAATTCTGGGACGCGGTGCTCGCGGTCAATCTCAATGCCCCGCAAGTGCTGACCAAGGCCCTGCTCGACAGCGGCACCCTGCGTGACAACGCGCGGGTGGTTCTGCTCGCCTCGATCAGCGGCATCGCCGGTAACCGCGGGCAAACCAACTACGCCGCGAGCAAGGCCGGGTTGATCGGCCTGGCGCAGGCCTGGGCGCCGACTCTGCTGCCACGCGGCATCAGTATCAACGCCGTCGCGCCGGGTTTTATAGAAACGCAAATGACTGCACACATTCCCTTCGGCCTGCGCGAGGCCGGGCGCCGCATGAGTTCGCTGGGCCAGGGCGGCTTGCCGCAGGATGTCGCCGAAGCAGTGGCGTGGCTGGCACAACCCGGTAGTGGCGCGTTCACCGGGCAGGCGCTGCGGGTCTGCGGTCAAAGCGTTCTGGGGGCCTAGGCATGAGCATCGAATGGCGCACGCTGGACCGCGAACCGAACCTGCCCGCGCTGTACACCAGGGCGGCAATGCGGCGCAAGATCACTGGCAAGCAATTGCCCGACCGAGGTTGGCGCTGCTGGATCGACATCGATGGCAAACGTCTGGCGGCGTATCGCAAGGTCTGCGGCTTCACCGACGACGGCCTGCTGCCACCGACGTATCCGCACATTCTTGCCTTCGCCCTGCAGATGCAGTTGCTCACTGACAAGGAATTCCCGTTTCCACTGCTGGGGCTGGTTCATCTGAGCAATCGCATTCGCGTGCTGCGACCGTTGGGCGCAATCAGCCGGGCGCAGGTCAGCGTGCGTGTGCACAACCTGCAAGCGCATGCCAAAGGCGTGACGTTCGATCTGTTGACCACACTGGATGATCAGCTCGGGCCGCTGTGGGAGGCGCAGAGTCAGATGCTCTGTCGCGGGGGGAAACTCGACGGCGAGCCCGCTGAACCCATCTGGCAACCCGCGCAAGCGCTGTTGGAGGTGGCGCACTGGCACGCGCCGGCGGATATCGGCCGGCAATACGCGAAAGTGTCCGGCGACTACAATCCGATCCACCTGAGCGCCGCCAGCGCAAAACTGTTCGGTTTCCCCACCGCCATCGCCCACGGTTTATGGAACAAGGCGCGCACGGTGGCGGCACTCTCCGAGCACCTGCCCAAAGCCAATCTGGAGATCGCCGTGCATTTTCGCAAACCGGTGCGCCTGCCCAGCGAAGTGACGTTGCTGGCGAGTGCGCCGGGTTCCAGCGGCGAGTTGCGACTGGTCGGCGCCGGAGATCTGGAGCACATGGTCGGCCAGTGGCAGCCGATTGCCTGAAGAATCGAGCGCAAAAAGCCGTCAATTGTATGTATATAACTTAAGTTTTATGCACACCACTGCCCGCTTCCGAAAAATATCGAGCCTTGATTTTCAAGGCTTTTTTTTGCGTTGTTATGACCTGAGTATTAGTCCTTAGGCAGAGCGCCGCGCCCTTCGTATAAAGGCGTTAATACCAACTTGAGAATGGTGCGAAATGACTGATCGACTGAGATTAGAGCCATGGACGAGGCATCGCCGACAACAGATCGGCGGGCCATCGAAGGCAACGTAACGTTGTGACAGGTGCAGGAATCTCGATCATGAAAACTCAAGTGATGTGGTCCAAATCGGCAATCGCTCTGGCATTGATCCTCTCCCTCGGCATCGCCGGCTGCAGCAGCGGCGGTGGCGGCCATCGCAGCAGTTCGGGCAGTTCGACCGCAGACGGCACGGCGGGCACCGATGGGTCCGGCGGCGCTGGCGGCACCGCAGGCGGGGGTGATACCGCAGGCACTGGCGGCACTGGCGGCGGCACCGGCGGGGCGGGTGGCGGGACTGGTGGAACCGGCGGCGGCACCGATCCGACAAACCCTGCGAACCCGACGGATCCCACCAATCCGACTAACCCGACCACACCAGCGCTCGTGACCACGACGCTGGTGCAGGATGTCGGCAAAACCGTCAGCGGTGTCGGCGATGGCGTCGGCAAGATCGGCGATTCCCTGAGCAATGTTCCAGTGGCTGGCGGCATCGTACAAAGTGTGGCCAACACGACGGGCAATGTGGTCAGCACCCTGGGTGATGGCGTCAGTAACGGCATCGGCAAACTGGCCACCGACCCGAAAGGCCTGACCACGACCGTGGCCTCGGTCGGCGGTGTGGTGTCGGATGTCGGCGACGGTGTCTCGGACCTGAGCGGCAAACTGGTCAGCGCCACCAGCAGCGTACCGGTCGGCGGCGGCGTGGTCACGAAAGTGGCGCCGGTACTCGATGGCGTCGGCGTCAAAGTCACCATGCTTGGCGACACCCTCAACACCACTCTGAGCAACGGCCCGACCAGCCAGTTGACCAACAAAGTCGGCAGCAGCCTGGTCCCGGTGATCGCCATGGTCGAGAGCACCACCGATAAACTCGGCGATGCCACCGGCCTCGGCGATCCGCTCAAAGGCGCCGTGGCGCAAGGGGGCGGCGCGGTGAACGGCCTTGGCGGTAAGGTTACCGGCGCCGGTAGCGGCAATGCGCTGACCAACACGCTGGGCGGTGCGCTGAGCAACACCGGCACGGCGGTCGGCAAAGCCGGCGGGCTGGTGTCCAACGGCACCGGTTCCGGCACTGGCGGTGGTTTGGGTGGCGGCCTCGGCGGCACCGGCCTGCTGCAAACTGTCGGTGGCGCGGTGGTCAACGTCGGCGCAGGCCTCAACGCAGGCAACACCAATGGCGTGGTCAGTGCCGGTGGTGTGACCGCTGGCGGGCTAGGCAACACCATCGCTTCGCTCAACACGGTGCTCGGTGGCTCTGGTACTCCGATCACCGCCACTACATCACCCCTGGCCACGGTTGGCGCTGCTGTCGGCGCAGGCCTGAATCCGGTCACCAGCGCCGTCACCAGCGTCACCCAGCAAGTCGGCGCCGCCACTGGCCTTGGCTCACCCGTTGCCGGCCTCACCGGTCAGGTCGGCGGCGCGGTCAGCAGCCTCGGCAACACCATTGCCGCGACCAACAACCCGGTCACTACAGCGGTTGGAGGTCTGGTCACTAACGTCGGCGGCACTGTGGCGGCAGTCGGTGGTCTGGTCAACAGCGGCACTGCCACTGGCGGCACATCTGGCGGTCTGGGCGGGGTACTCGGTGGCCTGACCGGCGCTTTGAGCGGCACTCAACGCTAAATTGCACCTGGCCGATTCGACGGCCTTACCTACAGCGCCTACGCTTGGTTGAGGGCGGAAGACTCCCACGAGTCTTCCGCCTTTTTTCTCAGGAAAAATCCGCCCAGTGCTGCGATCTGACCATGGAGTGTCCTATGCGCGTAATGGCATCCCTGCTGCTGCTCAGCCTCACTTCCATCGCCTTCGCCGACACCCTGCCCAGCTTTCTCAACAGCAACGAAACCATCCGCAACCTGCCCCAGCCGAACCTGCCGGCCGACGCCTACCGCCCGAGTGCCACGCCGCTGCAAGTGCCGGATCCGGGCGCGACTGCCGCGCAGCCGCTGCTGATGGAAACCAAAGTTGATCTGAAGACCGTGCAGATCGAAGGCGGCACGATCTATCCGCTCAACGAACTGGCCGAAGTCTATAAACCGCTGATCGGCCGACAGACCAGCCTCGCCGATCTGATTGAAGCCACGCGCAACATCACTCGCCGCTATCAACAGGACGGCTACCTGCTGTCCTACGCGTTTTTGCCGCAACAGAACTTCGACGACGGCGTCGCCCGGGTAGTGCTGGTGGAGGGCTACGTGCGCGATATCCAGATGCAGGGCGATGTCGGCCGGGTCAAAGGTCTGCTCGACAAACTGGCGGCAAAGATCCAGGCCGAACGGCCGCTGACCCGCAAGACCTTCGAGCGCTACACCACGCTGATGACGCGTATCCCCGGCGTAACGATCCAGGCCCAGGTGCCGCCACCGGGCACCACCGATGGCGCCACCACGCTGATCGCCCAGGCCAGCCGCAAACCGTTCACCAGCACCCTGAGCACCACCGAAGACAACCGCAACGGCCCCCAGGCCCTGCTCGGTGTCAGTAGCAATTCGCAGACATCAATGGGCGAGCAACTGGCCCTCAGCGGCCTGTTTCCACCGGGCGATGATAAAGAGCATTACTACCGCCTCGACTACAGCCAGTTCCTCGACAGCGAAGGCACCCAACTGAATCTCTCGGCCTCCCGCTACCGCGCCGATCCCGATACCGAAGTGCTGGTTAACGGCGGCGGACGGCTCAGCACCCACCGCGAAAACGACCGCTACTCGATCGGCTTCAGCACACCCTTGATCGCCTCCGCCAACGAACTGCTGACCGCCGGCTCACGCCTCTACGCGGTCGACGACAAGACCCGCTACGACGGCATCAACTTCCCGTTCAGCACCGAGTTGCGCACCGATGTCCGCGCCCTCGCCTTCGAAGGCGACTGGCGCAAGGCCGACGCTCGCCAACTGCGCATCCTCAGCGCCGGTGTCTATCAAGGCTTCGACAGCCTCGGCGCACACACCAATTACGACGACATCGACCTGGACTTCTTCCGCGTGCGCCTGTCCGGGGTGCAGAGCGACAAATTCCTCGACAACTGGCAAGGCGTCCTCTCGGCCGCGCTGTACTGGAGCGACGACACCCTGCCCGACAGCGAACGCGCGGTGTTCGGCGGACAAAACTTCGGCCGCGGCTACCCCGACGACCAGGCCTCCGGCGACAAGGGCTGGGGCGTGGCATACGAAGTCAACTACAGCTTCAACCGCGACGGCAACTGGCTGCGCATCCTGCAACCGTACGTCGTCCTCGACCGCTCACGCAGCTGGTTCAACCAACTGCCGGTACAGGCCAACAACCTCTCCTCGACAGCCATCGGGCTGAGGTTTGGCGACGCCAGGTACTACAACATATCGCTGGAAGTGGCCAAGGCCATGTCCGATGAAGCGCTGGACACGTTGAATCGCAAACCGCGGTATAGCGTCAGTTTCAGTTATCAGTTGTAGGGGGGAGGGTGTTCGCGATGGTGGTCTGAGACACAGATTGTTTTGCTGACCTGACGCATTCGCGAACAGGCTCGCTCGCACAGGGTTGTGTTCAACCGGTAGAAATTAGGAGGCTGTGAGGCCGCTATCGCGAGCAGGCTCACTCCTACAATTGGACTGTGTTTTTGCAGTTAGAGATTAGTTGGCAGTGAGGCCGCCGATCGCCAGCAGGCTGGCTCCCACAGTTTGAATGGGGTGAGTTCTGCATAATATTCGTTGGCTGTGAGGGCGCATCGCTGGCAAGCCAGCTCCCACAGGTTTTGCGCTGATTTCAAGATCGGCGCATGACTTGTGGGAGCCAGCCTGCTGGCGATGAACGATAACGCGGTGGTCCGGCAGATCGGGCCTGGCAAGCCAAAAGCCGACCCTCACCCTAGCCCTCCCGAAACGTCGGACCGCCCGGAGGGAGAGGGGACTGACCGCGGTGAATGCGAGAGCTACGCCGACTTGGGATACCGAGTCGTACGCAGGTTCTGAACGGCCCACAAATCGGCTCCCTCTCCAGGGGGAGAGGGCTGGGGTGAGGGGCGAATCCACCACCAATCCCAAGCCAACCACCCGCTTCTAAAAGGGCCGGGGCGTGGCATACGAAGTCAACTACAGCTTCAACCGCGACGGCAACTGGCTGCGCATCCTGCAACCGTACGTCGTACTCGACCGCTCACGCAGCTGGTTCAACCAACTGCCGGTACAGGCCAACAACCTCTCCTCGACAGCCATCGGGCTGAGGTTTGGCGACGCCAGGTACTACAACATATCGCTGGAAGTGGCCAAGGCCATGTCCGATGAAGCGCTGGACACGTTGAATCGCAAACCGCGGTATAGCGTCAGTTTCAGTTATCAGTTGTAGGGGGGAGGATGTTCGCGATGGTGGTTCGACAATAAGCTTGTTCAGGCCGAACAACCGCATTCGCGAGCAGGCTCCCACCATTGGAATGGGTGCGTTCTGGAAAACATGGGGGGCTGTGAGGCCGCTATCGCGAGCAGGCTCACTCCTACAATTGGACTGTGTGTTTGCACTTAGAGATTAGTCGGCAGTGAGGCCGCCAATCGCCAGCGGGCTGGCTCCCACAGTTTGAATGGGGTGAGTTCTGCATAATATTTGTTGGCTGTGAGGGCGCCATCGCTGGCAAGCCAGCTCCCACAGGTTTTGCGCTGATTTCAAGATCGGTGCATGACTGGTGGGAGCCAGCCTGCTGGCGATGAACGATAACGCGGTGGTGCTGCCGATCAGCCTGGCAAGCCAAAAGCCGACCCTCACCCTAGCCCTCCCGAAACGTCGGACCGCCCGGAGGGAGAGGGGACTGACCGCGGTGGATGTAAGAGATACGCCGACTTGGGATACCGAGTCGTACGCAGGTTCTGAACGGCCCACAAATCGGCTCCCTCTCCAGGGGGAGAGGGCTGGGGTGAGGGGGCGAATCCACCACCAATCCCAAGCCAACCACCCGCTTCTAACCACTCAACAATGAGCGTTAGCTCGAGTGCTTTTGATCTTGCCTAACCAGCGACATCGGAAGGCTGAGTGGAGGGATTGATCCGGGCGTGGGAGCGCAGCGACCGTACGACGAAGTCGTACACAGCGGAAGGAGGTGCAGCGAAGCAAACCGTAGCCGCTGCGCCCGGATCGATCCCGGAGCGAAGGGACCCGAGCCTGCGAGGGCCGTACGCAGGAGCAAGCCTTTTGGTTCCTTTTTGGCGTCTGAAAAAGGGACTCGCCGTAAGGGCGAAACCGCCAGCCGCCACACCCGAAGCAACGGATAACCCCCCAAAACCCCAAGAACCCGGTCGGCCCGCAGGCCGCCGCGTTCACCCACCCCGAACCTTGGGAAACAAATTATCCAGCGTCTCAAAAAGCCGAACGTGATAAATCGGTTTGCGAAACAGATCCAGCACCTGCAACCGCAACATATCGCTGACATCTTCCATATCCGCATGCCCCGACATCACAATCACCGGCAAATGCTCCCGAGACGTATGCTCACGCAACCGCCGGATCAGCGACATCCCCGATTCCTCCGGCATGCGCAGATCAGTAATCACCAGCGCAATATCCGGATGCCGGGTCAGGTGATGCAACGCTTGCTTCACCGAAGTCGCGGTATGACAGACAAAGTCCTCCCCCTCCAGCAACTCCGCCAACTCCAGCAACGCGTCCTCTTCGTCGTCAACCAGAAGCAACTGTTGGCGGGGCATAGGGAGAGAATTCATGGGCAATCCCTGAAAACTGAAAGTAAACCAGAGTGTAGCCCGAGATCAGCCAACGGCGATCCACACCGCGATCAAGGCGTCGGCCTGGTTACAGCAGTCCCATCCAGACTGGTCAGAATGTTGTTGAAGATCGCCAGCACCCGGTCGCCCAACGGGGTAACAAACGCCACAACCACCACCGCGACCATCGCCACGACAATTGCATATTCAATCGCCGAAGCTCCCTCCTCGCTCTTGAACAACAAACGGGCCTTGGCCATCAGATATTCCAGATTCATACCCAACATACGCTTGCTCCTTCGCGCCTCTGGCGCCGACATCACCACCGCGGCAAGGTTCCACCGTGCCACCTGAGCATTGTCAACAAACCCCCACCCAACAACTGTAAGAACGGATTAATCACAAAGCATTAATCCATGCCTGTGTACGGCATTTCCTGCTGTTAATTGGCCAGGCCCCATACTTTCGTGGGTTATTTGCCTGTCATTAATGGCGCTTTTGTACAGATCAGCTAGCGTGCAAATAGCGAAATAGTTGCATGTTCATAGCTGCAGAATCGGGAATTTCTCTCGTTAACAAGTTCGACGGGTAGTGCAGCAGGAAAGGGAGAGCCGTCATGAACAGTCGCGTCACCATGGCCCTCGCCGCCATCCTCTTGCTGGGCGCGATTTTTGTCGGTTACTGGGGATTGATCCTCAGTCGCCATCCGGTCCCCGTCGCGCAAGCACCGATCGCCCCGGCGGTCAGCGTTGAAAACACTGTCGCGATTGCCGAAGACCAGACTCGCCAACCGGTGGTGGTGCTGCTGCACGATGTGCCGCCCTTCACCGCACTGACGGCGGCAGATGTGACAGTAGAAAAATTGCGCAGCGCACCGGCCGGTAGCTTGAGCAATGTCGATCAGGCCATCGGTCGCACACCCTGGCGTTCCTTGAGCGCGGGCACCTGGCTCACCGATGAAAGTTTCAGCGCCGGCGGCACGCTGGCGCGGATGATCCGCAGCGATGAACGCGCGCTGACCGTGGCGGTTGACGAAGTGATCGGCGCGGCCGGGCAATTGCTGCCTGGCGATTACGTCGATGTGTTGCTCTACCTGCGTCAGGACGCCAGCAACCCGCAGCAGTCGGCGCAAATTGTCCTGCCGGCGATGCGTGTGCTCGGCGTCGGCGAGCAGTACGGCCTGACCAACGATGGCCAACCGGCCACGCCGACGCTCAGCACCGAAGACAAACTGAAACAGGATCAACGCCGCCTCGCGGCACGCACCGTGGTGCTCGCGGTGCCGCAGCAATTGCTGAGCCGCCTGATGCTTGCGACCCAGGCCGGCACCTTGCGCCTGGCCGTACGCAGCAGCGAAGAACAACGTCTGGCCAGATATTGGGCTGGCGAACAACAGTCCTCCGCGCACCTCGATAACGCCAACAGTCAGCTCTTCCAATTCACCCAACTGGCCATGGGCAGCGCACCGAAAACACCGTCCAGCAGCAGCTCAAACACAATCGCGCGCCCCGCGGTGGAAATCATCCGCGGCAATCAGCTCAGCCAACAAACCCCATGACAGCGCAAGGATCCAGGTGCATGCAGAGTCGTTGCAGGTCGACAGGGAAACACATGCTCCGCGTCTTGATGGTGATGGGACTGTCGACGGGTGCGGCATCCGCGGCCGTTGGCAGTTGCTCGACCCTCGGCCGATTGCCGCCAGTCATCGAGATCGGCGAAGGCTTTCAGCAGGATGTGCAGTCGCCCGTGGCGATCACCCGTCTGGCGATCGGCGATCCGAAAATTGCCGACGTGCACGCTAACGGCAGTTCATCGTTTTTGCTCACTGGCGTGGCGCCCGGCGCGACCAGCCTGATGGTCTGGACGGCCTGTTCAAGCGAGCCGCGCCAGAGCATGGTCTTTGTGCAAGGCGCCGCCACTGCGGCGATGACCGGCAGCCTGCCCTCGGACGATCCAAGCCTGCCGTCACAGGTGCAGACCGATATTCGTTTTGTCGAAGTCAGCAGGACCAAACTCAAGGAAGCCACCGCCTCGCTGATCGGCACGCGAGGCAATTTCCTTTTCGGTTCGCCCGGCACCCTGCCGCCGATTGACGGGGTGCCGCAGCCACGCCTGCCGGTGGATAACTCGCTGTTCAATTTCTCCTGGGTTGGCGGCAAGACCATGGCGATCATCAATGCGCTGGAAACCAGTGGTTTTGCCTACACGCTCGCCCGCCCTAGCCTGGTGGCGCTGAACGGGCAGAGCGCGAGCTTTCTTGCGGGCGGTGAAATCCCGATTCCGGTGCCCAGTTCCGGCAGCGACAGCGTGTCGATCGAGTACAAGGAATTCGGCATCCGCCTGACCCTGACGCCGACCATCATCGGCCGTGATCGCATCGCCCTGAAGGTCGCCCCGGAAGTCAGCGAACTGGATTTCGCCAACGCGGTGAACATTGCCGGCACCACCGTGCCCGCGCTGACCATCCGCCGCACCGACACCAGCGTGTCGCTGGGCGATGGCGAAAGCTTTGTGATCAGCGGTTTGATCAGCACCACCAACAGTTCGCAGGTGAACAAGTTTCCCGGCCTGGGCGACATCCCGGTGCTCGGCGCATTTTTCAAAGGCTCGCAGATCAAGCGCGAAGAACGTGAACTGCTGATGATCGTCACACCGCATCTGGTGCAGCCACTGGCGGCGGACGCGCAATTGCCGTCGCTGCCCGGTGAAAAGCTGCGCAACTACGACCCGAATTTCTACCGCATGTTTTTTCTTGAAAACGGCAATTTCGACAAGCGCAGCGGGTTATCGCAATGAGCCAGAACCTCAGCCAGACCTTCCTCGCCATCACCCGCAACAGCACTGATCTGGAGTGGCTGCAAGGTGCGCTCGCGCCGCTCGGCCAGGTAGTCAGCGCCGGTGGCGGCAGCCTCGACGAGTTGCTGGCACTGGTCGACGTCACGTTCGCCAGCCTGGTGTTTGTCGGTCTCGATCGTGAACATGTGGTCGCGCAGAGTGCACTCATAGAAGGCGCGCTGGAGGCCAAACCGATGCTGGCGATCGTTGCCCTCGGCGACGGCATGGACAATCAGCTTGTGCTCAATGCCATGCGCGCCGGTGCGCGGGATTTTGTAGCTTATGGCTCGCGTTCCAGCGAAGTCGCCGGACTGGTGCGGCGCTTGAGCAAACGCCTGCCGCCGGTGGCGCCGAACACACAACTGGGCGGGCTGACGGTGATGTACGGTGTGCAGAGCAGTTCTGACGGCGCGCTGCTGACCAACCACATGGCGCTGGTGGTGCAAAAGAGCGGCCAGCAGACTTTGCTGCTCGACCTCGGTCTGCCGCGCGGCGACAGCCTGGCGCTGCTCGGGCTGGAGAGCTCGTTTCATTTTGGCGATGCCTTGCGCCACTTGCGCCGGCTCGACGCGACACTGATCGACAGCGCCTTCACCAGCACCGAAGCCGGCCTGCGCATCCTCGCCTATGCAAGCAATGACGAGCCGCTGGAAAACACCAGCGCCGCCGAGTTGTACATGCTGCTCAGCGCCCTGCGTCAGCACTTTCAGCACATCGTCGTGAACCTTACCGGGCAGAGCGACAGCGAAGCCTTGCGCACCTTCGTCAGCCACTGCGATAAGCTGCTTTGGTACACCGACCAGAACGTGCTCAACTGCCGACGCAATCTCGCGGTGCTCAATCTGTGGCGCGAAAAAGGCATGAAGCTCGACCATGCCCGCCTGCTGGTTGACCGCTACTTGAGCAGCGTCGCGCCGAACGCGGAAACCCTCGGCAAGACTTTCAACCTCGAAGTGATCGCCACCCTGGCCCTGACCCCGGAAGTGCGCCTGAACGCAAAAAACCAGGGCGTTAGCCTGTTCGAACTGGCCCCTCGGGAGAAACTCACGCAGAGCCTGCGCGCTCTTGGCGAACGTCTGGCGAAACGCTCCGAGGGGCTGGCGAAACCCAAAATCACGTGGTTCGACCGCTTGCGAGGCAGCTCATGAGCACGGAAAAACTGTTCGGCAGCGCACCGCGCGCCGGTAACGGCAACAGCGATCACGAAGGCCTGAAACTGGTCCTGCATCGCTACATCATCGATGCCCTCGAGGAGTCGGGAACAAATCTGCTGGAAGGCTCGCGGCAGCAGCTCGCGCATTTCGTCACCGACAAGGTTGCCGAGTACATCGCCCGTCTGCACCTGGCGATTTCCCGCTATGAGATGGAGCGGCTGGCGGAAGAAATTGTCGACGAACTCACTGGTTTCGGCCCGCTGGAAGTGCTGCTGCGCGACCCATCGGTGACCGAAATTCTGGTCAATGGCCCGCACCGGGTGTTCATCGAACGCGACGGCGTGCTGCATCAAAGCGATTTGCGTTTTATCGATGCGCATCATGTCGAGCGGGTCATGCAGCGGATTCTTGCGCCGCTCGGGCGGCGCCTCGACGAGTCTTCGCCGATGGTCGATGCGCGCCTGCCGGATGGCAGCCGGGTCAATGCGATCATTCCGCCGATCGCCCTCGACGGCCCGTGTCTGTCGATTCGCAAATTTCGCAAGGACATGCTCAAGAGCAGCGATCTGATGGCGATGCAGACCATCGACCTGTCGATCTTCGAGTTTTTTCAAAACGCGGTCGGCCAGCGCTGCAACATCCTCATCAGCGGCGGCACCGGCACCGGCAAAACCACGCTGCTGAACATTCTCAGCCAGTTGATCAACCCCCACGAACGTCTGGTGACCATTGAGGACGTCGCCGAATTGCAGCTCGGCCACCCGCATGTGGTGCGCCTGGAAACCCGCCCGCCAAATGCCGAAGGCCACGGTGAAGTAAAAGCCAGCGACCTGATTCGCAACGCTCTGCGCATGCGTCCGGACCGGATCATCCTCGGCGAGATTCGCGGCGTTGAGGTGGTCGACGTCCTCACCGCCATGAACACCGGCCATGACGGTTCGATGAGTACCGTGCACGCCAACAATGCTCAGGATGCGTTGCTGCGGCTGGAAACCCTGGTCGGTCTGACCGGTCGTTCCATCGCCGAACGCACCCTGCGCCAGATGATCTGCGCCGCTCTCGACGTGATCATCCAGTTGACGCGCATGCCCGATGGGCGCCGCTGCGTCAGCGAAGTGGTGGAAGTGGTTGGCATTCGCGAAGACGTCTACGTCACCAACACCCTGTTCCGCCTCGACCGCCGCACGGGTTTTGGCTTTCTGCGCGAAGCAGTGAATCCGGCCGGCGACAAATTGCGTTTTGATGCGCATTCGGTCTGACGGCGAGGAGCAGCGAACATGTGGGCACCGTTGATTCTGATCCTCGTCTGCCTGGCCCTGCTGGGGCTGTCGATTCGCCTGTTCCTGCAGGGCCTGCGCAAGACCGCCACGGAAAAAGTCCTCAACCGACTGGCCGCCGGGCAACCGCAACTGGCTGCGGAGAAACCCGTCTGGGTCGGGCTGGAGCGGATGTTCCTGCGCGCCGGGCTGGGCCGCCCGACCGAACGTTTCGGCCTGTGGCTGAGTCTGTGGGCAGTGGCGATGGGGCTGGGTTTCGTACTCGCCGACTGGTTCGGCCTGCTGCTGATGATCGTCGTGCCGCCACTGGCGTTGCGGCTGTACATCGCCTTTCTGTACCAGCGGCGGATCAAGCGCATGATCGAGCAACTGCCGCAGTTGCTTGACCACACCGTCCGCAGCCTGAAATCCGGGCGCACCCTCAGCGACGCGGTGATGGGCAGCATCGACGCCAGCGAGGACCCGCTGAAAGCCGCCATGGGCCGGGTGCAGCGCAACGTGCAATTGGGCGTGAACCTGCCCGACGCCGTCAGCGATTTTGCCGAACTGTATGAACAGGACGAATTGCGCATGTTCGCCCTCGGCCTCAAGGTCAACCACCGCTACGGCGGCAACGCCAGCGAGCTGCTGGAGAACCTGATCAAACTGATCCGCGAACGTGATCAGGGCGCACGGCAGCTGCGCGCCCTGACCGGCGAAACACGCATGACCGCCTGGGTGCTCGGTGCGTTGCCGCTGCTGTTGGTGAGTTACTTCATGCTGACCAATCCCGGCTACATGCTCGGCATGTGGAACGACACGGGCGGGCGGCAGATGCTGATCAGCGCCGCCGCGTTGCAAGTGGTCGGCAGTCTGGCGCTGTGGCGCATGTTGCGGAGCGTTTGAGATGATCTGGCTCGCGGCGCTCATGCTGCTGCTCGGCGCGCTGTTGCTGGTGATCAATCACCTGCTGGTCGAGCGGCGCCGGGTACGGCAAATCAACCAGCGCCTGCAAGGTCAAACCTTGCGCGAAAACCGCTTCGGCAGCTGGTTGCGCGCGGTGGGCAGCAGCCGCTTCGGCCAGCGCTCGGTGAGCATCGACAGCGAAACCCAGACCCTGCTCAACCGCATCGGCTGGCGCCGTGCCAGCGAGCGCTCGTTGTACGCCGCCTGCCAGATCGGCACGCCACTGCTGACCCTGGGCCTGGCGATCTTTCTGCAGCAGGTGTTCTTGCCCCAGGCCGACAACCGTTGGATCGTGCCGATGCTCGCCACCGGTGGCGGCTATCTGCTGCCCAAACGCGTGCTCGCCTACGCCGCGGCGCGACGCCAGCGCACCCTCGCGGTGGAGATATCCACCTTCATTCCGTTGCTGCGCATCCTCTTCGAATCCGGCATGGCGGTGGAACAGGCATTGCGCGTGCTCAGCAGCGAAGCGCAAAAACTGCTGCCGGAACTGACCAGCGAACTGCGCCTGATTCTAGCGCGCGTCGACAGCGGCCTGGAACTCGGCCAGGAGCTGCACAAAGCGGCGGTGATGCTCGCGGTCGACGAGTTCAGCGACACCTGCGTGATTCTTGAACAATTGATTCACCAGGGCGGCGGCGCGATGAAATCGCTGCTGGCGCTCAAGCAACTGTTGGATGACCGACGCCTGACCCGCTTGCAGGAATACATCTCGAAAATGTCGGCAAAGATGTCGGTGGTGATGATGCTGTTTCTGTTTCCGGCCTTGCTGATCGTCCTCGCCGGCCCGGGCTTCACCGCGATTGCCCGGGCGTTCGCAAACTGACGTTGGCTCATGGAGAGCGTTTGATGAAAGTACTGATAGTCATGGCAAGTCTGCTGCTGCTCGGCGGTTGCGCCACCGACGGCCAGGCGCCGTGGACGGCGCTGCTGTCACCGAGCAGTTGCAGCAAGATGACCCAGGAGCAGGAACTGGCGTTGAATCTGGCGGACGATCTGGCCAACGACGGCAAACTGCACGCCAGCCTCGCCAACCTGCAAAGCCTGCCGGACAACCTCAGCGAAGTGCGCCTGCGCAAAGCCAAGGTCTACCGCCTGCTCGGCCGCAGCGAGGCGGAACCGTTATATCGCAGCCTGCTCGGCGGCTGCCTGACCGCCCAGGCCGAACATGGCCTGGGCCAGCTCCACGCCGCGCGAGGCGACTACGGCCAGGCTCAGGCCCACCTGCAACGCGCCGCCCGCCTGGCGCCCACCGACGAGAAAATCCGCAACGACCTTGGCGTGGTCTACCTCAACCAGTTGCGTCTCAACGACGCGCGTTTCGAATTCCTCACCGCCATCGAACTCAAGCAGAACAACGAATTGGCGACGCTGAACATGGTCACCCTGCTGCTGTACCAGAACGACTGGCCGCAAGCCGCCGAGATCGTCAGCCGCGCCAAATTGACCCCGGAACAATTCACCCAGGCCCAGCAACGCGCTGAACAACTCAAAGCGCCGGGCAAAGCCAAACCGCCGACTGGCAATCAGGTCGCCGCCGTGGCCGACCCACTGCCGCCGTCGCTCAAATAAGGAGACAGCCATGAATCCCCTCAAAGGCCTGTGCTACCTGACCCTGCTCACTCTCCCCCTCAGCGCCCCCGCCATCGACGCCGGCCCCGCCTCGGCGCAACAACAGGAAACCGAAGGCTGGCTGCTCCTGCAAAGCCGCAACAAAGTCGCCTCACCGAAACCGCAAACGGCCACCGCCACCGAACGCGACCTGGCGATGCAGCGCTGGTTGAAGAAGTACAAATACGAAATACCGGACTTTTATGACCCGGATGCGGGTGGGAAGGTTGAGACCAAGAATTAGTGCGGCGGTGAGCTTGCGGACGCTATCGCGAGCAGGCTCGCTCCCACATTTGGATTGGGTATGTTCAGTCAGGAATGGGGCGCCTGATGGCAAAGCCAAAAGCCAACCCTCACCCTAGCCCTCTCCCGGTGGGAGAGGGAACTGACCGCGGGGGGTTCAAGTGTTACGCAGACGTGTGATACCGAGTCGTACTCGAGTTTTGAAAATCAAAGCCCCTCACCCTGGCCCTCTCCCGGAGGGAGAGGGGACTGACCGCGGGGGGTTCAAGTGTTACGCAGACGTGTGATACCGAGTCGTACTCGAGTTTTGAAAATCAAAAGCCCCTCACCCTAGCCCTCTCCCAGAGGGAGAGGGAACTGACCGCGGGGGATTCAAGTGTTACGCAGACGTGTGATACCGAGTCGTACTCGAGTTTTGAAAATCAAAAGCCCCTCACCCTAGCCCTCTCCCAGAGGGAGAGGGAACTGACCGCGGGGGATTCAAGTGTTACGCAGACGTGTGATACCGAGTCGTACTCGAGTTTTGAAAATCAAAAGCCCCTCACCCTAGCCCTCTCCCAGAGGGAGAGGGAACACCGCGGGGGATTCAAGTGTTACGCAGACGTGTGATACCGAGTCGTACTCGAGTTTTGAAAATCAAAAGCCCCTCACCCTAGCCCTCTCCCGGTGGGAGAGGGAACTGACCGCAGGGGATTCAAGTGTTACGCAGACGTGTGATACCGAGTCGTACTCGAGTTTTGAAAATCAAAAGCCCCTCACCCTAGCCCTCTCCCAGAGGGAGAGGGAACTGACCGCGGGGGATGCGAGAGTTACGCCGATGTGTGATACCGAGTCGTACTCGAGTTTTGAAAATCAAAGCCCCTCACCCTAGCCCTCTCCCGGAGGGAGAGGGGACTGACCGCGGGGGGTTCAAGTGTTACGCAGACGTGTGATACCGAGTCGTACTCGAGTTTTGAAAATCAAAAGCCCCTCGCCCTAGCCCTCTCCCCGAGGGAGAGGGAACTGACCGCGGGGGATTCAAGTGTTACGCAGACGTGTGATACCGAGTCGTACTCGAGTTTTGAAAATCAAAGCCCCTCACCCTGGCCCTCTCCCGGAGGGAGAGGGGACTGACCGCGGGGGATCCAAGTGTTACGCAGACGTGTGATACCGAGTCGTACTCGAGTTTTGAAAATCAAAAGCCCCTCACCCTGGCCCTCTCCCGGTGGGAGAGGGCTGGGCGGCGTTCCGATGAGGGGCAGCCACACCACAAATCCAAAGCCAACCACCCGCTTCTAACCACTCAACAATGAGCGCCAGCTCGAGTGCTTTTGATCTTGATCTTGCCTAACCGGCGACATCGGAAGGCTGAGTGGAGGGATTGATCCGGGCGTGGGAGCGCAGCGACCGTCTGGCGCAGCCAGACACAGCGGAAGTAGGTGCAGCGAAGCAAACCGTAGCCGCTGCGCCCGGATCGATCCCGGAGCGAAGGGACCCGAGCCTGCGAGGGCCGAACGTAGGAGCAAGCGTTTTTTGCTTACTTTTTTAGGCGTTTGTAAAAAAGTAAGTCGCCGTAAGGGCGAAACCGCCAGCAGCCACACCCCAGAAAACGGATAATCACACAAAACAACCAAAGCCCGGTCGGCCCAGAGGCCGCCAAGGGTCAATGCGCCGTAACCCGCTGCCGCAACGCAGAACCACTGGGCGCCAAGGCCAACGCCAACTGCGTACGATTATGCATATGCGTCAACCGCAACACCTGCGACACATACAGCTTCACCGTGTTCTCGGTAATCCCCAACTCACAGGCAATCTGATAATTGGTCTGCCCCTTGCCCACCAACCGCGCCACATCGAGCTGGCGCGGCGACAACTGACTGAACAGCGCCGGCGTCTCCTGCGCCTCACCGCCGTCAGGCTCACCGCCCAACACATCGCGAACCGCAGCCGGACTGCGCCGCACCTTGTCCAGGTCCTGATAAAGATCGTCGATCGACTCCGACAAGAACTGCAATTTCTGATTCAGATGCCCCAGATGCAGATTTTTCTGACGCTCCTGCAGCGCCGCTTCCTGACGCTGCACGCCCTCAAGCAACTCATCCAGATTGATCGGCTTCTGATAGTAATCGGCAATCCCGGCACGCAACGCTTTGATCACATCCTGCTTGTCGGCACGCCCGGTGAGCATGATCGCCTCGAACACCCGATGCTTGCCAGCCAGCCGCTGCAACTGTTGAATCAGCTGAATGCCATCCATGTCCGGCATGTGCAGATCGCTCAGCACCAGGCCGATCTCGGCGTCGTCGCTGAAGCGCTCGATCGCTTGCAGACTGGATTGGCACGGTACACAGCGGTAACCGCTGCTTTCCAGAAATTCGCACAGTTCCTCGACCACCAACGGCTGATCGTCGACCACAAGGATTTTCACCACAGACGTAAGCTTGTTCACGTGCCACTCCATTGCCCTGGGCCAAAGCTGACCATTCCTGTACTGCCAGCGTTTAGCGGTATAACCCGTTCCAGTTGAAAGTAGACCTACTTTCCGACTATGTACATAGGACTAGTGGCGCTTGGCGATCAATGAATCCAATACAACACGGGGAGGGCACCGAACAGTACGAACGGTGCAAATGGCAGCTTTTTTGACTTGTTTGGCCTTAGATTTACTAAACGATCTCTAACTCCTTGACTCATATGGAGCCAGAGTCTTGGCGCCAGCAGTATCCAGATCACGCTGGCGATACCCGCGCCAATAAACACACCAAGAAGAAACAGACCGTCCGTCGCAAGACCCAGAGCTGTCATTAATTTCACATCGCCAGCGCCCATGCGCCCCATGAAAAAGCCTGGCAAAGTCAGCCCCAGCGCTATCAGAACCGCCCAGCCACCCTGCCCGGCTTCCGCACCCAGCCAAGTGTTGCCGGTCAC
This sequence comes from Pseudomonas granadensis, assembly GCF_900105485.1. GTDB lineage: Bacteria > Pseudomonadota > Gammaproteobacteria > Pseudomonadales > Pseudomonadaceae > Aquipseudomonas > Aquipseudomonas granadensis. The sequence goes on along the minus strand of NZ_LT629778.1, from coordinate 410,734 downwards.
CAGCAGATAGACCAGCGCCAGCGCAGCAGCCCCCAAAGTGAGCACGTTGGCAATGCGCCGCTGACGCGCATCTTGCGCAGCGCACAACACCAGCCAAAGCAACAGGATAAAACTGTGCATCCGCTAAAAGCCGTCCGTTTTTGCTGAATGATTCTATGCTGATACTACGCAGTGACAGTCAGGGTAGACGCACTCATGAAATACGCCTTGCGGAAGTCGCAAACAGGTGCTGTGGCGATTGAGTTCGCTCTGGTGTTCATCATCTTTTTTGCGGTGTTTTACGGTCTGGTCAGCTACAGCCTGCCGCTGGTGATGATGCAGTCGTTCAATCAGGCCACGGCCGAAGCGGTACGCCGCAGTGTTGCGGTCGATCCGAACACGCCCAACTATTCAACCGTGGTGATCAATACCGCGAACGCGACGCTGACCCAGCAATTGTCCTGGATTCCGCCGGTCTTCAATCTGGTGGTTGGCGTTGATACCAGCGCCCAATACAGCGGGACCGGTCTGTTGACAGTGCAAGTGAGTTACCCGGTCAGCAAGCTCAATCAGGTCATGCCGTTTCTGCTGGTGCCGGGCATCGGCCCGGTCCCCAGTCTGCCCAGTCATCTGACCGCTACCTCGAGCCTGCAATTTTGACCTCGGGCGACAAGCTCTTCGGGCGCTTGCTCAAACGCACCGCATTCGCCGCCCACGAATTGCCCGACCGGCTCGGCTCGCCCGCCAGTGGTTTGCATCTGTACCTGAACGACGACGGTGGCGTGGTGCAAATGGCCGGGCCGCTGCGGCATCTGCTGGCGCAGCACAAACCCCACGACAAGCCCTTGCCGCTGAGCACTTACGTGCAAGCGCAAAGCACGCTGGCTATCGAAGGCCGCCCCAGAGAGTGGCAAGGCCTGTTGCTCGATCTCGACTTCTCCGGCCTCGGCGAGCAGACCTTGCACCTGCGCGGCTGGGTGCAGCCGCTGGGCGAAGGCTGGCTGCTGCAATTGATCGATATCGGCGACTTGTTGCTTGAACGCCAGCAAGCGCGTCAGCGCGACGCGTGCCAATCGATTGCCGCGCGAATCAGCGAGCAGGTGCGTGCCTGCAGCCAGACGCGTTTGCCGGAGGTCGTCGTCGAACAACTGCAAGTGATCGCGCAGCGTTGGCACATCCCTTGTGTAGCGCTGGCCTTGCTCGATGACGATGAAGAGGGCTGGCAGGTTTATCGACAGTATCGCGCTCACGATGCGCCGAACCTCTGGGACGACGGCCAGCATCTCGGCACGCCGCTAGACAGCCTGAGCGGCGCGGCGCCGCAGCGGATCGGCGGGCAGCCGGGTTTCGATGAGCACTCGCGGGTGCAGGCGCTGTTCGGCGATGCCGAAGGTTTCGCCGTGCCGTACAGCGATGAACGTGGCGTGGTCGCCTGGCTGCTTTGCGCTTTTTACCCTGTCGAGACAGCCGCGCCGTACCTGAACGAACGCGACTGGACGGCATTGCTCGGCGCACTCGCCGGCCCGTTGCTGGGGCGTCTGCGCGAACACCAGCATCAGCTGCAACTGGAGCGCGTCGAAGCCTTGCAAAGCCTGCTGGGCAGCGGCTGGTGGGAAATTTACGCCGAGCGCCAGCGCGTGCAACTGGCCCCCACGCTGGCCGCCGCGCTGCAGCTGGACACTGGCGAACCAGCCCTTGAAGACTGGCTGGCGCAGATCCATCCCGCGGACCGCGACGAGTTGCGCAGCCGCCTGCACGCCTTGCAGCAGCACGGCGAGACCCTGACGCTCTCGGTGCGCCTGGCCGGCCGCGAGCCTGCGCAGCCCGCGACGTGGTATCGCGTGCAAGGCCAGGCCATCGGTAACGGCACCCATCGGCGGGTGGTCGGGTTCATGCTCGACATCAGCGACATCCAGAACCAGCAGCAACGCGCCGCCGCCGCACACGCGCGGCTGGACAACCTGATCGCCAGTTCGCCCGCAGTGATTTACGTTCAGCAGTACAGCGAAGGCGCACTGATCCCGACGTTTTTCAGTGCCAGCCTGCAACCGTTGCTCGGCTGGAGCCTGACCGATTGCAGCGATGGCGCGCTGATCGAGATGATCCATCCTGACGATCGCGACCTGTATTTTCAGCGCACGCGTCATCTGCTGCGCGAAGGTTCGGTGCGTGGGCGTTATCGCCTGAGGGACCGTCTCGGCAGTTATCACTGGCTGCTCGACGAAGCCAGACTGCTGCGCGATGACCTTGGCCTGCCGGTCGAAGCGGTGGGGTTGTGGCTGGACGTCACCGAGGCGACGCTGGCCGCCGAGCAGGTAAAAAACAGCGAAGAGCGCTATCGGATTCTGGTCGAGGATTCGCCGGCGATGATCTGTCGCTATCGCCCTGACTTGATTCTGACCTTCGGCAACCGCCCGTTGGCGACGTATCTGGAATGCGCGCCGCAGGCACTGCCGGGAGTCGATCTCGGCAGCTGGATGTCCGACGAGCAGCGCAGCGCGTTCATTCATCGTCTCGCCGCGCTGACCCCGGAGCAACCGGTAAGCACCGCTGAGATCAGCCTGCAACTGCCCGGCCGCGAACACGCCTGGTGGGTGTGGTCCGATCGCGGCGTGTTCGACGCACAGGGTCGCTTGATCGAGGTGCAAGCGGTGGGCCGCGACAACACCGAGTTGCGCCGCTCGCAGCAACAACTCACGCAAAGCGCGAAAATGGCCACCCTCGGCGAAATGGCCACCGGCCTGGCCCATGAAATCAACCAGCCGCTGAACGTGATGCGCATGGCCATCGTCAACGTACTAAAACGCCTGGGCAACGGTGACGTGCAGATCGACTACCTGACCGACAAGCTCAACCGCATCGACGCGCAAGTGCAGCGCGCGGCGAAAGTGGTCGATCACATGCGCGTGTTTGGCCGGCGCTCGGAAATCGAGCAACAACTGTTCAACCCCGCTTACGCCATCGAAGGTACGTTATCGCTACTGGCCGAAGGCATGCGTGGCAAAGGCGTGGACCTGCGCATCAGCGAGACCACGTTCGAGGTTCAGGTGCGCGGCTACGTCGATCAACTGGAGCAAGTGCTGATCAACCTGATGGTCAACGCGCGTGACGCATTGCTCAGCAAGCGCGAGAAGGAATCAGCGTTCAAGCCGTGGATCTCGGTGTATGTCGAACGCGATGAGCAGCATGTGCGACTGTGGGTTGAGGACAACGGCAGCGGCATCGATGCGCGTTTGCTCGAGCGTATTTTCGAGCCGTTTTTCACCACCAAGCCAATCGGCGTCGGCACCGGCCTGGGGCTCTCGGTGAGCTACGGCATCATCGACAACATGGGTGGCCGCTTGAGCGTGCGCAACACGATGGAAGGCGCGCGGTTCTGCATCGAATTGCCGATTGCCAGCGACGCCTAGATCACCAGATAGGCCTTGCCGGTCTGGCCGCAGGTCATGTTGGCGCCGACCTTGACGTCCATCAGGTTGATGCCCAGGCCTTTGAGCAGGTTGTTGAGCAAGGGATCGAGCAATGGGCTGATGGTGCTGGTCACGACTGGCAACAAACGGTTGGTGACATCGCTGATCAACGAAGCGACGCCGGTAATGATCGCACCCAGCGGGTTGCTGCCCACTGGTTTGTAGACAATCAGATTGATCCCAGCCAGCGTATTCGACAGGCTGCCGACGAGATTGCTGGTCGGCACGGCGGGCAGCACGCTCGCTGGCAGTTTCAGGTTGGCCGGGGTGGCGAACGGCGTGCTGCTGGAGAACACCAGGTCTTGCGAGTTCTGCGCGACGCTGGTGTCGAGCTTGATGCCGATCCCCCCCGCACCAAACGGAACGTGAGTGGCGGGATTACAGGTGCCGAGCAAGAGGATTTTGTGGCAGGTGACGATGCCCAGGTCGATCAATGGCAAGGGCGCGACTGTCGGCTGGGCGGCGGAAGAAAAAGCGTTGATCGGGTCGATCTTGCCGAGCTTGAGGTCGGCCAGCGAGGTGACGGTATGCGCGGTCAGGCTCTTGGTGCCGCTGGTGCCTGTCGGGCAGCTGTAATCAGTTACATAACTTTTCGCGCCGCCGGCGTCGAGGCTGATATCGATCCGTGGCGATGGCAGCAATTGCGGATCAAGCTGCTCGCAACCGGCGCCCAGCAGACACAGCGCTGAATTAAGCGTGCCAACCAGATTCAGACTCAGCAGCGCGTTGAGCGTCGGGGTCAATCCGCCAACGAGTCCCAGCACCGCATTGGTCAGTCCAGTCACACCGGACAGCACCGGAAGATTCACCGAAAGCATCGTACGCACCTGCGCCGTGCGCACATAAATCCGGTCTGCCCCCAGCGGGTCGACCTTGGCTCGCGCCGGATCGCCAATCGCGGAAAGCTGCGGCGGCTCGATCACCTTGACCCGCACCGTGACGTTCGCCAGCCCCAGCACGCTGACCGGCAACGTCGCCGCCACCGCGCTCTTGCTATTGGCCAGTTGCACCACGCCTTGAACCAGTTGCAGCAGTTGCAGATTCGCGTCCAGCCCCGCCGCCGTAGTGCCGGTCTGCAATTGCAGGATGTCGCCGAGTCTGACCGGTGCCGCGTTGATTGCCGCCACCTGTAGCTGACCCAGTGCGGTAGTCACCTGGGCCGTCGCGCCGCCGAGTTGCACCACCGTCGCCGCCGCCTGAATCAGTTGCGTGACGCTGGTTTGGGTATTGAGTAATTGCGTGTAATCACCGGCGGCGACATTAAGGTTGATCGCCAACTGATCGAGGTATTTCAGCAGGTTGATATCGGTGTTGAGCAAGCCTTCCCAGCCCAGCGCAGTGAGGTTGACGTTGCCGCCCAGCAGGCCGGAAAACAGCGGGTTGAGAATGTTCGATTGCGCCGTGTCGATCGTCGCCAGGTTACTGCGGATATTCAGCTGGGCCACGGTCGGCTGCGGCTTGGCGGCCACTGCCGAGGCATTCAGCGTGGTATTGAGGCTGACCGGGTTGGCGCTGAACAACGCCTGCACACCACCGGCAAAACTGCTGGTGACGGTGCGACTGGCCGCGACTTTCACCGCGACCGCTTGCGTGGCATCCACGCTGAAGGTGCGCAGCCCGGTCGCTGTCGTGAGCAGGGTGCCGCAGGTGGTGGCGAGGGTGTTGCTGGCGTCGACGATGTAGCCGTTGCGCAGCGCGCTTTGCCCGGCGTAATTGGCCGCGCTCAGGCCCGGCAGGCAAGTGCCGCCACGGCTGACCGCTTCAAGCGCAGCGTTGTCGACCACGCGCTGCAACTTGCGTTGTTCCATATACAAGCGGCCGCTGTCGACCACCAGCAACAGCATGACCACCGCCAGGCTGAGCGTGGCCGCCGCCATCAACCCGATCGCCCCGCGTTGCCGGGCCGGGCCGTTGAATTGCGAACGAGGCGACATGGCGCACTCCTTTGCCGTGACCTCCTGTGGGTGCTGGTGAGTGTAGACGGGGCTGGGGGCTGTGCACTTTGCGCTGCGCCCTAAATATTGCGGGAGCCAGCCTGCTGGCGATGGCGGTGGGTCTGGCACATCGCTGCAGGATGTGCCGCCGTCATCGCCAGCAGGCTGGCTCCCACATTGGGAATGTCGATCTTGGGTCAACGCGGCGGATAGTTGCTCAGAATCCGCGTCACGGTTTCGCGAATCGCACTGCTGCGGTCTTCCGGGTTCGGCCGGCTGGCGAGCATCTGCTCGTCGCTGCCGCGCCACACCAGTTTGCCGTCCTTGCCGTCGAGCAAATCGACCTGGATGGTCGCCACCTTGTAGGTGATGTTGCGCGTTTCGTTGTACATCGGCGCGCCCCAGTAGCCGTTCCACGGACCACCCCAACCGCCGCCATAGTTGGTCGTCACTTGTTGTTGGCGGTCCTCGACGATCAGGTAGGTCTGTACATTCAAATCAGCCCTGGTGCCCGCAGGCGCCGGGCGCAAACCGCGCTGATCGAGTTGATCGGCCACTGCCTGGCGGATACGTTGCTCGGTCAGGTCGCTCTTGATCCGCGGATCATCCGGGCGATATTGCAGGGCGGGGTCTTTCCAGCTCCAGCTGCGATAGGCGGCGAAGTCGCGGCTGGCGTCGAAATCGTGATTGACCTGATTAGCCGCGCAAGCGCTGAGCAATGCGGCCATGGCGAGTAGAGCGAGACGGCGGAACATGGTTTTTCTCCGGATGAAGACATGAACCTGCGGGAATTTCGAATGCTGCGAAGTTAACCTGGAGGATACGCCGCCAAGGCCTTTTCCACAGCCTCGCGAATCGCATCGCTGCGCTCGATCTGATTACCGGTGGCGGCGGTTTCGGCGCTGGCACTCCACACCGGCTGACCGTTTCCGGCATCGAACAGATCGACCTGGACGACCACGACCTGCTCTTGATAGGTGCGCACGATCGGCACGCTGTTGTACATGCCGTAACCACGCCCGTAGCGATCGTAGCCGCCGTACCCACCGTAATAACCGTAGTCGTCGCGGACCTGACGCAAGCGGGTTTCCATGCGCAAGTTCGCGCTGACCAGCACATCCGCCGGGCGGTTGTTGCGCAACGGGCGCAGACCTCGCTGATCCAGAGCATTGCTGACCGCTTCGGCGACTTGCGCCGAGTCCGCCCACACCGTGCCCGGCGGCAGCTGGCCGTTGCGCCAGGCCCAACTGCGGTAGCGCGCGTAATCACGCGGCGCAGCCGGATAGGCACTGCGGTCGAAGGTGCTGGTGGCTTGCGGCGGCGCCGGCGGCAATGGCCGCGATTGAGCCACGTAGGGGTTGCTGCCCTGACAGGCGGCCAACCCCAGACACATGAGCAACAACCCGGATTGAGCTTTCATGACGCGCTCCGATCAGATCGGCCGGCAGATCCAGTGCAAGTATCGCCCAAGCCCGGCGAAGCTTGGGTGACGGCGGTGAGCGAGTTCCATCTCGAGCAAATCCGCAAGGTCGGCGCGGGCCTGGAACTCCACCGGCATGTAATCGTGAAAAACCCGCACGCCACTTTGGCTTTCGACCTGCCACAGACCGTCGAGTTGCGTTGCCAATTCCCGCGGGTCGAGCGGCTGCTGCGGGGTCAGGCTTTGTTTTTCGCCAGCCATGACGTTCTTGCGCATCTTCTTGAAATGGCCTTTGAGCAAGTTGCGGTAGATCAGCGCGTCGCGATTGTAGAACGCCAGCGACAGCCAGCCACTGGGCCGGGTCAGTTGATGCAGCACCGGCAGAATGGCGTGAGGTTCGGCCAGCCATTCGAGCACGGCGTGGCAGATCACCAGATCGAACGGTTCGCTGAGCTGGTCGGGCAGCGCTTGCCATGGTGCCTGGATAAAAGTGGCGCGTTGCCCGGCATCGGCGAAACGCTGGCGGGCGCCTTCGAGCATCGGCTCGGCCGGTTCGGTAAACGTGACGTCGTGCCCGCGTTCGGCCAGCCACAGCGACATATGGCCGAGGCCGCCACCGATGTCGAGCACGCGCAACGGACGGTCGGGCAGCGCTTCGGCCAGATCGGCCTGCAACACCGCGAGGCGAATCGCGCCTTTGGCACCGCCGTAGATTTTTTCAGCGAAACGCGTCGCCAACTGATCGAAATGCCGGTCGCCCATCAACTGAACCGCCGTTCGCTGTCGGCGAGCTTGGCGCGCACCACTTCATTCATGTCCAACCCCAGCTCGCTGCACAGCAACAACAGGTACAGGACGATATCGCCGATTTCCTGCCCGGCGTGGGCAAGCTGGTCGGCGGACAACTGGCGCGACTGGCCTTCAGTCAGCCACTGGAAGATTTCCACCAGCTCGGACATCTCGACGCTGGCAGCCATCGCCAGGTTCTTCGGGCTGTGAAATTGTCGCCAGTCATTGCGGTCGCGAATGGCGTGCAGGCGTTCGGTCAGTTCAACAAGGTTCATCGGGCTCTCCTGAAGGCGTATAGCTTCGGGGGGATAACGCCTGAAGGCAAGCGCGGCGCTCTTGATCTTTGTTGGAGTGAGCCTGCTCGCGATGGCGTCGTGTCATTGAAATTGATTTGCCTGACACGACGCCATCGCGAGCAGGCTCACTCCTACAGGATTGTGGTAAACCTTCTATGATGCAGGGAACTCGGCCACTACCGTTGTGGCCCAAGGCTCAGCTCTTTCATCAGGACGCACACATGCAGGTAGAAAGCTTTTTCGAATGGCTCGGGCAGGTGCTCGGTTCGGTAATCCGCTTTATTGTCGATGGGCTCAGCGGCCTGTTCAACCTGCTGAGCAACGCCGGAGGCAACTTCGTCGACGGGCTCTCCCGCACGCTGGGGATGGACACTTCAATCATCAGCATCATCGCGCTGATCGTCGGCTTGATGCTGTTGTGGTCGGCGATTCGCGCGTTCATGAACGCGTCGATCATTGCCGGGATCATCTGGCTGTTGCTGGGGTTGTGGTTGCTCAGCTGGATTATTCACTGAAACTGAAAAAGCCCCCTGTGCTTGGGGGCTGATCATCCTGATCAATTGAATGACAAACGCTGCCGGGACTCAGTCACCTGTTTCTTCAGGTATGGCCTCTACGGTGTAATGAATATCGATGTCCTCGTGGGCGTGGATAACAATCGGATAGCGGCTGGAGTAAGCCAGCTGGTTATCTCGGAGTAAAAGGTCGTAAGTCTTGGCGTTGGAACCGCACTGCAGTCGAGGCATCAGCAGATCATAGGGTTTGTCGATCTGGAAATAACCTGCCGCATTCGCGAGGAGGTTACCGACAAACAACTTGCCCCCCATTCCGCAGTCCGTACCGAAATTGCACTCCCCGATAACCGTGATGAGCGCCTGGATCCTGACAACAAACGCTTGCGCATTCTCGCGTCTGGGCAGCCAGAAAACATGCTTTCGGTAAGGGGCTTTTACCCTGATATCTTCCGGGCGCTCGTTGTAACCAGCGTCTTGCAAAGCTTCAAGTGTCACCGGTTGATGAATAATGTTTGGCTCGTTTTCCATTTTGTTTCCCTTACAACCTGGTTATGGGTGATTACCGCTCTGGAAGGCAATTGAACCCCATGGCTGAAAAGGCGGTGCGGTATATAGATATTCGCAGGGCATGCTGCGGCAGATCCGCAACGAGTCGCTACAATCCCCGCTCCCCAAAGGAGCCTGCATGTCCACTCTGATTGCCGACTGGCGCGACCGCCTGACTCATCGCAAGGTCTGGGCGCTCGCCGCGCCGATGATCCTGTCCAATATTTCCGTGCCGCTGGTGGCGCTGGTCGACAGCACCGTCATTGGCCATTTGCCGCACGCCCATCAATTGGGCGCGGTGGCGGTGGGCGCCAGCCTTTATACGTTTCTGGCCTGGGCCATGGGCTTTCTGCGCATGGGCACCACCGGGTTTGCCGCGCAGGCGGCCGGGCGCAGCGATGGCGCGGCGTTGCGGCAGATCCTGTTGCAGGGATTGCTGTTGGCGTTGGGCCTGGCGCTGCTGCTTGGCACGTTGGGCGTGCCATTGAGCGGGGTCGCGCTGCACTTCATGCAACCTTCGGCAGAGCTGGAGCAACTCACTCGCGAATTCTTCCACACCCGGCTGTTCGGCCTGCCCGCGGCGCTCGCCAGTTATGCGCTGGTCGGCTGGTTCCTCGGTACGCAGAATGCCCGCGCGCCGCTGGCGATTCTACTGACCACCAACCTGATTAACGTCGTGCTTAATCTATGGTTCGTCATGGGCCTGGACTGGGGCGTGGTCGGTTCGGCGCGGGCCTCGGTGATTGCTGAATGGAGCGGCGCCCTGCTCGGCCTGTTGCTGACACGCAAGGCGCTGCGCGCGTATCCGGGGCACATCGTCTGGGCCGCATTGAAACGCTGGCAGAGCTGGCGCCCGTTGCTGGCGGTCAACCGCGACATCTTCATTCGCAGCCTGGCGCTGCAATCGGTGTTTTTCATGATCACCGTGCAAGGCGCGCGACTGGGCGATGCGACCGTAGCGGCCAATGCACTGCTGCTCAACGGCTTGCTGCTGACCGCGCATGCGCTCGACGGCCTCGCCCATGCCGTCGAAGCGTTGTGCGGCCACGCCATCGGCGCCCGCGACCGCCTCGCCCTGCGCCGCTCGCTGGTGGTCGCCGGGGGCTGGTCGCTGATCGTCAGCCTTGGTTTTGCCGTGCTGTTTCTGCTCGGCGGGCACCTGTTCATCGAGATGCAGACCGACATCCAGAGCGTGCGCGACACCGCGTTCATCTACCTGCCGTACCTCGCCGTGCTGCCGCTGATTGCGGTGTGGAGCTATTTGCTCGACGGCTTGTTCATCGGTGCGACCCGTGCGCGGGAAATGCGCAACGGTATGCTGATCACGGTTGTGCTGCTTGTGCCGTTCGCCTGGGCGTTGCAGGGTTTGGGCAATCACGGGCTGTGGATATCTTTCCTGCTGTTCATGGTGCTGCGCAGCCTCACCCTCGGCGCGCAGGGCTGGTGGCTCAAGCGCAACGATGGCTGGTTCAACGGCGGCGTTCACTGAGTCGGCGTATGGCGGACAAAGCCGACCACCTGATCGAGCACCGGCGCCAGGCGCCGCAACGGCCGTGACAGGCTCGCGACCAACGTGATGTGGTTGGGTCGCGCGTAATACAGATCCTGCGCCGGAACACCGGCGGCGCGCAGCTTGTCGGCGAGGCCGCCGGTGTTGCGCGCCGGGTTGACCAGATCATCTTCACGGGCCGCAATCAGCAACGCAGGCGGCGCACCGCGACTGACGTGGTTGATCGGCTGCGACTGCGGCGGTGAATCCGGCCAGAAGAACACCGGGCGCACGGCAGGGTTCTTGATTGGCAGAAAATCATACGGCCCGGCCAGCCCGATCCAGCCGCGCAAATCCGTGGGCGCCAAGCCCACCGCCGCCAGCCACTCGCCGTCCAGCGCGAGCATCGCCGCGTTGTAGGCGCCCGAGCTATGCCCCATCAGATAGAGGTTTTGCGGGTTACCGGAAAACTCAACGATATGCGTGCGAACCCACGCCACGGCGCGGGCCCCGTCCTGCAGAAACAGCGGATAACGCACCTGTGGGTACAAACGGTAATCCGCCACCACCGCGACGATGCCTTTTGATGCCAGCGCTTCGCCGACAAAAGCGTAGTCACTCCGTGAGCCGCTGTTCCAGCTGCCACCATAGAAAAACACCACCACTGGCGCATCCGGCAATGCCGTACGCGGCACATAAACATCGAGCTTCTGTCGCGAATCGTCGCCATAAGCGATGCCTGCGGTTTTGCTGTAGCTACTGTCCGGCGTCAGTGCATTGAGCACTTGCACGGGCGAACACGCGCACAGCGCGAGCAGCGCGAGCAGCGCGAGCAGCCACAGGCTGCCGAGCATTGCGCCAAACCCTTGCCGGAATAAACCTGCCATCTGCGCGGAACCTCGTCTCAGGGCTGATCACCGCGCCACTGGCGCCGCACATGGTCAAGCCGTTGTTGCTGGGTCAGCCCCACCGGCGGTGGCACCAGCGCCGCCCGCGGATGCAACAAGCGTAGCCACAACCAGCCATCGAGCACGCTGCGGTCGCTGAAGCCCAGCGCCAGGCCTTGCTGGACATGGGAGGCCATGGTGGCGTATTCGGTTCCCAGCGATTGGCTCCAGCGCCAGATGTGCTGTTCGAGCAGGCAGGTTTGCAGGCGCTCGCGCTGGCGCCGGGTCAGGTTTTCTTCGATGTTCAGTGGCTCGACGGCCAGCCCCGGATTGCGCAACTGTTGCCAGCCCTGGCTGCCGATCGCCCGGTCGGCCCAGGTGCCGCCGAACCAGCGCAACTGACGGATCGGCCCAAGCCAGCGGCTCAGTTCGGCAGCATCGCAGGCATCGAAGAAATAGCTCGCGGTCTGCCGGTTGTAATAGCTGAGCAAGGCGCGGTGGCTGAGGCCGAACGACACGGTGAGCATGCGCTGCAAATGGCCAAGCAGCTGTTGCGCCGACACCTCGCTGGTGAGCAACAGCCCGCGCCACGTATTCGGGTCGCGGTGACACAATGCGGTCAGGGCCGGGCATTCGCTCAGATCGATCAGCAGCGGCCCGTGCCCACTGACCGGTTCGAACTCGGTGCCGTCGAACAGACTGAATCGGCGCACGGCGCTGAACGCCTGGCGCAACACTGGCAAGGCCTGCGGGGCATCCAGGCTGTCGAGCAACAGCCACTGCGTCTGGGGCTGGGCGCCCGTCATGTTGCGCCGCTCTGTTCAAGCGCCGTGACTAGCCGACAACTGCACACCGCCTGCGCACAATGACTGAAACTTCCGCCTCCCGGGATCAGGCAGAGCAACAGCAATGGCTCAGCGCTCATCAGCAGTTGCAGCAGCCCATGACTTTCCAGGCTGTCAGGCAGCCGCGGTGGGTCAGCGTCATCCTCCACCGCGGCGAGCGATGGCTGCAGCACACCGCTGATCATCGGTTGATCCGGGTCGCCCTCGAAAAAGCTCACCACCACTTCGACGCCATCGTTCAGCGCGGGCATGGACGACTGCGCCAGCGAGGGTGCCAGAGGTAGCCAACAGTGGCTCGGCGCAGCGCCTTCACCCTGATAGAGCCAGTCGAACTGTACGGCTACCGGTCGCTGATGATCGGGCTGTGGCTCATCGACCGTCACCACCCAGGCCCGTTGCAGGCTGTGCATGCGCACCCGCGAGGCTGTACTGAATGCTGGACTCGGCAACTGCACCGCGCCGAATACGCGGTTGGTATAAGGCGGTTCGAGGGCAGGATCGGCGCGATGCTCAATGCGCGTCAGTAACCATTGGCGATTGCATTCGGCGAAGGGATGGCCGGTCAGACGCAGCCAATGCCCACTGCGCAACGCGGCCAGGTCGCTATGACCCTCGGCGTGCTCCACGGTTTGCAGCCCTGACGGTCCGGACTGCAACGCCTTGTACAATCGCCATTGGCGCAGTGCCGGTGCGGCGTGCTGCTCGTCGTCTTCACACTGATACCGCGCTGCACCGGCCAGTGGCATCTGCGCCGGGTCATCGGTAAACACCAGACAATGCCGGTCGCGCTGGTGTTCGAAGTAATAGTGGATTTGCGCCTGCGCGCACATACGCTGCAGCAGTTGCAGATCCGATTCGCGGTATTGCGTGCAGAACGTGCGGGCCGGGTAGTCGCGGCGCAGTTCGAAGCGGCGCTGGTTGCCGACGATGCCGTGTTCCCTCAGCACTTGTTCGAGGATCTGCGGCACCGATCGGCCACTAAAGATGCGCTGACTCAGGCGCAGGGCCAGACAGGCGAGTTTCGGCCCCAGCCGGACCCGACTCAAGCGCAGGCCGGGGTCATGCTCATGCTGGACAAGACTTTGCAATTGCCCGTGCACGCCCTCCCCCGACGGCCCGAAACAGAGGAAAGCCGAACGATGCAGCAGGCCGGCGAGGTCCAGGTGCGGATCGTCGATCAAGACATCGATCTCGAACGTGAAGGCTTCGCTGAGAGCTTCAGTACCGGTGAAGGCCAGGACTTCGAAAGGGTCGGACAGGCCCGCTACATCGAGACGAAACGACGACTCGTTGACTGGATCGAACATGGGCGGATCTCTACAGGAGGGGCGGCCGGCGATTCTCGCCGAGAGCCATGGCCGAGTAGAGAGCTGAAGTACAACTTAGGAAATGACCTACGCGAAAAGCAGACCGGATGACTTTGCTGGCCGGGACCGGCAAGCATTTCGCGCAGATTTTGGGAGACATCCCACCGGATCATCCGAATTTTCCGCGGCTTGCGGGAAAGTTTCAGACAACCCGGCGAGATCGCCACCTGGCCTCAGGAAGACAGGTAGGAGGAGCGGGTCAGGCCCAGACGCAAGGCATCGAGAAATTGCGTGCGCTCGCTGGCGCTGATGCGTGCACTGGCGCACTTGTCGCGGTAATGCGTCATCAGCTCTTCCGGCGACAAGTGCACGTAACGCAGCATGTCTTCGATAGTGTCGTGGGTCTCGATGCCGGCGTGGTACACGCTGCCATCGGCGTTCTGGTAGATGTTCACCGAATCGGTGTCGCCGAACAGGTTGTGCATGTCGCCGAGGATTTCCTGATAGGCGCCGACCAGGAACACGCCCAGCAGGTAATCTTCGCCTTCGTTCAAGGCGTGCACCGGCAGACTGGTTTCGATGCTCTGCTCGTCGACGTACTGGTTGATCTTGCCGTCGGAGTCACAGGTCAGGTCCTGCAGCACCGCGCGGCGCAGCGGCTCCTCGTCGAGACGGTGCAGCGGGATGATCGGCAGCACCTGATCTATCGCCCAGGTGTCGGGCAAGCTCTGGAACACCGAGAAGTTGCAGATGTACTTGTCGGCCAGTTTGTCGTTGAGCTCGTCGAGCACCTGGCGGTGCGAACGCTGACGCGCTTTGAGCGAGTTGTGCAGGCGACGGCACACGGCGAAGTAGCACTGCTCGGCCAGGGCTTTTTCCGCCAGGGTCAGCTTGCCGTCGGCGTACTGCGCGGCAACGTCGCTCATGTAGTGAGTGGCGCGCCAGTAGGTTTCGGTGACCATTTCGATGTCGGTCGGGCCGAGCAGGTCAACCAGCCACTGCACGGTTTCCGGCAGGCTTTCCTTGTTCTCGATCAGCGGGATTTCGTCGTTGTGTTTCTCGACGTCGGTCACCTGCACCACCAGCATGGCGTGGTGCGCGGTCAGCGAGCGGCCGCTTTCGGAGAAGATATGCGGATGCGGCAGGCTCTGCGCGTCGCAGAACTCCTTGAGCATGCCGACCACGACACCGGCGTAATCGTCCATGTCGTAGTTGATCGAACTGGCGTTGCGCGAGTGCGTGCCGTCGTAGTCGACACCCAGACCACCACCGACGTCGATGTGATCGACCGGCAGACCGAGGTTGCGCAACTCGCCGTAATAACGGATCGCTTCCTTGAAGCCATGCTGGTAGTCGGCCAGGTTGGCAATCTGCGAACCCATGTGGAAGTGCAGCAGGCGAATGCCCTGATCCAGCCCGGCGGCGCGGAAACGCTCGACCACCGACAGCAGTTGCGCCGCGGACAGACCGAACTTGGATTTTTCGCCACCGGTGTCCGCCCACTTCGAGGAGGCCAGCGAAGACAGACGCACGCGCAAGCCAACCTGTGGCTTGACCTTGAGCGAGGCGGCTTCTTCGATCACCAGGCCGACTTCGGATTCTTTCTCGATGACGATGAATACGTTGTGGCCGAGTTTCTGGCCCATCAGCGCGAGGCGGATGAACTCACGGTCCTTGTAACCGTTGCAGACGATGGTGCCGCCCTTCGGCGCCAGCGCCAGCACCGCCAGCAGCTCAGGCTTGGAGCCGGCTTCCAGACCGATGGAGACATTCTGGGTGGCGATGATGTTCTCGATCACCGCTTCTTGCTGGTTGACCTTGATCGGGTAGAGCGCGGTGTATTTGCTCTGGTATTCCAGGCGTTCGATGTTCGAATCGAAAGCGCCGGTCAACTGACGGACACGGTCTTGCAGGATGTCGGGGAAACGTACCAGTAACGGCAAGGACAAACCGCTCTTGCGCAGTTGGTCGACTTGCTCGAACAGGTCGATGGGCGAGCTGCTTGGACCGTTCGGACGTACTTCGACGCGACCGGCTTCATTGATCGCGAAATACCCGGCCCCCCAATGGCGAATCCCGTAAACGCTGCGGCTGTCCGCAACTGTCCATTGGCTGCCATCGTCTTTACGTGTGCGTCGTACGGACATCGAAGTCCCCTATAAAGAAGTCAGAGTGCGTCGCCTGTCGTTCAGGCCGGCGCAGTCTAAAGAATGAAAATGACGGTTCGTCAGTGCGGCGGTAGACCGCACTGACTGCGTGGAGTTTAGAAACCGGTCATGAACAGGCTCTGTGAAAACCATGGCGACGACGCCGGATCTGCAAGGCTGCAAAGCCGGATCAAGCCGCCGGAGGGTTTCACAGAGGCTGCTAGCCGCCGGACTTCTTCGCTTTGAAACCGTGCTTGATCAGCTCAGCCAACAGTAGCTCGACGTGATCGCCCTGGATTTCGATGATGCCGTCCTTCAGCGCCCCGCCGGTGCCACAACGTTTCTTCAACGTTGTCGCCAGTTCCTTGAGCGCGTCTTCGGCCAGGGGCACGCCGGTGATGGTGGTCACCGTCTTGCCGCCACGTCCCTTGCTTTCGCGACGCACGCGGGCAATGCCGTCACCGGCCGGGATCACGGTTTGTTTGCAGATACAGGCATCCACCGGTTTACTGCATTCCGGACAATGACGACCTGCGTCGGTAGAAAATACCAGGCCGCCCAGGGCGGCGAAGGATGCGGCTTTTTTGGCCACCGGCAATCCTCTCGGGAGGACAAAGACTGATCGCGACCCTGGGCAAGGTCCGCGACCGCGAAGCCCCACTCAGGCAGGGGCAGCGCTACTGCAACGAATGTTTATGAAAACGGCTCGGCGCAGCTTGAAAAGGTCGCGCAGTGTAACGGCAAAAATCGCGATTGCTAAGTGCCAATCGGCGCCAATTCATGTGTTCTTTGCGACGTTGCTTTGCTGCGCCTTGAGATAGCGCTGCAATGCGGCCAAAGAGTCCGGGCAATAAGGCTTGTGCAAGATTTCCTGCATGACCTGATCGACGGGAATGAAGCGCGCTTCGAGGACTTCTTCCGGCTGCAGTTTCAGCGGACCGTCCCAGACAGCGGAAAACGCCGAACACCAGAGACGGTTGCCGGTGTCTTCGAAGTAGAAGTGATCGTGGGCGGTGAGCTCGACGCCGCTGACGCCCAACTCCTCCTCCAGCTCACGGGCCGCCGACTCGGCATAGCTTTCATCCGCCTGGACCATGCCGCCCGCAGCGACGTCCCAATATCCGGGATAGATCGCCTTGCTCAACGTGCGCCGGTGCACGCACAGCTCACCGGCGGAATTGAACAGCATGATGTAGGTGCCACGGCCGATCAGCCCGCGCTCGCGCAAATCGGAGCGCACCAGGGCGCCGAGCAGGTTGTCGTGCTCGTCGACCCAGGCGATCTGTTCAGCATCGGAAGCGGCGCGATGGGCTGCCTCCCTGGCGTTGTGGCTCATTGATCAGCCCTGATTGAGCAGTTGACGCAAATCGATCACCGCAGCGTTGGCCCGGGAAATATAGTTGGCCATCACCAGCGAGTGGTTGGCCAGTACGCCGAAGCCGCTGCCATTGAGAATCATAGGACTCCATACCGGTTCCTGCGAGGCTTCCAGCTCGCGAATGATCTGACGCACGCTGACCGTCGCGTTCTTCTTCGCCAGCACATCGGCAAAATCGACTTCGATCGCGCGCAGCAGGTGCGACAGCGCCCAGGCCTGACCGCGTGCTTCGTAGAACACGTTGTCGATCTGCATCCACGGTGTCTCGACGACTTCCTCGTCGACCTGCGGTACTTCGCCAACCGCGGGTACTTCGGTTTTCAGCGCGGTATTGAGCTTGACCCGGCCAACGCTGGCCGACAGCCGTTGCGACAGCGAACCGAGACGGGTGCCGACATCGCCCAGCCAGTTATTGAGGTTGTCGGCGCGCGCGTAGAACAATGCGTTTTTCTGGTTAGGATCGGACAGGCGCGACTGGTAGCGGCTCAGGGAATTGATGCCTTCCTGATATTCCGACTCACTGGACGGCAGCACCCAGCTTTTATTGTCGAAGTTGAAACGCGGTTCGGCCTTGGCCAGATCGGCGTCTTCGGCCGACTGCGATTGCGAACGGGCAAAATCCTTGCGCAGGGCACGGGTCAGGTCACGCACCTGCACCAGAACGCCGTATTCCCAGCTCGGCGTATTGTCCATCCACAGGCCCGGCGGGAAACGGTCGTTGGAAATGTAGCCGCCCGGCTTGTCGAGCAAGGTGCCGGCGACGGTCTTCAGGGTTTCGACCGTGGTGTAGCCGACGACCATTTGCTTGCCTTCCTTCTCAGCCGCGACCTGGGCATTTTGCGCCACCGGAAACAGCGCCGGCTCCTGGCTCCAGTACCAGCCAAGGCCAATGGTCACCAGCAGATAAAGGCCGACCAGTGTGGCCAGCGCGCGGCTGAACAACAGCCCGCTCACGTAGCTGCGGGTGGCCGACTTGGGCTCGGCGGCACGTTCAGGCGCGCTGCCCGCGCGGTTTTTCCAGTCCAGCATGGCGATATCCTTTCAATCACTTGAGTTCAACGGTTCGACCACAACCATACAACAACGTGCCAGGGCCTAGCACTGGCCGGTAGCGATAAGCCGCAAATGATGCGGGCGAGTGACGCTTGCCCTAGGGGAATCCCTGAGTCCTTAGCTCACACTTGTCCGACGCACAAGGCGAGCACCACCGCTGGAAAGCGCTCTGGGTCAACATCGGCGACGCCCGCACACGGCGCAGCATGCGCCCGGCAGGCTGGGCACGAAACCAACCGGTCAGAAACTGAATGGTGTCGCACATCAGATTATTGACGTACGACACTCGTCTAAGGGAAAAGAGGTGCTAGCATAGAGCCACCAGTCGATCTCAGCATGCAGCCTAACTAGTAGTCAGGATATGACCGAGCCAGAAGACCCCAGCCGTGAGCGTCTCAAGCACCACTTTGCCCAGCGGGTAATTCATCAGGCGCGTCAGATTCTCGAGATATGGCAGCGCCTGCAGCGCAGCGAATGGTCAACCGTCGACCTCGCCGAACTGAGCGAGGCCAACCTGCGCCTGCTGCGTTTTGCCGAGCGCTTCGAACAACCTGAGCACACGCAACTGGCGCGGCATATCAGCCAGTCGCTGGAAGCGGTGGACGCCAATCGCGGGCGCCTCAGCAGCGGGCTGATTACCGACCTCAACCGGTTGATGCAGCGTTTGTCGCGCACCGGCCTGCGGCATGGCGATCAGCTCGAGCAAACCTTTCTGCCGCCGCTGCGCAAGCCGATCTATGTGCTGCTGCAGGATTATGACCGCGCTGAACGGCTGGCCAAACAACTGGAGTTTTTCGGTTTGAGCGCGCAGGCGCTGGACAGCGTTTCGGCGTTTCGCTCATCGATGGTCGAGCGCCTGCCGGCGGCGATTGTCATGGACGTGGACTTCAGCGGGCCCGGCGTCGGCCTGAAACTGGCCGCTGAAGCCCAGGTCGGTCTCGACGAGCCGTTGCCGCTGCTGTTTTTCAGCCTGCACGAAACCGACACCCCGACCCGCCTCGCCGCCGTGCGCGCCGGCGGCCAGGAATTTCTCACCGGCACCCTCGAAGCGTCGAGCCTGCTGGAAAAAATCGAAGTGCTCACCTGCGTTGCGCAGTACGAACCCTACAAAGTACTGATCATCGATGACTCGCGCGCCCAGGCCTTGCACACCGAGCGCCTGCTCAACAGCGCCGGGATCGTCACGCGCACCTTGATCGAGCCGATCCAGGCGATGGCCGAACTGGCGGACTTCCAGCCCGACCTGATCATCCTCGACATGTACATGCCGGCCTGCACCGGCACCGAACTGGCCAAGGTGATTCGCCACAACGACCGTTATGTCAGTGTGCCGATCATTTATCTGTCGGCCGAGGACGATCTGGACAAGCAGCTCGACGCCATGAGCGAAGGCGGCGATGACTTTCTGACCAAGCCGATCAAGCCACGCCACCTGATTACGACGGTGCGCAACCGTGCCGCCCGCGCGCGCAATCTGAAAGCGCGGATGGTGCGCGACAGCCTTACTGGCCTGTACAACCACACGCACATCCTGCAATTGCTTGAGGACTGCTCGTTCCGCGCCCGCCGCGAGAACAAGCCGCTGAGTTTTGCCATGCTCGACATCGACCACTTCAAACGGGTCAACGACAGCCACGGCCACCCGATGGGCGACCGGGTGATCAAGAGCCTGGCGCTGTTTCTCAAGCAGCGCCTGCGCAAGACCGATTTCATCGGCCGTTACGGCGGTGAAGAGTTCGCCATCGTCATGCCCGACACCGACATCGAAGCCGCACACAATGTGCTCGATGAGATCCGCCAGCGCTTCGCCGAAATTCACTATCCGGCGCAGCCGCAGGACTTGTGGTGCACCTTCAGCGCCGGTGTGGTGGAAATGCACGACGACTGCGACAGCCTGATGATGGCCAGCCAGGCCGATGAAGCGCTGTACCGCGCCAAAGGTGCGGGACGCAATCGGGTGCAGACGGCGCGACACTCAAAGCAAAGTGCCACTTTTTCATTGGAATCCACTGATTCGGTCATAACCCTGTAACAGAACCGCAATAAATTCAGGCGCTTACCATTTCTGCCGTTGGTAGCCGTCATGCGCCTGAAGTTGCTCACCAATCTCAATACGCTGCTGCTGGTCGCTGTGTGCCTGGCACTCGGCGCCACGCTGTGGTGGTCGCAAAAAGCCCTCGAACGTCCTTATCTGCTGATGGAGCGATATCTGGGCCTGTCCCAGCAATTTCAGAACGAAGTCGCACGCAACGTCGAGGATTACCTCGCCAGCGGCGACGCCTTGCGGTTGAGCAGCGCCAGCCAGGCCATCGACGACTTGCAAACGCAACTGGCTGATCTACCACCGACGCTGGCCGAGTCGCTGCGCCCGAGCCTGTCCGGGCTGGCCGAGTTCAGCAAGACTGACCTGCTCGCCGCCGGCAAACTGGCCGGTGATCCGCAGGCCTTGCTGCTACAAGCCGAGCGCGAATTGAGCGCCAGCCTCGAACAGCTGAGCACGTACGCCAACGGCAACGCGAGCTACCTGACGCCGCTGCTGGTGGCGTCACAGCATTTGGGCAAGCTTTCGCTGGCACGCGACAAACTGGTCAGCAGCGGACGCAGCGAACTGGCTGCGGATGTCGAGCGCGAAGTCAGCAACATCCGCGCCCAGGCGCAAGCCATCGACGCCCTGCCCCTGCTCGGCGTGGTCAGCCAGAGCGCCTCCGGCAGCGACGACTTCGCCGCGATGATGGGCATCGAGAACAGCGAAAAAACCGTCGCCGAAGACGCTGGTGTCGGCCTCAAACGGGAACTCAACAGCCTGCTCGGTCGTTATCCGGCGGAGCTTGAGCGCACCCGTGAGCAAATTCAGAAACGCACTGATTTGAGTGTCGCGACCCATCAGAAAATCGCTGCGGTGCAACAAGCCATCGCGGCTCTGGAACCGGCGGTGCGCGCCCAGCACGGGCAGATCCAGGGCGAAGTTCGCTTGATGCAAGGCGTGATGATCGGCCTGATTCTGCTTATCGCGCTGCTGATCGACACCTTGCAGCGTCGCCTGGCGCGCACCCTGACCAATCTCGCCCCGGCGCTGTCGACCTGGGCCGAGGGCGATTTCAGCAGTGACATCCGCTTGGGCAAGACCAACCGCGAACTGCATGACATCGAAGCCTCGCTCAATCGCTTGCGTGCCTATCTGGTAGATCTGGTCGGGACCATTCGCGGCAATGCCGAGCAAGTCGCCGGAAGCAGCCGCACTTTGGCCGAATTGAGCAACGACCTGCACAGCGGCGCTGAGCATCAGGCTGGCGACACCGCGTTGATCCGCGATTCGCTGGGCGAACTGGAGGCGACCATTCAACAGGTCGCCGGCGATGCGCAGCAGGCAGCGGACGCCAGCCGCCACGCGGGCCTTGCCGTTGAGCATGGTCAGACGGTGATCGGCCAGAGCCTCACCGGGCTGCATGCGCTGGTCGGTGAAGTGCAAGGCAACGCGCAGATGATCGAGCACCTGGCCGAAGAGTCGGCCACCATCGGCGGCGTGCTGACGGTGATTCGCTCGATTGCCGACCAGACCAACCTCCTCGCCCTGAACGCGGCGATTGAAGCGGCGCGCGCCGGGGAAATGGGTCGCGGTTTCGCGGTGGTCGCCGAAGAAGTACGCTCGCTGGCGCAACGCACGGCTGGCGCCACGGCGGAGATCCAGACGCTGATTGCCGGCCTGCAAACCGCCGCCCGGCAATCGGTCGAAGGCATGCGTGCGCAGGTCGAACACGCCGAGGCCACCGCCAATCAGGCGCAAGCGGCGGACGGTGCACTGGACAAGATTGTCGGGGCAATCCAGACCATTTCCGACACTGCGATTCGCATTGCCGACGTCACCGCGCAGCAGAGCGGCGCAGTCAGCGAAATCCGCGATCACAGCGAGCGAATTCATCAGCTGGGTGGGGAAAATCTGCTGCGCATCGGTCGTGGTCGCGAACAAGGCGAGAACTTGCTGGTATTGGGCGGGCAACTGCATACCGCCGTTCAGGCCTTTCGCGTCTGACAAATCGCTATCGCGAGCAGGCTCACTCCTACCTTGGATCGCGTCCCCCCTGTAGGAGTGAGCCTGCTCGCGATGGCGTCAGCCCAGCCGCCACTGAATGACCGGATTCGAGACATTAGTCACATACTTCGCGCAAACATCGGCCATCGTGCTGGCTATTGCATGGAACTGGACAGTCACAAAGGCTTTGCGGCATAGTCGCCGGGTTCTGACGATTGCTCATTCATGACAAGGACTCCGCAGATGGCGACCCTACTGGTGCTGCACGGCCCCAACCTGAACCTGCTCGGCACCCGCGAACCCGGCACTTACGGTTCGACGACGCTGGCGCAGATCAACCAGGATCTGGAGCGCCGCGCCCGAGAAGCCGGCCATCATCTGCTGTATCTGCAAAGCAACGCCGAGTACGAATTGATCGAGCGCATCCACGCCGCCCGCGGCGAAGGTGTCGATTTCATTCTGATCAATCCGGCGGCTTTTACGCACACAAGTGTCGCATTACGTGACGCGCTGCTGGGAGTGAGCATCCCATTCATCGAAGTGCATTTGTCCAACGTGCACAAACGCGAACCTTTCCGCCATCACTCCTACTTCTCCGATGTAGCGGTGGGAGTGATCTGCGGCCTTGGCGCCAGCGGTTACCGACTGGCCCTGGAGGCCGCGCTAGAACAGCTTGAAACACAGGCAACGACTTGAACAACAAGCGTTAAACGCCCCTGACCGACCCTTGGGAGTTGATGATTCATGGATATCCGTAAAGTTAAGAAACTGATCGAATTGCTGGAAGAGTCCGGCATCGACGAGCTCGAGATCAAGGAAGGCGAAGAGTCCGTACGCATCAGCCGTCACAGCAAGACCCCGGCTCAGCAATACTACGCGCCGGCCCCGATGCAGGCTCCGGCCGCTGCACCTGCCTCCGCTCCAGTCGCTGCTGCCGCCCCGGTTGCCGCTGCTGCCCCGGCGCTGAACGGCACCGTTGCCCGTTCGCCGATGGTCGGCACGTTCTATCGCAAATCTTCGCCAGCGTCGCCAGCCTTCGTTGAAGTCGGCCAGACCGTGAAGAAAGGCGACACCCTGTGCATCGTCGAAGCCATGAAGATGATGAACCACATCGAAGCTGAAACCAGCGGTGTGATCGAGTCCATCCTCGTCGAAGACGGCCAGCCGGTTGAGTACGACCAACCGCTGTTCACCATCGTTTGAACTGCGGAGAGCCTTTGATGACTGCGAAGTTGGAAAAAGTTCTGATCGCGAACCGCGGTGAGATCGCCCTGCGGATTCTGCGTGCCTGCAAAGAGATGGGCATCAAGACCGTCGCCGTTTACTCCAAGGCCGACAAAGAGCTGATGCACCTGGGTCTGGCAGACGAATCCGTCTGCATCGGCCCGGCGTCTGCCTCTCAGTCTTACCTGCACATCCCGGCCATCATCGCCGCCGCTGAAGTGACTGGCGCTACCGCCATCCACCCAGGCTACGGTTTCCTCGCGGAAAACGCCGATTTTGCCGAGCAGGTCGAGAACTCCGGCTTCGCCTTCATCGGCCCGAAAGCCGAAACCATTCGCCTGATGGGTGACAAGGTCTCGGCCAAGCACGCGATGATCGAAGCTGGTGTGCCAACGGTTCCTGGTTCCGACGGCCCACTGCCGGAAGACGAAGAAACAGCGTTGCGCATCGGTCGTGAAGTCGGCTACCCGGTGATCATCAAGGCCGCTGGCGGCGGTGGTGGTCGCGGCATGCGTGTGGTGCACAAGGAAGAAGACCTGATCGCCTTCGCCAAACTGACCCGCACCGAAGCAGGCGCGGCGTTCGGCAACCCGATGGTCTATCTGGAAAAATTCCTCACCAACCCGCGCCACGTCGAAGTGCAAGTGCTGTCCGACGGCCAAGGCCACGCCATCCATCTGGGCGACCGCGACTGCTCGCTGCAGCGTCGTCACCAGAAGGTTCTCGAAGAAGCGCCGGCACCGGGCATCGACGAGAAAGCGCGTCAGGAAGTCCTGGCTCGTTGCGTCAAGGCGTGCATCGACATCGGTTACCGCGGCGCCGGCACTTTCGAGTTCCTCTACGAAAACGGTCGCTTCTACTTCATCGAAATGAACACCCGTGTTCAGGTGGAGCACCCGGTTTCGGAGATGGTCACCGGTCTCGACATCGTCAAGGAGATGCTCAGCATCGCCGCTGGCAACAAGCTGTCGTTCACTCAGGATGACGTGGTGATTCGCGGTCACTCGCTGGAGTGCCGGATCAACGCCGAAGACCCGAAAACCTTCATGCCGAGCCCGGGTACGGTCAAGCATTTCCACGCCCCGGGCGGCAATGGCGTACGCGTCGATTCGCACCTGTACAGCGGTTATGCCGTTCCGCCGAACTACGACTCGCTGATCGGCAAGCTGATCACTTACGGCGCGACCCGCGACGAAGCCATGGCCCGCATGCGCAATGCCCTGGACGAAATCGTGGTCGACGGGATCAAGACCAACATCCCGCTGCACCGTGATCTGGTCCGCGACGAAGGCTTCTGCAAAGGCGGTGTGAACATTCACTACCTCGAGCACAAGCTGGCCAAACAGTCGTAAGACTGCACCGGCGTGAAAAACCCGATCCTTGCGATCGGGTTTTTTATGTCTGCAACAAACACATCAGTTCATCAACACCATCGAAAAAGCCTGCTCGTCGATCATCGCGGCGGTGGCCCGACGGCCGACCTTGTCGACGACGTTGCCCGAGCCATCCTCATACAACGGCCTGCTGCGCACCCGCTGCATAAAGCTCGTCGCGCGCGTCGAGACTGCGTCATTGGCATACCGCGCCCGCTGCAAAACCGGCGTATACAACCGCTCGACCTGACTGGCGGATGTCTTGAACACGGTCGATACACCGTTGTGCAGATTCAACGACACGGCGTAATTGTTGCCAAGACAAGAGGAATAGGACCAGTAATCCCAGGTCGGTCGCAGCCCTTGCTGCCGCAATACGCGCCTGACCGATCCGCCGATATCCGTGCCAGTCAACCAGTCGCCGCCGACCAGCGTAGCGCGAACATCCTTGGTCGAGCCTCCCAATCGTTTCATCACGTCCCGAACGGTGCGTTCGATCAGCGAGCGAATGTTGTGATCGAAATGGACGACCGCGCCAACCTTCGTCAGCGGGTTGTACATCGAGGCGATGACACAGGTCTGCGCGTTCAGCGAAAACAGATAATTATCCTTCGACCCGGCAACGAACTTCGCGACCACAGCCTCACCCTGCATTGCGCCCCGGTTGAGCACCGGCTCGACACGCCCGGGAAATGCGTTGCGCAGATTATTCACATGGCCAAGATTGCGCACCTGATCATTGCCGCCGCGCAGCCCGACACGGTCATGGGTCCACTTGCCGTTGGCTGTCAAACGTATAGGCCGCTGATAAATGGCCGCGGGGCGACGGGCATCAATCAAGCTGAGCCCACCGAAATGCGGATTTTCCCGGACCTGAAAATACCTGCCTTTGTTGTGGATGTAATAGCTCGGTTGAGGCTGCCCGGCGCTTGGCGGACTGCGCCAGGTACCGAAAAACACCGTTTCTTCAGTGACCCGCTGCAACTGTTCGGGCGCCTTGCCGACGGCCTGCCCGGCGCGAAAACGCACCTCCCGGACTGCCGGCAGTGTTTCCTTGCGAATCGGCGTCAGCGTCTCGAGGCGTTCGGCCAACAATGAGACCGGCCTCGTCGTACGCTTCAGATTACTGACCGTGCCTGCGAGGAACTTGACCGCGCTGCCGGCACCCACCATGGCAAACAGCGCGCCCCATGATGCCTCCAGCCAATGAACGAGCGCGCCATCAACATCGCCCTCCAGGTGCGCCGCGACTGCCTGGCCGGCGCTGACCGCGATGAATACAACATCCAGCAGCAAGGCAAACGGCGGAAACACCATACAAAACGGCGCCGCGCCGAACATCAGTCCCTTGACCACTTGTCTTTCGATCATTTCCGCACGGCTGGTGGTGATGTCCTCCACGTCCGTGACCGTACGCTCGATGTAAGCGTTGAACTCATTGCGCGCGTCAATCACTCGCTGCGCTTCGTACAGCGTATCGACGCGCTGTTTCTTTGCCGCTATCGCGCGCAATGAGCGTGACACGGTATTGCGCGCAGCGACGGGGCAGCGCGCCATCAGGTAGTCATGCAATGTACCGGCGACTTCGCCCTCCAGTGACAGATACGGGCGCACCGTCAGACCGTCGGAAGCATCCGGCGTGTATAGCCACCGGGACGGTTCGGGCTGGCAACAGATAAAAACGTATACCCCCAGCACGACGTTATGGCGCACGGTGAACTTGAACACGCCGTCGCTCGCAGCAATGTCGGCACCCGGCACATGCGCTCCCGACGTTGACGGTTGGCTGAGCAGCGAGACCTGACGGACCAGCGCCGAATACACCGCATCGCTCAAGCGTGCCTGACTTCTGGCAATGCGCAGGTCACGATCCATTTTCGACAACAGCACATTGCGGTAGCCGAACCGACGCAACTCGTAGGCTTCATCGCGAGCGTCCAGGTATTGGCCACGAATCTCTTTCGCGTACTTGTCACCCAGCCAGGCCCCGCGCATGTACCGCACCAGCTCGGCGCTGCGGACCTGACTCAAATCCTGGCCGACTGACGAGCGCACGCCTTTTTTTGGATGTTCGATGCCAGCGTTGTCATCGTAGCCGTAGATCGCCAGATCGAGCAGACTGGCTGATGGCTGCTTCCTGCGGTCGGCAACGCCGGGGCTGTAGTCGATCAACACGGTGCCCGGGTCGACCGGCTCAAGCACACTCTTGCTGCGCATATACGGCGCAATCGCTGCGGCAACCGTGCGCCTGGCGAAGTCGACGAAAACTTCGAAACCGCCCAGCAATTCATTGAAGGTCTGCTGATGCACCACCAGTTCCTGGTTCAGGCTGCTGATGCGCCGGCGGGCCTCAAGACCCAGCGTCGTGTACCAGCGCAGCGCGTTGTCCTCCTCGACGCGCTGCAGATTTTTTGCCAGACCCATTTTTACCGCGGCTTCAACGCCTTCGGCGAACGTAACGGGTGCGCGACGAATGTCACTGGTCATTCCCCAGAGAGCCGGGCTCGCCGACACGGCTAACAGGTAATCCCGCGCCTTGCGATGCGCAGTGGGTGAAAGTTGCTGCAACAGGTATTCGCGCCCGGATTCGCTCTGCGTCCAGCTCCAGACCTCTCCGGTCAACGCCGACAGCGAACGCAAGCGCACCCATTCCTGGCCATCTGGCTTGTTCGGCGCGTACAGCAAAAGATCCTCGACCTGTTGCGCAGTCTCTTCGCGATAACACACCAGCAGGTCAGCACACTGCATGCCGTTGGGCAGCGTCAGCGCAGCGAATCGCAGAGTTTTCTCTGTGACATCTGTAGCCCACGCCTGACCGAGGCGGTCATGGTCGGCCACGGTCAGATGCCCAGCGCAACGTGCAACGAACGCGCTTTGTTGGAGCCGCGCGACAAGCCAGTCGAACGAGGCTTTCTGCACGCCTTCGCGCTCGTACTGCCGGGCCAGAACTTGCAGGTAATCCGCCGGACAGTCCAGCTCTGCCAGCATGTCGGCAACGAATGTCGGCGTCAGAGGCTGATTGCGTTGCGAAGGACCACTGGTAACGTCCAGCACCGCAACGAAATCCTTACCGATCGGCCCCGCCGCGAGCAATTCGCTCAGGCTGCGGTTCTGCGTTGGCTCGCCGACCGCCGAGCGCCATTTCAAGCGCACCTCGATGCGGTCCGGTTCTATTTCGATGTCGAGTTTGAGCAGAAGGTAATCGATCGCTTGTTGACGGGCGAAGGCGCGCAGCGATCCATAGCCTTCCAGCAGGTCATCAAGCGCGGCCTGGGCCAGTGACGTCTGTTGCTGATACTGGCGCAATCTGGCGCGGTCCGGTTCGTTCAGCACTCGCAGCCAGTGCGGCAAACTCGCGTATGACTGCGCTTGAAGAATTTTCTTTTCCGCACCGGTTGCCAGCGCGGTCAACCGATACCGGCGAGCGTTTCGGCCCTCAATCTTTTCGATTTGCCTGCGCAATCGATCCAGCGTCAGGTTCGCGAGCCGGTCTGCGTTGAACAGCGCGTCGATATCGTCGATAAACCGCTGCAGCTTGCGCACGACGAGGCGATCGAACGCCGCCTCCTGCCCCTTGGTTTGCCAAAGCTCTTGCAGGTAATTTTTGTACTGAGCGAGGAAATGCTCGGCAACGCTATCTACCGTCTGGATAACCGCTTCGCGTTGGCTGGCAGGCAAGCCGCGATCGGCAGCACCCGGCCAGCGATACGGAGCGTCGCGGATTGCCAGGTACATCAAAGGCTTGCCATCGATCATTTTCTGCACAATCGCATCAAGCAGGACCTGTACAAAACCCGGATCGATATTGCCGTCAGGGTGATGACTGCGCAGTTCGGTCAATGCGAAATCTTCCATGGCCTCGAACAAACTCATCTGGCTGCTCAGGCGCTTGTCGATCAACACCTGCCAACGCGTAATCCGCAGCAAAACCTCCTGCACCGTCCCTGCAGACGCAGCGGTGGCTGCGGTTTCTTCTACAATCCCTTGTTGAGTTGCCATATTCCCGGCCCGTTGTTGCGTAGAAATGAGCCTCCACTGTATTTGCCGACCAGCGCGCTCAGGCGATACAGCGGTATATCGCGTCCGCGAATGTGTAACAGCAGACCGGCTTGTCCACTTTGCTGGCGACCTGGCGTAAACTGCGCGCTTTTGCAGCTTCGGGCTGCCCCACAGATTTCAAAGGTAACCGCCATGCCCTGGCTGCAAGTCCGTCTCGCCATCACCCCGGAACAAGCCGAAACCTACGAGGACGCGTTCCTTGAGGTGGGCGCTGTGTCGGTGACGTTCATGGACGCTGAAGACCAGCCGATCTTCGAGCCGGAACTCAACACCACCCCGCTGTGGTCGCACACGCATTTGCTGGCGCTGTTCGAGGGTGGTACTGAACCGGAACCGGTTCTGGCTCATCTGGAGTTGCTGACCGGCAGCCCGCTGCCCGAGCATCACAGTGAAGTGATCGAAGATCAGGATTGGGAACGCAGTTGGATGGACGGCTTCCAGCCGATGCGTTTCGGTCAGCGCCTGTGGATCGTGCCGAGCTGGCACGCTGCGCCGGAACCTGACGCAGTCAACCTGCTGCTGGACCCGGGCCTGGCCTTCGGCACCGGCACGCACCCGACCACTGCGTTGTGCCTGGAATGGCTCGACGGCCAGGATCTGAAAGACTGCGACGTGCTCGACTTCGGTTGCGGCTCGGGGATTCTGGCGATCGCGGCGCTGCTGCTGGGCGCGAAACAAGCGGTCGGCACCGACATCGACGTGCAGGCGCTGGAAGCTTCGCGCGACAATGCCGGGCGCAACAATATCGCCGACGAGCTGTTTCCGCTGTACCTGCCGCCAGATCTGCCGCAGGTCAAAGCCGATGTGCTGGTCGCCAATATCCTCGCCGGCCCGCTGGTTTCGCTGGCACCGCAACTGTCTTGCCTGGTCAAGCCCGGCGGGCGTCTGGCGCTGTCGGGCATCCTCGCCGAACAAGGTGACGAAGTCGCCGCCGCTTATGCACAGGACTTCGATCTCGACCCGATTGCCAATCGCGACGGCTGGGTGCGCATCACTGGCCGTCGGCGCTAATATGAGCGCCTGCATAAACCGGATCGCCGCATGACCGACAGCTTCGTCACTCAGTGCCCGCATTGCCAAACCAGTTTCCGCGTCAGCCATGCTCAATTGAGCGTGGCCCGCGGGGTGGTTCGCTGCGGCTCCTGCCTGCAAGTGTTCAACGCCGCCAAACAGTTGCTCGAACAACACGCCGGCAAGGATGCACTGACGCCCATCGCGCCGGCGCAGGCTGAAGCACCATCACCTGTTGTCGGTGAAACGCCAGCGCCACGCGCGATCAGCCAAAAGCAGTGGAACGCTTCGGAACTGGATCTCGACAGCCTCGACCTGGATCAGGAACTGGCCCGTCTTGAGCAGCGCGAAATCCAGCCGGTCACCGAACCGGGGCGCACTCGCGAGGACGCCCTGAGTGCACGCCGCGACAGCCCCGAACCGGATGACGCGGCATGGCCAGGCAGCCTGTTCAGCGAACCGGCCGATGAGCGCACATCGAAGCCGGATGGCGAGCCGGACATCGAAGCCATCGAGACCCTCGAACCCGAACGCACCGAGCCCTCGCTGTCGCTGGAACCGGTGGACCTAGATGACGAGCCGCGCATTCCGCAGTTGCGCCTGCACGACCCGATCGACCCGAATGCCCGCCGTGAACGGCTGTCGGCCAGCGACGACAGCGATGATGACGATTTGCCGTCGATCGCGCCGCTGCGCAAAAAGCGCGAACGTGCCGAACCCGGCGTACGTGCCGAAGTCCTGCAAGACCTGACCGACGATCCGCTGCAACTCGACTGGCAAAAACGCCGCTCGCCCTGGGGCCGACGCCTGCTCTGGCTGCTGCTGGTGCTGATCGCGGCGGGTTGTCTGGCGGCGCAGTACATCGCCTATCATTTCGACGAACTGGCCCGGCAGGACCAATACCGCCCATGGTTCCAGCAAATCTGCCCGCAGATCGGCTGCACGGTGCCGTCCAAGGTCGACATCGCCAGAATCAAGAGCAGCAATCTGGTGGTGCGCAGCCATCCGGAATTCAACGGTGCACTGGTGGTCGATGCGATCATCTACAACCGGGCGACGTTTTCCCAGCCGTTCCCGCTGCTGGAACTGCGCTTTGCCGATCTCAATGGTCATCTGATCGCCAGTCGTCGCTTCAAACCCGGCGAATACCTCAAGGGCGATCTTGAAGGCCTGCCGGAGATGCCGCCGCAGACGCCGATCCACATTGCACTGGACATTCTCGATCCAGGCCCGAAAGCGGTGAATTACAGCCTGAGTTTCCACTCACCCGAGTGAAGCCCGCGTGGTTTGTGGATTGACGGCGGTTTTCTGACTTCGCCGTGCACGACCAAACCAGCGGCGATAACAAAATTACTGTTCAGATTTTGTTCAATTCAGCCTTTAACCAGTCATCGAGAGCGGGTATCATGCCCACCCTTTTTCGAACTCTCATGATCCGGCCCCACCTCAGGGAAGTCCTATGTCGGCGGTACGCATCGGCCCATACACATTGCAGAACGGCTTGATTCTTGCCCCGATGGCGGGCGTCACCGATCAGCCCTTTCGTCAGCTGTGCAAGCGTCTGGGCGCAGGGCTTGTAGTCTCGGAAATGGTTACCAGCGACATGAGCCTGTGGAACACCCGCAAGTCGCGCATGCGCATGATCCACGAAGGTGATCCCGAGCCACGCTCGGTGCAGATCGCCGGTGGTGATGCGCAGATGCTGGCGGAGGCGGCCCGGGCCAACGTCGAGCTGGGCGCTCAGATTATCGACATCAACATGGGTTGCCCGGCGAAGAAGGTCTGCAACAAGGCCGCCGGCTCCGCGTTGCTGAAGGACGAAGCACTGGTGACCGAGATCCTGCAGGCCGTGGTGGCTGCGGTGGATGTACCGGTCACTCTGAAGATCCGCACCGGCTGGGATCGCGAGAACAAGAACGGCCTGACCGTGGCGAAAATCGCCGAACAGGCCGGGATCACTGCGCTGGCCGTGCATGGCCGCACGCGCGCCGATCTGTACACCGGGGAAGCCGAGTACGACACGATTGCCGCGATCAAGAAGGCGGTGTCGATTCCGGTCTTCGCCAACGGCGATATCGATTCGCCAGAGAAGGCCCGTTACGTGCTTGATGCGACCGGTGCCGATGGCCTGTTGGTGGGTCGTGCCGCTCAAGGGCGGCCATGGATTTTTCGCGAGATCGAGCACTTCCTGCGTACCGGCGAGAAATTGCCGGCACCGAAGCTGATCGAGGTGGAACGCATTCTGCTGGAGCATCTGGCCGCCCTTCACGCCTTCTATGGGGACGTGATGGGCGTGCGTATTGCGCGCAAGCATGTGGGCTGGTATCTCGCAACCTTGCCGGGCGCCAGGGAGTTTCGCGCCCGTTTCAATCGTTTGGATGGTACGGAAACACAATGCGCCAACGTTCGGGAGTTCTTCGCCGAGCGTTACAAGAGCCTGACAGGGGACGAAGAAGGGGTGGCCGCATGACGATGATGACCGAGACTTTAGTGAGTGGAACAACACCCGTGAGCGACAACGTGAATTTGAAACAGCACCTCAACACGCCGAGCGAAGAAGGCCAGACCCTTCGCGGGAGTGTCGAGAAGGCGCTGCACAATTATTTCGCCCACCTTGAGGGCGCGTCCGTCACGGATGTGTACAACCTGGTGCTCTCCGAAGTCGAGGCTCCCCTGCTCGAAAGCGTGATGAACTACGTCAAGGGCAACCAGACCAAGGCCAGTGAGCTGCTGGGACTTAACCGCGGCACGCTGCGCAAGAAACTCAAGCAGTACGATCTGCTGTAAGCATTCAATCAAACCAGAAAGGCGCCCGCGTAAAAAACGGTCGCCTTTTTTGCTGACTTCCTTTGCTTTTGATGGAAATTGAGATGACCGACCAGACTACCCGCCTGCCGATCCGCCGCGCCTTGATCAGCGTTTCCGACAAGACCGGGATCCTCGAATTCGCCAAAGAGCTGGAAGCTCTCGGCGTCGAGATCCTCTCCACCGGCGGAACGTTCAAGCTGCTGCGTGACAACGGCGTTGCCGCAGTGGAAGTCGCGGATTACACCGGTTTCGCCGAGATGATGGACGGTCGGGTGAAAACCCTGCACCCGAAAATCCACGGCGGCATTCTCGGTCGTCGCGGTATTGACGACGCGATCATGAGCGAACACGGCATCCAGCCGATCGATCTGGTCGCGGTCAACCTGTACCCGTTCGAAGCCACCATCAACAAGCCAGGCTGCGACCTGCCGACCGCCATCGAGAACATCGACATCGGCGGCCCGACCATGGTCCGTTCGGCGGCGAAAAACCACAAAGACGTGGCGATCGTGGTGAATGCCAGCGATTACACCAGCGTGCTGGAAAGCCTGAAGGCCGGCGGCCTGACCTACGCGCAGCGTTTCGACCTGATGCTCAAGGCTTTCGAACACACCGCCGCCTACGACGGCATGATCGCCAACTACATGGGCACGGTGAATCAGGCGGCTGAAACCCTCAGCACTGAAGGCCGCAGCGAATTCCCGCGCACCTTCAACAGCCAGTTCATCAAGGCCCAGGAAATGCGCTACGGCGAGAACCCGCACCAGAGCGCGGCGTTTTACGTTGAAGCCAGGCCTGCCGAAGTCGGCATCGCCACCGCGACCCAACTGCAGGGCAAAGAGCTGTCGTACAACAACGTGGCCGACACCGACGCTGCGCTGGAATGCGTGAAGAGCTTCGTCAAGCCGGCCTGCGTGATCGTCAAGCACGCCAACCCGTGTGGCGTTGCCGTGAGCCCGGACGGCGAAGGCGGCATCCGTCAGGCCTACGAACTGGCTTACGCGACTGACACCGAATCTGCATTCGGCGGCATCATCGCCTTCAACCGTGAACTGGATGCCGAGACCGCCAAGGCGATCGTCGAGCGTCAGTTCGTTGAAGTGATCATCGCTCCGAGCGTGAGCGCAGAAGCCCGCGCCATCGTCGCTGCCAAAGCCAACGTGCGCCTGCTGGCCTGCGGCGAGTGGTCGGCAGACCGCGCCGCCGCGTGGGACTACAAGCGCGTCAACGGTGGCCTGCTGGTGCAGAGCCGCGATATCGGCATGATCAGCGCCGATGACCTGAAGGTTGTGACCAAGCGCGCCCCGACCGAGCAGGAAATTCACGACCTGATCTTCGCCTGGAAAGTCGCCAAGTACGTCAAGTCCAACGCCATCGTCTACGCGAAGAACCGTCAGACCATCGGTGTCGGCGCCGGCCAGATGAGCCGCGTAAATTCGGCACGTATCGCCGCAATCAAGGCTGAGCACGCTGGTTTGCAGGTCGCCGGTTCGGTGATGGCCTCGGACGCGTTCTTCCCGTTCCGCGACGGTCTGGACAATGCGGCCAAGGTTGGCATCACCGCGGTGATCCAGCCGGGTGGTTCGATGCGTGATGCGGAAGTGATTGCAGCAGCCGACGAGGCCGGTATCGCGATGGTCTTTACGGGTATGCGCCACTTCCGTCACTGAAATACGGCAGCTACAAGTCTCAAGCTGCAAGCTGCAAGAAAGAGCAGGCATGTGTCGCTCTTTCTTGCAGATGCAGCCTTATTAATTCAGAGCCGTAAGCTGTCGTTAAGAGCCACACATTCGCTCTTGCTTGCAGCTTATAGCTTGCAGCTTTCTCCGAAGGAGTCTTTCTTTGAACGTTTTGATCATTGGCAGCGGTGGCCGTGAACACGCTCTGGCCTGGAAAGTGGCTCAGGATCCGCGCGTGCAGAAGGTTTTCGTCGCGCCGGGCAATGCCGGTACGGCAATCGAAGCCAAGTGCGAGAACGTCGCCATCGACGTGCTGGCGCTTGAGCAACTGGCCGATTTTGCCGAGAAAAACGTTTCCCTGACCATCGTCGGCCCGGAAGTGCCGCTGGTCGCCGGTGTTGTCGATCTGTTCCGCTCCCGCGGCCTGGATTGCTTCGGTCCGACCGCCGGTGCTGCGCAGCTCGAAGGCTCGAAAGCCTTCACCAAGGATTTCCTCGCGCGCCACAAGATCCCGACCGCCGACTACCAGAACTTCACCGAGATAGAGCCAGCGCTGGCTTATCTGCGTGAACAAGGCGCGCCGATCGTGATCAAGGCCGATGGCCTGGCGGCCGGTAAAGGCGTCATCGTCGCCATGACCCTGGCTGAAGCCGAAGACGCCGTGCGCGACATGCTCGCCGGCAACGCGTTCGGCGACGCCGGTTCGCGGGTGGTCATTGAGGAGTTCCTCGACGGCGAAGAAGCCTCGTTCATCGTCATGGTCGACGGCAAGAATGTCCTGCCGATGGCCACCAGCCAGGACCACAAACGCGTCGGCGACGGCGACAGCGGCCCGAACACCGGCGGCATGGGTGCTTACTCCCCTGCCCCGGTGGTCACCGCCGACGTGCACCAGCGCGTGATGGACCAGGTGATCTGGCCGACCGTGCGCGGCATGGCCGACGAAGGCAACGTTTACACGGGCTTCCTCTATGCCGGTCTGATGATCGACAAGGCCGGTCATCCGAAAGTCATCGAGTTCAACTGCCGCTTCGGCGATCCGGAAACCCAACCAGTGATGCTGCGTCTGCAATCGAGCCTGGTGTTGCTGGTCGAAGCCGCACTGGCGCAAGCGCTGGACAAGGTTGAAGCGCAGTGGGATCCACGTCCTAGCGTCGGTATCGTGCTGGCCGCCGGTGGCTACCCGGGTGACTACGCCAAGGGTGCGCCGATCAACGGTCTGGAAGCAGCGGCAAGCCTGGAAGGTAAAGTATTCCACGCCGGTACCGCCCTGCAAGACGGCGCCGTCGTCACCGCCGGTGGTCGTGTGCTGTGCGCAACGGCCATGGGTGCAACCGTGGGTGAAGCGCAGCAGCAGGCGTACAAGCTGGCTGCGGCCATCGACTGGGAAGGCTGCTTCTATCGCAAGGACATTGGCTACCGTGCCATTGCCCGTGAACGTGGCGAAACCCAGCAATAAGCTGAGTCATGCCCGGCGTGGAATGTCCTTCCTCGCCGGGCTGTTCTGCCGCCGCGCGTCGTTATATTCTGGCATCAACCTACGAAGGGATTTCGCCGTGCGCTGGCTCAGGATTGCCATAAGCTTCACCGTCACGCTGCTGACCTTGCTCTGCATGCTTCCGGCCCTCGCCGGTCAAGGCAGTGGCTGGTCGGTATTGCTTGACGATCAAGGCAACCTGCAACTGAGCGATATCCGCTCTGCCCGCTACACCAATCAATTCAGCCCCATCGAACTCGACCGCCTCACTGCGGCCGCGCCCGATGGCGCCTTGTGGCTGCGTTTCAGGCTGGCGCCGGGAAAGCATGAACAGGTGCTGCGCATTTTTGCCCCGGACCTTTCGCAGCTCAATCTGTATGTGCTCGATGGCGACAGGCTGATCGAGCAACGCAACACCGGCACCGACCAGCCTCAGGCCGAACGACCGCTGCCGAGCAGCGACTTCATGCTGCCGCTGCCGCAGAGCGAAAAATCGCTCGACGTCTACCTGCGCATGGTTTCCGATCATCAATTGCGCCCGCACGTGACGCTGCAATCGGCGGTGACGAGTGCGGCCGACCACCATCAGACGCTGCTGTTCGGCATGCTGTTCGGCTGTCTGGCCATGCTGTTGTTGCACAATCTGGTGCGCTACGCCTATTCGCGTTCGCGCAGCAG
Organism: Pseudomonas granadensis; assembly: GCF_900105485.1. Classification (GTDB taxonomy): domain Bacteria; phylum Pseudomonadota; class Gammaproteobacteria; order Pseudomonadales; family Pseudomonadaceae; genus Aquipseudomonas; species Aquipseudomonas granadensis. The sequence goes on along the minus strand of NZ_LT629778.1, from coordinate 374,340 downwards.
CCTGTGGCTGGCGGTCTGCGAGGGCTTGCTGGGGCTGAGCCTGTTGCTGCTGCTCAATCTGGCAGGTCCGTGGCTGCCGAACTGGCATGCGGTGCAGACCCCTGGCGCGTACCTGGCGCTGCTGCTGACCGCGCCGGCCGGTTTGATGTTCGCTTACCGTTACTTCGCCCCGCTCGGGCCGCACCCGCTGAACAAACTGCTGCTTGGCGACATCCTGCTCATCGTCACGTGCAGCCTGCTGCTGTTGTTCGTCAACACCCTGCCTTTGAACATCATCACGTATGCGCTGGTGGCGCTGGCCGGCCTGAGCATGTTGTTCGTCGGCTTCTACCACTGGCAGAAAGGCTACCGCCCGGCGCGGCTGTTTGTTGCGGCGATGGTGGTGTTCAACATCGGCACGCTGATCATTCTGCCGGCGCTGCTGGGGCTGACACTGGTATCGCCGCAAGGCCTGATCATGATTCTGATGGTGTTCATCTGCATCAGCGGCTTGCTGATGAGCGTCGCCCTGGGCGAGCGTCAGCGCAGCATCACCGAGAGCCGTTTCAGCGTCAGTCGCGATCTGGCTGCGAGCAACGCCGAGATCAACGCCAAAGCCGAGTTCCTCGCCAAGATCAGCCACGAAATCCGTACGCCGATGAACGGCGTACTGGGCATGACCGAACTGTTGCTGGGCACGCCGTTGTCGGTCAAGCAGCGCGACTATGTGCAAACCATTCACAGCGCCGGCAATGAACTGCTGACGCTGATCAACGAGATTCTCGACATCTCCAAACTCGAGTCCGGACAGATCGAACTGGACGACGTGCAATTCGACCTCAACGCCTTGATCGATGACTGCCTGAGCATCTACCGCGCCAAGGCCGAACAGCAGAACGTCGAGCTGATCAGCTTCATTCAGCCGCAAGTGCCGCGGGTCATCAGCGGTGACCCGACCCGTCTGCGCCAGACATTGCTGAGCCTGCTGGAAAACGCCCTGAAGAAAACCGATGAAGGCGAAGTGCTGATCGTCGTCGCCCTCGACGAGCGCAGCAACAAGCCACGTTTACGCATTGCCGTGCAGGACAGCGGCCAGCCGATGGAGCAGGAAGAACGCGACGCGCTGATGCACGCCGAACTGCACAGCAAGCACTTCCTGTCGGCCAACCGCCTGGGCGGCAATCTGGGGCTGGTGATCGCGCGGCAACTGATCCGCCTGATGAATGGCGAATTCGGCATCAAGAGCGGCGCCACGCAGGGCAGTACCTTGTGGCTGACACTGCCGCTGGATCCCGATCGCCTCGAACACCCGACTTCGGACCTCGACAGCCCACTGCAAGGCGCGCGGGTGCTGGTGGTCGATGACAACGACACCTGCCGCAAAGTGCTGGTCCAGCAGTGCAGTGCCTGGGGCTTGAATGTCAGCGCCGTGCCGTCGGGCAAGGAAGCGCTGGCCCTGCTGCGAACCAAGGCGCACCTGCGTGACTATTTCGATGTGGTGCTGCTCGATCAGAACATGCCGGGCATGACCGGCATGCAGCTCGCGGCCAAGATCAAGGAAGATCCAAGCCTCAATCACGACATCCTGCTGATCATGCTCACCGGCATCAGCAATGCGCCGAGCAAGATCATTGCGCGCAACTCGGGGATCAAACGCATCCTCGCCAAACCGGTGGCAGGCTACACCCTGAAAACCACCCTGGCCGACGAGCTGAACCAGCGCAACAAAGGCCAGACTGTGTTTCAGCCGCAAGTGCTCACAGCGGCCACGGCGGCGAAAGTACCCAGCGATTTCCGCATCCTCGTGGCCGAAGACAACACGATTTCGACCAAAGTGATTCGCGGTATGCTCGGCAAGCTCAACCTGCAGCCGGACACAGCCGCCAACGGCGAAGAAGCGCTGCAAGCGATGAAGGCCCAGCGTTACGACCTGGTGCTGATGGATTGCGAAATGCCAATTCTCGACGGCTTCTCGGCGACTCAGCAATTGCGCGCCTGGGAAGTCAGCAACCAGCGTATTCGCACGCCGATCGTCGCGCTGACCGCGCATATTCTCGCTGAACACAAGGAACGCGCGCGTCAGGCCGGCATGGATGGGCACATGTCCAAACCCGTCGAGCTGTCGCAGTTGCGCGAGTTGATCGAGCATTGGGTGGCCCAGCGCGACCAACAGAACCGCACCTCGACGCAACCTTCGTAAGCCGACAGGCTTTGCGGTGCCTGATAGACTCCTTACGATTCCCCCGCCAGTGAGCCTGCACCCATGCTCCATGTGTTGTTCAGCGTTTACCTGAAGATGCTGGTGCTTTACAGCCCCTTCTTCGTGTTGTCCTGCTTTATCAGCCTGACCCGCGGTTATTCGCGCAAGGAACAACGGCGCCTGGCCTGGAAGGTCGCGGTGGCGACGCTGGTGTCGAGCGTCTTGCTGTACCTGTTCGGGCGGGTGATCTTCGATGTGTTCGGCATCACGGTTGATGCGTTCCGCATCGGTGCCGGCAGCGTGCTGTTCATTTCCGCGCTGGGCATGGCGCAGGGCAAGCCGGCGGTACAGGCCGATAACGTTCAGCAGGACGTCACCATCGTGCCGCTGACCATTCCGCTGACGGTCGGCCCCGGCACCATCGGTGCGTTACTGGTCATGGGTGTCAGCCAACCGCATTGGGACGACAAGCTCACGGCAATCATGAGTATTGCGCTGGCCAGTTTCACGGTGGGCGTGGTGCTTTATCTATCGAACCGCATCGAGCGAATTCTCGGTGATCAGGGCTTGCAGATCGTCAGCCGCTTGATGGGCCTGTTTGTTTGCGCGCTGGCGGCGCAGATCATTTTTACCGGAGTCAAAGGTTATCTGGTGCCTTGAGCGCCCGCGGCTGTACGCACAGGACAAGAAAAACGCCGCGAACGGCAACGTTCGCGGCGTTTTTGTGTGCAGGCTCAACCCGTCAAGGCAACTGTTCAATCACAGCCGCCAGCGTAGCGGTGGCGTCGCTATCCTGTGCGGCCTTGAACGCCAGCAACCATTGCTCCAGCGCGACCAGATACAGGCGACCCGAGACACTGAGCGCCAACTCGCAGGCGCTCTGCTCCTGGGCGTGGCGCACGATCAGACTGCGACCATTGTCCGGATCGGCAAGCAGCAGCTCGTCATCGACCCGCGACATTAACCAATGCCCACATTCCCCCACGTCGAGCGCGAGCAAGCCTGGCTCCGACGCTTCGCTGGCGGACGGACGCCGCACATCGACGACAATGCAATCCAGACGCTGCCAGCTTTCGGCCGAAACCCGATAGCCCTCCGTGTGCGAACCAAAGCTCAGGATCAACGTGTCCACGCCGTCAACCAGCAGCGGCTGGACTTCGGTGAGGTCATCGCTCACTTGCAGCATCATGACCTGCGCATCACGCTGGGCATGGCTCCCGGCAACCAGACGCTGTCGGTAGTTCCGGCACTGAAAACCAGCTCGTCGATCGAGTCGAGCAACAGCGGATTATCGGTATCGCGCGTACCGAGGAACGTCGCCCACCGGCCATCCTCCCGGGCGGACACATCGAACAGCCGATTCAGCGTCGGCACGTAATATTGGTAACGATTGCCGGTATTTTCGACGGGCAGGAAAGCGGCATGGGCTTGCCCGTGCAGCAGTTGCTTCAAACGCTCGCACAATTGTGCGGGCGTTTCGCCGAGGCGCCAGGACCAACGATTTTCCGTGCCGACAATCCGCGCCGGTTGTTGATCCTGCAGTTGCAGCGTCACGCCTTCGCGGGTGCGTCCGAGCAGGCCATCGCCCTGCGGCAGGACTTCGCCGAATGTCCACGATGACCAGACCGGTTCGGCCTGTGGCAAGGCCTGGCGATGCTGCACGACGCTGCCGTTGCCGAACGCCGCACGAGCTTCCTCGAATGACACCAGCGTCTGCCGCCAGATTGCTCCGGCATCGGAATCCAGCAGCCAAACGGCTTGCCGGTCCGGCGTCAGGCCCAGTAACGTCAGCTCACGGTTGCCAGGCGTTTGCGCCAGTACCAGCTTTTCGTCCACGCACCACGCCGCCAGAAAGGGCTGGCCTGCCTGGGCGCGCAAGCCGATGATCGCAAATGCTGCGCTGTTGTATTGCCTGGCCAGCGCCGGCAGTGCGGCCAGCCAGTCGGGATGTTGTTGCAGCCAGCGCTGGCTGAGGCCGACGAACTGCAGCACGTCCCTATCTATCTCGGACAACCAGTTATCCTCACGGGCACCGAGGTCGATCTCGAACAGTCGTCCATCGCTCAACGTGGCGAGATAGCTGTCACCGACACGTCTGATGTCAACCACATCCCGCGCCAGCGCTTGCTGCATGAAAACATTGTCACGCAGTTCGATGCCATGACTGAGCATCTGGCTCTGCTTGCTGTAGAACAGCCGTGCCGTGGCCGGATCAGCGGATCGCGGCATGAGCAACACTCTGTCCGCGTCACTGAGCGGGTCGGCGCGGAAGTAGCGGCCGTTTTCCGCGCCGATCCAGGCTCGCTCGAGCAGTTGATCGAAGGAATAAGCCTGTGCATGAATATACGGTGCGTAGCGCCATGTGCTGATGGCCGGAGCCATGCCGGGGGTTTCGTCGGCATAGGGGCGAGGCGGTTTCTGGCGATGACGGAAAAACACGATCCGGCTGCCTTCTTCAGGTTTGAGGGGGGAATTTTCCAACCCGCGCGACCTTAGCGTGATGGCGGTCAGTGTCACGTCCTTGTCAGCCAGATGAAATTCCAGCGTGGTTTGCACGTTGAGGTTTTTCCGCTCGACCAACTGCTGCGAGACGCGCAGAGTGCCGTCTGCGAGTTGCGCGAAAGCGCTGATTTTCGTGCCGGGTTCCAGACTCAGCAAACGATAGCGCTGCACGACCAGCCCGCTGAGCACATTGACGCGCCAGACGGTGGCGTGATCGGGATGATAAAACCACGCTTCATCTGCCGTGGCGGCGCCCAGCAGCAAGCCATCGTTGACCGCGCCAGGCAGGTTGCGCGCGTATAACAGGCGTCTGCGCGGGCCATCGTAAAAAGCCGTGGTCCTCAGCGGCTGGCTGGCCGGGGCGAACGGCACGTTGAATCGCTCAAGCCTCAGATAGCCGGCGGCCAGACGATCCTCGTCACCGTGTTTGCCCAGTCGTGCAAGGACATCGCGGGAATGGTGGGTATCGCCAAGGGTAACGGACACCAGGCGCAATGCATTGTGCTGCCAGTCCAGCTCGTACAGTTCACCTCCGGCCAGTTCGATCAGCCCCTCGAAAGCCGACAGCACGATGCCGTCAATCGTCAATTGACGCCCCGCCAGATATAACCGTGGGCCGTCGTCATCCGCAATCACTGCATCAGCAAAGCGGACCTGCTCGAGATTGACCCAGGGCGCATGCACCAGCCATTTGCCAAAGCCGTTGAGTGTCACTTCGCGCAAACCGGGAGTCAGGCGCAACTGACAGTGACCGGGGGTGGCGGTGATTTCATAGGACAGTTTTTGCTGCCACTCCACCGGCAACGTCGGCACCGCCAGCTGACGAACCTGCTCATTGAGTTGCACGCGGATCGAGGTCGGTTTATAGACCGGGTGCAGCTTGTAGAGAATGTGTTTGAGCGACGGCGTGCTGTGGAGATAGAAACGCCGGTTGCCTTGCTCGTCATATTCAAGCTTGTCCGCCAGGCTGTTGCGCAATTGCGGATAACGGGTATGGATGCGCTCATCCAGTTGCGTCACCAGCGTATCGCCCAGGATGGTGACCGGATGAAACGCTGCGTACCAGTGCGGCTCGGCATGTTCACTGGAACTGCGCGGTTCAACCCGCTCGTCCACCAACGGCTCATAGACATAGCCGGCGCCCCCCAGTTGATATTCGTAACCGTAATAGCAAAGCGGCGTGCAGGGCAGCACCACGGTATGCAGCGCAGCATCGTCGCGGATATCCAGCGTTGCGCTCTCGCCCAGACCGAAGGCCTGGCGAATGTTCAGCGATCGGTGGATCTGCTTCGGATCATCGTTGTACTGCGGTAACTCAAGCGGGCCGCCGCCCCACGGATAAAACCGCTGGCTGTCAAAACGAACCTGCCGGTCTTGCAGATCAAGCTGGGTAATGACGGCTTCGGGCGGGAACTGCAGCGTCCCGTCGGCAAAGGTAAAAGCGCCTGGCTGGTAAGCGTTGTGGATGGCACGCAAATGATTGCCGACCGCCGTAGCCTTGTCGGCGATTTGCCCCAGATTGCTGGCAATCGCGGTGGCACCGATGCCGATACCGAGCAACGGCACCGACAGAATGGCTGCCGCCGCGCCGGCCGTTCCACCGACTGCCAGCGCGGCAATGTCCAGCCCCAGTGCCGCCACATTGAACGCCAGCGACGTGGAAAAACGTGAGCGCTGCTCGTGGTTCTGCGCCAGCGAAAGGTTGTAGATGTCGAAGCCGATGTTGACCAGCGAGAACGCAAAGCCGACACCAGTGGCTGCCGGCCCGAGCACACGGCCGACCAGTGACGACTGACGCAACAGCAGCGCTTGCTCACTGGCTGCCACCTGCCGCACCAGGTTGATCACCTGAGCGGTATCGCTGACCACGCCGAAACCCAGTTGGGCATAACTGACGTAGACCTGCACTTGCAGGGCAATTGACAGGGCTGGCAACTGATCGCCAGCCTGGTAATCGCGCTGGCGCATTTCGGTGACCAGGGTCTGGATCGCAAAGGCAAAGCTCAAGCGACTGCCGCCGTCAGACTCAGCGGGGGCCGCGGGCTTGGCCGCTTTGACCAACCGCTGCAGATGCTCTTTGAGCGTGTTGAATCGCGGGTCGATTGTACTGACCGTTCGCGCCTGACGGGGGTTTTGCGCATCGACCAGGGTCAGCGAAAAAGCGCCGTCCGCCTGCGGCTTGAGGGTGTCGAGCAACGGCAGATATTCGCGCCCGAGCGAGTGTTCACTGCGCAATTGCTGCGTGGCCTCGCCGAATGCCTGCGCCCAGTACCGTGCATCCACTTGCGCCAGGCTTGTGCCCATGCGCGCGTTTTCGCTGAGCGAGCGCTGGCGCGCCAGTGCTTGTCTGGCCCAGACCGAGGCACGGCGCGAATCGCTCGAAGGCGAGTGCAGAAAGCTGTCCAAAGGCAACCCCGCCGACAGCTTGCGCGTGACGATGGCATCCGTGTTCAGCTCGACCACATTGAATTGTGCACCAGCCATGTCACCCAGACCGTAGAGCCTGGCCAGTTCGCTATCGCCTGCGCTGAGATAACGCTCCACGCCGAGCTTCGCCTGGGCACCTTCGGCGAACGCATAGATGGCAAAGTTGGGGTCATAGAAGCGGTAGACGAACCGGTCGCCCACTTGCACCTTTGCCAACAGCAACGCGTGATCGCCAGTGTCGAGCAACAGGACTGCAGGTGTACTTTTTGCTTCCAGCGTCTGCATCAGCGTATCCAGACTCTGCAAGCCGCGAGCCTCCCCGATGGCACTCGTCGGCAACGTCCGCAATTCGTTCAGCGCACTGAGCAACGCCCGTGAGCTGGTGTGTTCAGGACTGATGCTGGCCGTCGCGACATGCCCGACCAGCGTGCGCTCGGCCGACTCGCCGGCAGCCACGGCGGCGCCAACCAACAATGCCAGCGGATAGCAGCGGCGCCCTGGGTCGCTCGCTCCCTGCATGAGTAAGTCCTGCGACAATTGCCGGGCCGAGGTCGCGCCGGCGCTGATGAACATTTCCCGCACCTGCGCACTGCGCTGAATGATCCGGGTGCGGTATTCACGCTGCGCGGTGCGCTTGATCTGCCCAATACGCTCGCTCCATTGCCGCACCGTCAGCGCTTCGAAGAGCGCCTGGACCTTGAGTTCACGCGCAGTCAGCACTTCATGCGCCTCACCCCGCGTCAGTGCCGTCGCGAATTCCGGCCGCTGGTGAAGGGCTTTTTCGATGGCGTCAAAACGCGCGAAAGTGCCGTCTCCATCGGTTGCCACGGCAAGCTCACGCACGGTCTGCCAGACGCCCGCAAAACCCGCATCGTCCAGACTGTCCGCTCCGAAAATTCCACCGAGCATGACCCGCACCAGCGGACTGAGTTGTTGCAGCGGCATCGCGTCGTGGGCAATCCGACTGAACAGTTCGTTGAGATTGCTGGTCGTTTCGGCGCCGTGGGAAACCGGCAGCTCGCCCTGCGGTTGCGCAGCAATCAACTGCCGCGTGTCGAAGCCGATGGCAAAAGCATCGGTGAAGGTGATCTCACCGCTGAGTTTTTCGCGCATGGCCCGGACAAAGGGCTCGCCGAGGTCATCCATCCATTGCTGCAGGACCGACGTCAGCAATACCGGTTTACCGCCCACCACCGGCCAGCCCTGCTTGAACGTCAGCGTCTGTTGCGGTTTGAGCAGATCCGCCAGTTGGCCGGTATAACGCGACTTGAGTTTGCCACTGCGCCATTTTTCCTGCTCTTTGGCCAGCCACTGCGCCTCATCGTCATTGACGGTCCAGCCGGAGATCATTTCCTCCTCGGTAAAAACGTTATAGCCCTCAACCAGTTTCAGATGATTGCGGATGCGGTCGATCTGCTCGGGCAGCAAATGTTCTTCGATGTATTTGGTCAGCCCGGCGGCCGCTGCCCCCGGTCCGGTAAGGGTGATCGTGCTTCGAGCACCGACCCGAATGCCGTCCTGATAATAGGAATGGATGGCTTCGATGAGCCTGCCTGCGGCGAAATGGATCGTTGAAGACGGGAATTTCTTTTGCGCGAGCACTTCATTCACGACGTTCTGAATAACCGCGATCAAACGCCCCGCGTCGTTCATATCGATACCGGCGGCGATCGCACGACGCTCCACTTGCAGCAGGCAGTCATAATTCAGACGGATCATCTGCATGTAGGCCATGGTCATGCCACTGCCTGCGTGGGCGAGCATATGCGCGTTCATTTCCCCCGCAACGGATACCCCATGAGCCGTTCCCAGACGCATCGCATCCCGTGGTACCGAATGCTCCTGCGGGGCGACGAAGATCTCCCCTGGAGGATGCTTGTTGCGAGCAAACGTCTGCAACGCCTCCCGATCTGCAGCAGAAATAGTCTCTACTCTGTCGAGATAGCGATGCCGGTCACGACCCGGCATCAAGGTTTCATCGTTATTGAGCAACACTTGTAATACGCCAATACGTTGTTCTTCGCTGTAACCGCTGATATCCACGCCACCCAATTTGTCGGCCAGCGGTGGCAAGTAATCCATGTCACTGTAACGACCACCCTCCAGATATTCAGCCTGCAAGCGCACAACATCACTGGCCGCTGCGAAGTTGCCGCGCATCGCCACTTCACGTTGATAGACATCCTCTAGAAAATGTCCGGCAAACTCACGATTGACATCGCGCAACTGCAAGTCGCTGCCGGCCATTTGCTGATGGCTGTGCAAACATTCCTGCCGAAAGTTCTCCAGTATTGCCCGGTCTTTACCGTAGGCGCGCACCATCAATTCAATACGGGCCTGATCGGCTTTACCTTGCCATTGCGGTTGTTGCAGAAACGTGAACATCTCGTGCTTCAATACTCGCGCCCGGTCTTCGATCATCTTCGCCAACTCGCCGGGCTTGCTCACGGTGTCACCACCCGACTCCATCGCATCGACGCGGGCGCTGTCGGAGATGACCCGATTCATTTCGAAAGCCAGCAAGGCATCGCTGTCGTACCAGAGATTGAACTGGTAGCCCTCTGTGGCCAGGACCTGGCGCCAGACATTCATGTAATCACGCTGGATAGCGCCGACCTGGCTGCCGCCGACCCAGACAAAATGCATTGTTTTTGGCACTGGCACGGGTACGTCACTGAACATGCTCACCGTTGCCGCCAGGCGCGCCGCGTAATCGCGCAGCCCATTCTCGATTCGATCAATGGCCACCGGCATGGGCGCCGTCTTGCGCTTGGCCAGGCGCTCGAAGTTGTCGAGGAAAAGCGTTACGACTTGCAGTTTTTCAGTGAAATCCGAGGCCCTGCCGGCACTCTCGTAAAGCGCTGCCAACTCGGCATATTCGCCAGTAGCGGAAAACTCCCTCAAGGCGCGTTGCAGCGCTGAATAATCTTCGGCAGAAATAAGATCCGCTTCGCCGACATACTGTTCCATGACACCCATAAGCCTTCATCCCTGATTCATTAAAGTGAACCTGGACGAAGTTATGCCGCTGTTGCAGTGACTTCAAAAAACACAAAACTCAAATGATTACCGGAGAAACATCGAATAACAGTCACGTTGTTCACGCGCACCATCCGGCAACAAATAAGTTGCCCGCCAATCATTGGCCAAAGAGCCAAAGCGGCGTTCTAGACGCAAGCATCGTCCGGTTTCAAAGGGAAAGATTCAGACCGGAACCTTGACCGTATGTCACGCCGAGACAAGTTGCTTACAACTTGCCTCGGCATGCAATTCAGGCAAGCGGCTTTTCGCCGTACCAACGCGGTGTGTAAACCCATTCACCACCGCTGGCGCGGGGGAACGTGCAGGTGGTGGAGGAGCCGATCAGCACCATCGTGCGCATGTCGACCTGATCCGCAGTCAGCGCGCCGAGGCTAGTGGTTCGCAAGGTCTGGCCCGGACGGCCGATATCGCGCCCCAGCACGATCGGCGTTTCCGGGGTGCGGTGCTGTGCAACGATTTCCAGCGCCCGGCCCAATTGCCACGGTCGCGCACGGGAAATCGGGTTGTAGAACGCCAAGGCCAGATCCGCTTGCGCAGCGAGGTCCAGACGTTTTTCGATGATCGACCACGGCTTGAGGTTGTCCGACAGCGACATCACGCAGAAGTCATGCCCCAGCGGCGCGCCGGCCTGCGCGGCGGTGGCCAGCGAAGCGGAGACGCCGGGCAGAATTTCCAGATCGACGCTGTGCCACGCCGGGTCGCTCGATTCGTGCAACGCTTCGAGCACGGCCGCGGCCATGGCGAACACACCGGGATCACCCGAGGACACGACGATCACCGAACGCCCTTCGGCAGCGAGGCGGAAGGCGTGACGGGCGCGCTGCATCTCTTCGCGGTTGTCGGTGCAATGCTGCACCTGATCGTCGCGGAAGGGGCCAGCCATGCGCACGTAGGTTTCGTAGCCGAGCACGTCGGTGGCGCGGGCCAGTTCGGCCTTCACCGCCGGCACCATCAATTCGGCAGCACCGGGACCGAGGCCGATCACCGCGAGACGACCGCGAGGGCGGCCGATGTGCTGGATGTCCAGCGGCTCGGCGGCCACTGCAATGGCCAGATTCTGCACAAGATGAAGCTGCGCTTGCGGTACGGCAGCCAGCGCGATTGCCTGCACATCAGTTGCAGTCGCGACAAGGCGCAACGGCACGCCCAACTCCAGCGCCGCTTCGCGCAAGGTTGCCGATGCCATCTCACTGTCAGCCGCCAACAGGCACGCCAGCGATTGCACGGCGACGCTCGCCTGTTGCAACGCGCTGCGCACGGCATGCGCCAGGTCGGCTGTCTCTGCACGCACCGCCACTGCGACGCTGCGCGGGTAAATCAGTAATTCATCGGCGCTCGCTGGACGCTCGGCACTGCCGACATGAATCGTGCGTTGCGCCTGTGGGTCCTGCGGCAACTGCGCCTGATCCAGCCACGGCGCCACGCCTTCGACGCGCACGCGGTGGCCGGCGAGCAGGTCGGAGACAAAGCGCTTGCCCGATTCCAGATCGCCCAGTGCATAACCGCTCGGTGGATTGAGCAGGCAGGTACCAAAGCGCAACTCGCCACTGGTAGTGATCGCTGCTGCCACCTGCAATCCGGCAGCGATGTCGCGTGCCATGACGTTGACCCCGCCGAGGCCGCCCAGCAACGGCACTACCGCGCTGCCATCCTCGGCGACTGCAAGTACGGGCGGCTCAGCGCCCTTTTCCAGCAACAGCGGCGCCAGCGTACGAATGACAATCCCGGCCGCACACAGGGCAATGATCGGCGTGGCCTGCTGATACAGCGCGCGCAGGGTCGCGCCGAATTCCTGATAGACGAAGTCAGCACCTTCGACGCGCCCGGCGAGACCGTGAATCTGCGACGCCGGGTACACCTGCTGAATGCGCCGTGCGGTGGCCAGACTGCCTTGGCCGAGAATGACGATGGCGGGGGTGATCTGCGTCATCAGCCTTGCCACCGTTCGCCGGGCACGATGATCAGGGAGAAGTATGGCGAGGACATCGGCTCGACCTGATCCATCGGCACGATCTTCTGGTTCGCCATGGTTGCCCGCTCGACATACAGCGCGCGCTCGGCCAGACCCAGTTCTTCGAGCACCTGACGCACCTTGGGAAAGTTGCGCCCCAGCTTCATGATTACCGCCGCGTCGGCATCGGCCAGACGTCGCTTCAATTCTTCATGGGGCAACACGCCGGAGAGCACCGACAGGCTCTGATTGCGGTAAACCAGCGGCGCCCCGAGCACCGAAGCACCGCCGAGCATCGAGCACACACCCGGCACCACTTCGGCCTCGTAACGAGCGGCGAGGCGATCATGCAGATACATGTAGGAGCCGTAGAAGAACGGATCACCCTCGCAGATCACTGCCACATCGCGCCCGGCATCCAGATGCTCGGCGACCGCCACGGCCGCTTCGTCGTAGAAATCGCTGATCACCTGCTCGTAGGACAGCGGCGCCGGCAGCGCTTCGGTGGTCACCGGGTACACCAGCGGCAGCAGGTTCTGCGCTTCGACCAGATGCGCTTCGATGATGCCGAACGCATTGCCCTTTTTGCCCTTGGCGACGAAGTACGCCACCACCGGCGATTCGCGCAGCAGGCGCAGGGCTTTGACGGTAATCAGTTCCGGATCACCGGGGCCGACACCCAAGCCGATCAAACGTCCCTTGGCCTGCATCATTCCACCTCCGTGGCGAGCGCGTTGACCGCGGCGGCAGCCATGGCGCTGCCGCCGAGGCGGCCCTGCATGATCACGAACGGCACGCCACGACTGTCGGCGGCGAGTGCGGCTTTTGATTCGGCCGCGCCGACGAAGCCCACCGGAAAGCCGAGAATCAGCGCCGGTTTCGGAGCACCGGCGTCGAGCATTTCCAGCAGATAGAACAGCGCAGTCGGCGCATTGCCGATCACCACTACGCTGCCCTCAAGGTGCGGACGCCACAGCTCCAGCGCCGCGGCAGAACGGGTGTTGCCCATTTCGCGAGCCAGATCAGCCACGCTGTCGTCACGCAAGGTGCAGATCACGTCATTGTTGGCCGGCAGGCGCGCACGGGTCACGCCTTCGGAGACCATCCGCGCATCACACAGGATCGGCGCGCCGGCGGCCAGCGCATCGCGCCCGGCCTTGCCGGCACCTTCGGAAAACTGCAGACCGTCGACGGCTTCGACCATGCCGCAGGCGTGGATCACTCGCACCGCGAGTTTTTCCAGGTCGGCCGGGATGCGCGCCAGATTGGCCTCGCGGCGAATGATCGCGAAGGAGTTGCGATAAATCTCCTGACCGTCGCGGATGTAATCAAGCATCAAGGGGGCTCCGGGCGGCGAGCAAGGTCGCGGCCGCTTCAATAGTAAGGTTGCAGGCGTGCAGCGCGCCGAAATCCCGCAGCGCTGCATCGCGAAAATAGAGATCGTAATGACCGGGACTGACGGCCAGCAGCGTCGCCGGGGCACAGTGTGCCGCCGCGCAGGAACGCATGCAGCCGCTCAGATGTACATCGACCGCTGTGGGCAGTAGCGTCGCCAGTTGTCGGGCGTCGCCCTTGGTGTCGGCCAGGCCTTTGCCGCAACCGCTGGCACCGGTGCAGGCAATCATCCGCGCCAGCGGCTCAGAGGCCTCGGTCAACAGACCCAATGTCTGCAATCGACGCAGCACCTCGCCGGCATCCGCCGCCATGACATTCGGCAGCAGCAGAGTCTGCCATGGCGTCAAGCGCAGGCTGCCGTCGCCGAACTGGCGGGCCAGTTGCGCGGCACCGCGCAGCATCATCGGATTGAGCCGCCCCAGTGGCGGTACCGCACCGACATAAACCCGTCCGGCAATGCTTTGCGCATGCACGCCGATGTGCAGATCGTCCTGCGCAGGTTGGCGCTTCCAGCCACTGATGGCGTTGACCGGCACGCGGCTTCTCAACTGCTCAAGGAACGCCAGCACGGGAAGTTCTTCCAGCACATGGCGCATACGCGTTTGCTCGGGACGCGCCAGCTCGAGAAACAGTTCCAGCACCGCCACCACCAATGCGTGGCCGTTTTCCACCGCTACCGCACCCAGGGCACGATCCGTCGGGCAGCCGGCCAGGCCGAAGGCCAGCCGGGTTTCGCCGCCGTGCTCAAACGCCGACAACCACAGGTCATGGGCGTGCTCGAGCATCGCCAGCGCTTCGCCGCCGTCCAGTTGCACGGCGAATTTGGCGCTCAACTCATGGAACCGCGAATGGCTTTGCAGGGTGTCGAGGATGCTCTCGGCAAGGGCGCGGGTGTCGAAGCGCATCTGCCGATCGATCCCGGCGGCGGGACTGAGCATCAGATTGCGCACGTCGTCGCCGACTGGCGTGCGTGGACCGAGACCGACGGCGAGCAGGCTGTCGATCAATGCCACCGACTGCGCGCCGATTCCGCGGATCTGCAGATTGGCGCGATTGGTCGCCTCGATCACACCGCTGGCAAAGCGTTCGGCGGCGTCTGCCACGGCGTCGGCCTGATCGACACTGATCGAACCGCCATTGAGTTTGATTCGGCAGATCCCGCCATCCAGCGCCTGGACGATACGCAACAACCCCGGACAGGCCGAGGGGCGTACAGCGGTGGATGTCGGACGTTCGTTCAAGGGGCTGACCGGTTGCGTGGCATAGGCGCTTCGCAAGCGAAGGCGCAGTATTATGCCTGCTTTGTCCGCCGGCATGAAAAGTCTGCCCGTCGGAACGCAACAGGGACGGGCAGATGCACAGGCTGAAGGCTCGAGTGACAGCGGCTCAGGTCAAGCCAACGATTTGTTCAAGACACCTTTCTCCCAATAACGAAAGTATCGCCGCCCGCGAAAAATCATAGTCTTCCGACTCCAGCAACGCCTTGCTTGCGCTAATAGACATGTTTCCGATCAAGTCTTCAGCACTGAAACGGCGCTGAATAACCGACGCCTCCCTGAGGTCGGCTGCCTGAAAGCAGATGACCACCGTGCTGATGCCACCTTGCGCAGAGACGAGCGTGAGCAAGAACCGGACCCACTTCTCCTCTTTCACGACATGCTTTTCGAGCACTTGGAGCGCAGCAGGTGTCTGCTCCAGTCGCAACCCCTGAAGCCAGCCATCGGCAATCACTGCCATATCCGGATTCACACGGTGCATGGCCTGCTGCGCCAATGCCAGCAAGGTGAAACTGGCCGGCGCGGGCACTGGAAAATGTATCTCCGGTTCTCCCAGCAGCAGTGCCCCGGTCACGCTCATCGCCCTGTTTCTGGCCTGATTCCACGAAGCGATAGCTGAAATGTTTGCTACCTTGCGGTCGGCCACTGTTTGCGCGTAAAGCAGCGCATTCAGGACGTCAGTCTTCTGTGCATCTGGCAACTCGTTTGCCACCAGAACCAACGTTCCAGCGCAAACGAATGCATTACAACCAAGTCCGGTGCTCATTTGGCCACTCCTGAAAAGCCAGAGGTTTTCACCTCTGGCCTTAAGCGAAATCAGGCTTTGGTGCCAAATTCGATGCTCAACGCTTTCTCGCGCATGGCAGTCAGCGCCTTGACGATCAGGGGCTCGGCTACCAGATAGTCCTCTTCATCCATTTCCATGGTGGCCGCGCCGTTGTACACCTCGACACTGGTGGGTGCCCACTCCACGAACAGCACTTTGGTCTGCTGAGCCTTGGCGAAATACTGTACCGCCGCGACCGCCATGGTAATCCCGCCCTCGGCATCCTGCAGGGCGCTGGTCATGCAGAAGTTGCCGCCTTCGGCTTTCTTCGAGTTTTTTTCGAACAGTGCCAGCGCTTCCGGCTCATTCTTGAGCGCCGCCATGGTCGAGTCCGCAACGGTCGACAGCACTTTCAGGGCTGCCTGCCCCTGGCCGACAGCAGCACCCACCGCGCCGTGAATAATCGACAGTGCAATATTGTCCATGGTCACTTTCTGCGACTCGGCCTGATAGCGGTTATAGGGCTGGCTGAACGCGAACCAGCCCGCCAGTTTCATAAGACGCATGAACTCATTGTAGCGCTGCTCTCTTTGCGAGGCCGCCGGATACTTGAACAACGCTGCGAGATCGGCATACATGTAAGTATTCTTGACGATCCGCTTACTGCGCTTGGACATGCTTGCATCAAAACCGGCGATACCGGTACCCATGATGGCCGCATTAAGTTCGTCCTTATCGATCGGCAGTGCAATACCCGCACGAGCGGTTCGCGCACTCCGCACAGGCTGCGCGGCGATAAACGCATTGCATTCTTCAATCAAGGAAATACGCTCTGCGGCGCACATTACGTGTTCGACTTCCATATTCATTACTTATATCCCTTTTAAATTCCAACGCACCCCTATGGCGCAAAATAAAACTACCTGCCAAGCACAGAACAATCAAACCACACTTCATTCAACTTGTTTCCATGGCGCAGATATCACGCAACTAACGTATCAACCTGCCAATTCAAACTCCGTCACTCGCAGTTCGGCTACTGCGGCATTCAGACGGTCTCGGTACTTGTCGATCTGCGCTCGGTTGATGACGAAACGTCTGGACTGGATGTCCAGTTGCGAGCCGTTGTGCTGCAGATTCCAGAACAGATAGGTCGAGGCCCACTCGGAACTCAGCAAACGTACGTTGCTGATCACTATCTCCAGTTCCGTGTAACGGTTGTACTGCGCCGGAGAAAACCGGAAATCACCAAACTTGCGTGTACTGCTGGTAAACACGTCGATAGCCGCCGGGTCGAATTCCAGCAACTGAAATGATGCCTTCATGGCTCTTACTTTTTCTCGACTCAATAGCTTGGAAAGTGAATTCGCCCAGATCTCGACAACATCGCCGGAGAAGCGTTTGTCAGAGACAATAACCGGCTCATGCTCCAGCCCCCAACCCACCGACCAGAGATGGCCCGAATAAAATTCAAACCACTTGGCGGATTCCAGCTTTCTATTGAAGCGCAGGTCTGCATTATGCTCTGCCCAGCGCATGCTGTTTTTTATGAAGCGTTTATCTTCCCTGCTCACTTCAGAAAAAAAAGATAAAAGATTGCCATCCTGTACCACACTATTACTTTCATCGGACAAAACCTTATTAATTTCACTCACGGAAAACCTCATTGACCAGGTTGTTATATCTGCCTGACGTTGTTCGTAGGCGCTTCAGCAAACTAACAACAAGAAAACGAAGTTTCTAAAAACAACCGATACATTTGATTTCTATCGACTGGCAAAGAGAATGCAGTCAGTGCACAGCCATCGCGTTATCATGTCGGCCGGTAATACTGTGCATAAATGAGGATCGAATGAGCCCTTGGCTGACGGTTGTGGGAATCGGTGAAGACGGCTTCAAGGGCCTGGGCAAACATGCCCGGCGTGCCCTGATGGGCGCCTCGCGGATCGTCGGCGGCCAGCGCCAGCTGGATCTGCTACCGGTTTGCATTGGAGGCGAGCGGCAATTATGGCCGAGCCCGTTTTCCCTCGCGCCCGTGCTGGAACGTCGTGGTGAAGCAGTCTGCGTGCTGGCCAGCGGTGACCCGATGTTCTACGGCGTCGGTGCCAGTCTGGCGCGGCAGGTGGCGAGCGACGAGATGCTGATTCTGCCGGCACCGTCATCCTGTTCGCTGGCGGCCGCGCGCCTCGGCTGGCCGTTGCAGGACGTGGTGACGTTGTCGCTGGTGGCCCGACCATTGGCGGCACTGAATGCGCATCTGTCCGGTGGCGTGCGTCTGTTGTTGCTGAGCAACGACGGCCAGAGCCCGGCGGCGGTCGCGCAGTTGTTGCGCGAGCGGGGTTTCGGCGCCAGTCGCATGAGCGTGTTCGAGCATCTGGGCGGCGACGCCGAGCGGCGCGTCGACGCGATGGCCAGCGCCTGGATCGATGCGCCGATAGCCGATCTCAATGTCATCGCCCTCGAGTGCCTGGCGGATGCCGGTGCGCGGGGCTTGTCGCGTCTGGCCGGGCTGCCTGATTCGGCATTCGAACATGACGGTCAACTGACCAAACGCGACGTACGCGCAGTCACCCTCGCCCGCCTCGCGCCAACGCCCGGTGAACTGCTCTGGGACGTCGGCGCCGGCAGCGGCTCGATCGGCATTGAATGGATGCGCGCGCACCCGAGCTGCCGAGCGCTGGCTATCGAAGCCGATGCTGGTCGCCAGCAACTGATCGAACGCAATCGCGATGCGCTGGGGATCCCGGGCCTGCAACTGATTCGCGGCAAGGCACCGCAGGCCCTGGACGGACTGGAGCGCCCGGACGCGGTTTTCATCGGTGGCGGCGTGACCCGTGAAGGTGTGTTCGAAACCTGCTGGCAACAGCTCAAACCCGGTGGCCGTCTGGTCGCCAACGCGGTGACGCTGCAAAGCGAACTGAGATTGATGAACTGGCGCGAGCGCTACGGCGGCGAGCTGACGCGCATTCATGTCGCACAGGCCCAGCCGCTGGGCGACTTCGATACCTGGCGTCAAGCCTTGCCGATCACCCTGCTCGACCTGGTCAAACCCCTCGATGCGTGACGAAACCGCCGAACAACCCGCGCCCCTGCGCAGCGGCCTGACCACCGGCAGCTGCGCCACCGCCACCAGCCTCGCCGCCGCGCGCCTGCTACTCAGCGGCACCTCGGCCGATGCGGTGCAGATTGTCCTGCCCAAAGGCAAAGAGGTGCAGATGCGTCTGGAGTTCTGCCGACTGAATGCGCGCGGCGCCGAAGCCGGCACGATCAAGGACGCCGGCGACGATCCCGACGTGACCCACGGCGCACTGCTTTATTCGCAGGTGCGGCTGCTGGCCGAGCCGGGCGTGCGCTTCATCGCCGGTGCTGGCGTCGGCACCGTGACCCGCCCGGGTCTGGTGCTGGCGGTGGGCGAACCGGCGATCAACCCGGTGCCGCGTAAAATGATCAGTGACCACCTGAGCCTGCTCGCGGCGGAGACCGGCTACGGCGGGGGATTCGAAGTCACGGTGAATGTCGAAGGCGGCGCAGAACTGGCGCTGAAAACCATGAATCCACGCTTGGGCATTCTCG
The DNA here is from genome assembly GCF_900105485.1 of Pseudomonas granadensis. GTDB lineage: Bacteria > Pseudomonadota > Gammaproteobacteria > Pseudomonadales > Pseudomonadaceae > Aquipseudomonas > Aquipseudomonas granadensis. The sequence continues at coordinate 355,228 of NZ_LT629778.1, read as the reverse complement.
GCGGACTGTCGATCCTCGGCACCAGCGGCATCGTCCGACCGTTTTCCTGCGCGGCCTACATCGCTTCGATTCATCAGGGCATCGACGTGGCAACAACCAACGGATACCTGCACATCGCTGCCTGCACCGGCAACGCCAGCGAAGACACCATGCGCCGGGTTTACGACCTGCCGGAAATCGCCCTGATCGAAATGGGCGACTTCGTCGGTGCGGTGCTCAAGCACTTGCGCAAAGTGCCCGTGGACAAACTCAGCCTGTGTGGCGGTTTCGGCAAGATCAGCAAACTGGCGGCCGGGCACATGGACCTGCATTCACGGCATTCGAGCATCGATCTGCCGCAACTGGCCGACTGGGCGGCGGCAATCGGCGCAGATGCCGCGTTGCAGCAAGGCATCTGCACGGCCAATACCAGTCAGCAGGCGCTGGCCATGGCGGCTGCAGCTGGGGTCGCACTTGGTGATGAGGTGTGCCGGCATGCGCTGAACTTTGCGCGCAGCGTCGTCCCCGCGCAGGTGCAGGTCGAGGTGTTTGCGATCGATCGTCAGGGCGGCGTTGTCGGGCATGCCGGAGGTTTTGCATGAAGCGGATTCTGCTGCTGGGCGGCGTGACTGAAGCGCTGGCGATTGCCCGCACGCTGGGGCCGCAACATATCTACAGCCTCGCCGGTGTGGGCCGGGTGCCGACAGATCTGACCTGTCAGGTGCGTGTCGGTGGTTACGGTGGCGCTGAAGGTCTGGCGCAATTCATTCATGACCAAGGCATCGATCTGCTGCTCGACGCCACGCATCCCTATGCCGCACAGATCAGCCAGAACGCTGCGACCGCCGCGCGACTGAGCGACATCCCCTGCTGGGCCTTGCGTCGTCCGGCGTGGCAGCCACAGCCCGGTGATGACTGGCGCGAAGTCAGCGACTGGGCCGAGTTGATCGCTGCGCTCAAACCGTTTCGCCGACCGCTGTTCACCCTTGGCCGTGAACCACTGCAGCACCTCGATGAAATCCCCGCCGACCAGTTCTGGACCCTGCGCGCCCTCGACGTTTACCCCGGCAACGAACGCTGCGAAGTGATTGGCGCCCGTGGGCCGTTTCTGTTGGAGGATGAGCGCGCACTGTTCGAACGGCGGCAGATCGATGTGTTGATCAGCAAGAACAGCGGCAGCAACGCGACCGAGCCGAAGCTGGAAGTCGCGCGCGAGCGTGGGGTGCCGGTGTTGGTGTTGAAGCGGCCGGGGTTGCCGGGGGTTGATCGGGAGTTTCTGTCGCTTCAAGAAACACTTGCCGTGTTGGCGACGCTCCTCTCGTGAGGCAAGATCCACAGCTTGCATGATAAGTAACCTATTTGTTACCTTCAGGGCCAGCCGTGATCATACTCGAAGAATATCTACAAGAAGACGAATCAAGCCCGTTTAACCGGTGGATTTCCACTTTGAGTGTCCAGGCCGCAGCTAGGGTCTCTCATGCGATGGTCAGGCTGGAATTGGGCAATACGTCAAATATCAAATGGTTTGATGGCCTGGGTGAATACAAAATAAATTGGGGACCCGGTTACAGAATCTATCTGATACAAGAAGGAAAAAGACTGATTATTCTTTTCGGTGGAGGCGACAAATCTACTCAAAAGAAGGACATCAAACGGGTAAAGGCGTTGATAGCCGAATTCCGTACTCGAAAAAAAGCTGAACAGAACCGGAGGTAATTTGATGGTTCTCACTCGAAGCTACAAACATTCCATAGCGGAACGCGCCCAGCGTGATCCGGAGTTTGCTCAAGCATTGCTGGACGAAGCCGCGACTTCATTTCTGAATGGCGAGCCAGAGATTGCCAGAATTATTCTGCGCGACCTCATTAACGCCACGGTTGGCTTTGAAGAACTGGCAAGGGAAACCGAGCGGCCCAGCAAAAGCTTACATCGGATGCTCTCAGCCAAAGGCAATCCGAGCATGGATAATCTGGCCAAAATATTCTCGGTGATCCGAGCTACGCTAGGTGTAGATATGCAAGTTCATGCTGTGCCAGTGAACTGAGCAACCAGCAGCGCACTGCGACACCAAACCGCACGACGCTTTTTTACTTATCGGCCCTGATCAGGCTAAATAGCCCGCGCCTGATCGCCCACTCCAACGGATCTGTCCCATGAACCGACGCCGGCTAGCAATTGCCTGGATCGCCTGCTTTGCAGTGCTGTTCAACATGCTCGCCATGCCAATGAGCGGGGCGATGGCGCAAGCGGCCAGTTCACCGGCCGAACAATTGCTCTGGAGCAGTTTCTGCACCGGCAGCGGCACGAAGATGGTCGCTATCGATATCGGCGCTACCGATCAGCAATCGCCGCTCAACGACACCCATTCGAACATGCAGCATTGCTGGTGTTGCTCCGGCTCGGCGCCCTTGGTCGCGCTGCCAGGGCATTCGCCGCAGTTGTATTTCGCCCGCTTTGAGAGCAATCGCAGCGTCCCGCCCGCCTCACTGCAAACACCAACACCGCGCCAGCAATGGCCGAGCCTTAATCCCCGTGCCTCACCTCTGGTCTGATTTGTTCGCGCAATAACCCGCGTTTCAAATCGTTCTGGAGAACTGCCATGTTGAACAAACTCATCGTCGTCGCTGCGCTGCTGTTGCCGGCGTGCTTTGCCCATGCCCACGAATACAAGGCCGGCGCGCTGGAAATCGCGCATCCGTGGTCGCAGGAACTGCCGCCGAATGCGCCAACGGTCGCCGCCTATTTCATCATTCACAACGCCGGCAAGACCGACGATCGCCTGCTCGGCGTCGACTCGCCGATTGCTCCGGACGCGCAACTGCACGAACACGTCATGCAGGGCGATCTGATGAAGATGCAGCAGGTGCCGAGCGTGGCGATTCCGGCGGGTGGCAACGTGACCTTCGCGCCGATGGCCTACCACGTCATGCTGCTCAACCCGAGCGATCGCAGCCTGCTCAGCGATGGCAAACGCTTCCCGATGACGCTGCATTTCGAAAAGGCTGGCGACGTCACCGTCGAAGTCGCCGTGCAGAAAAAACCGCCGGAAACCACGCAAACGCACGCGCACGCTCAGTAAGCCATCCGGCACACCTCGCCCATGCGCTCGACAAGCAGCAGGCCCACCCGGCAACGCCGTCAGACTGAACACCTGACCCGCGGCAGCTGGATCGCCCTGTTCGCCATGTTGATGATCTTCATCGGCCCACTGGTCTCTCAGTCGATGCCGATGGATCAGCACGCCTCGACCTCGATGCCGATGAGCATGGGCATGTCGATGGACATGCCCGGCATGGATCACAGCCGCCATGACACGCAACCGGCTGCCGAACACTGCCCGCCACAATCCTCGCATCATGTGCTGTGGGAAAAATGCGGCTACTGCAGCCTGCTGTTCAATTGCCCGGCGCTGACCGGCAGCGGCGACTTCATCGCGTTCAACGTCCCGCCGCTGAACACCTTCACCCCGCCCTCGCCACGCCTGGGCCACGCCCGGCACCCCTTCTTTCCCGGCGCCCGCACCCGCGCCCCGCCCATCGCCACGTAAACACGCACCTTTGATTGCACACGGTTGAGAAGACAGCTTCAGGCTGCCGGCCGTGTCGTTTACGACTGTTCGATGGAAATTGTCATGTCCAGGTTTGTTGCTGTTTCGCGCCCGGGTGCTGCCCCGGCGTCTTTCGCTTTGCACGAATCATCGATTCGTTTCAGGCATGCCATCGCCGTGCTTTGCGGCGTCCTGCTGGCCCCGCTGGTACTGGCCGATGAACACGCCCGCCACAACGAAGAACTGAGCCCGACGGTGATTACCGCGATCGCACCCAGTTCGCCGCTGACTATCGTCACCAACCCCAAGGACCCGCGCCAACCGGTGCCGGCCAGCGACGGTGGCGATTACCTGAAAACCATTCCCGGTTTTGCCCTGGTGCGCAATGGCGGCACCAACGGTGATCCGGTGCTGCGCGGCATGTTCGGCTCGCGCCTGAACATCCTCACCAATGGCAGCATGATGCTCGGCGCCTGCCCCGGCCGGATGGACGCGCCAACCTCGTACATATCTCCGGAAACCTACGATCAGCTCACGGTGATCAAAGGTCCGCAAACCGTACTTTGGGGCCCGGGCGCCTCGGCCGGCACGGTGTTGTTCGAGCGTGAACCGGAAACCTTCGGCGAGCTCGGCACGCGGCTGAACGCAAGCATTCTGGCCGGCTCCCACGGGCGCTTCGACAAGGTCATCGACGCCGCTGCTGGCGGCCCGTTGGGTTACGTGCGGGTGATCGGCAATACCGCGCATTCCGACGACTATCGCGACGGCAACAACGACATAGTCGCCTCGCGCTATGACAAGTGGAACGGCGATATCGCACTCGGCTGGACCCCGGACGCCGACACCTTGATCGAGCTCACCGCCGGCAAGGGCGATGGCGAAGCGCGTTATGCCGGACGCGGGATGGACGGTGCGCAATTTCTGCGGGAAAGCCTCGGCCTGCGCTTCGAGAAATCAAACATTACTGACGTGTTGGAGAAGTTCGAAGCGCAGGTCTATTACAACTACGCCGACCATGTTATGGACAACTACACCCTGCGCACCCCGTCCGGTACCGGCATGATGGCGGGGCCGATGGCGTCGAATGTCGACCGCCGCACCCTCGGCGCGCGGATCAAGGCGACCTGGCGCTGGGCCGATATTCAGCTGATCACCGGCCTCGATGCGCAGACCAACGAACACCGCCAGCGCAGTGCGATGGGCATCGACACTTACAAGGACCTGCCGTACAGCAAGGACGCTGATTTCCATAACTATGGCGTGTTCAGCGAAATGACCTGGTACGCCGCCGAGCGTGATCGGCTGGTCAGCGGCGCCCGGCTCGACCGCGCCTCGGCCAGGGATTACCGGCAAACTATCGGCTCGGGAATGCTGTCGCGGCCCAACCCGACCGCCGACGATACGCGCGCCGACACCCTGCCCAGCGGTTTCGTACGCTACGAGCATGACCTCGCCGACAGCCCGACCACGATTTACGCCGGGTTGGGCCATGCCCAGCGTTTCCCGGATTACTGGGAACTGTTTTCCGCAAGCCGCGGCCCGGTGGGTTCGGTCAATGCATTTGATGCGATCAAACCGGAAAAGACCACCCAGTTCGACTTCGGCCTGAACTACAAAGGCGCCGACCTCGAGGCCTGGGCGTCCGGTTACGTCGGCGTGGTGCGCGATTACATCCTCTTCGATTACACCCCGGCGAAGATGGGCATGAGCACCTCGCGCGCCGAGAACATAGACGCGCGAATCATGGGCGGCGAAGTCGGCGCGGCCTACAGGCTCACCGACCACTGGAAAGCCGATGCGACCCTCGCCTACGCCTGGGGCAAGAACAGCAGTGACGGCACGGCGCTGCCGCAAATGCCGCCGCTGGATGCGCGTTTCGGCCTGACCTACAGCGAGGACGACTGGAGCGCCGGTGCGCTGTGGCGGGTTGTGAGCGCGCAACACCGTATCGATCAGAACAAGGGCAACGTGGTCGGCAAGGATTACGACCAGAGCGCAGGTTTCGGCGTGTTTTCACTCAACGGTGCCTATCGGATCAACAAGCACTGGAAGGTCAGCAGCGGCGTCGACAACCTTTTCGGCAAGGCGTACGCCGAACACCTGAACCTGGCGGGCAATGCCGGATTCGGCTACCCGGCCAACGATCCGCAAGCCATTAATGAACCGGGGCGCACGCTCTGGACCAAAGTCGATATGAGTTTCTGACAGCAGCGCCAGCAGGCTGGCTCCCACAGGTTCAACACCAATCCTGTGGGAACCAGCCTGCTGGCGATCGGTTGCACAGCAACCGCCAAAGACAACCAGAAGATCCAAGCCAAGCGGAGCAAACCTGATGAAACAGCCCCAACCGAATTTCTACAACCTGGCCTGGCGTTGGCATTTTTACGCCGGTCTGTTCGTCGCCCCGTTCATGGTGATGCTGGCGCTGACCGGCATCATTTATCTGTTCAAACCGCAACTCGACTCGCTGATGTACAGCAGCCTGCTCAACGTCCCCGCCGGTCATCACACGGTGCCGGCCGATGACCTGCTGCAACGGGTAAAAAACGCCTATCCGCAAGGCCAGGTGACTCAGTACTTGCCACCGCTGAACGCCGAGCGCAGCGCACAGTTCGTGGTCAACAACGCCGGCCACGAACTCAACGTGTTCGTCGATCCGTACCACGGCGACGTTCTCGGCGAGCAGGATGCCAGGCAGAATCTGCAAGCCATTGCCCGCGCCCTCCACGGCGAATTGATGATCGGCACCGTCGGTGACCGGCTGATCGAAATGGCCGCTGGCTGGGGCGTGGTGTTGGTGGTGTCGGGGCTGTTCCTGTGGTGGCCGCGGGGTCAGGCGGCGGGCATTTTGTGGCCGCGGCTGAACGCCCGCGGTCGCGTGCTGTGGCGTGATCTGCACGCTGTCACCGGGTTCTGGGGCGCAACATTGTTGCTGGTGATGCTGCTCAGCGGCATGACCTGGACCGGTTTCTGGGGCAAACAATATGCGGCGGTATGGAACGTGTTCCCGGCCGCGATGTGGAACAACGTGCCGACCTCCGACGTTGAAGCGCGCAGCCTCAACAGCGTCACGCGCCAGACCGTGCCATGGGCGATGGAAAACACGCCGATGCCGATGTCCGGCGATCATGCCGAGCACATGGCGCATGCGGGTGCCCATGCCGGGCCTGCCGCACCGGCCGTCAGCCTGCAAGCCGTACAGAACATTGCCACCGAGCGCAAAGTCGAACCGGGCTACAGCATCACCCTGCCGACTACCGCCACCGGCGTATTCACCATCGCCGTTTTCGCCGATGACCCACGCAACGACGCCACTCTGCATGTCGATCAGTACACCGGCAAGGTCCTCGCCGATGTGCGTTTCGAGCAGTACGGCACAGTGGCCCGCGCCACAGAAATCGGCGTGATGCTCCACGAAGGCAAGATGTTCGGCACCTTCAATCAGATCGTCGTGCTGCTGATCTGCCTGATGATCCTGCTCAGCGCCGTCAGCGGCGTGGTGATCTGGTGGAAACGTCGGCCCGAAGGCAGGTTCGGTGTCCCGCCGCTGCGCCATGATCTGCCGAAATGGAAAACCGGCGTGGCGATCATGCTGGCGCTGGCGGTGATATTCCCGCTGGTGGGGGCATCGCTGGTGGTGGTGTGGGTGCTCGACAGGCTGTTACTGGCACGGTTGGGCCAGCGCACGGCAGATATGGCGCCGTGAACGCTTGGGCGCGGGCAGCCGCACTGCCCGCGCCCGCGCTTTACAACTCGTCTCTGAGGCGCAATGTCCCGGCAAGTGGTGATTGCTGCCGGCGGGTTTTCCAACTGCCGCGCAGGCGTCCTGTCTGGCGCCAATAGTCGCCGGCGACCAGCACGCGCAATTCCCCCAGTTGCCTGAGTTGAGCGACAAACTCAGCAGGACTCAGCCGGCTGAGCCAGCGCCCGCCCCTGAATACCAGCGAATGCGCCGACAACAACAGCGCGCTTTCATCGGCTGAATAATCAGGAACGTATTCAAGCAGCGCATGCCCGGGTGTGGAGTAGTAATAACGCTCAATGTCCAGCCCGCGGTTTTTCAGGTCATGAGTGTGCGCGTGCAGGCGATCAGGTGTCGGAAAATGAGCCCCGATCTGCTCGATGTCCATGGTCGGCGTGGTGTTCTGCGACCGATTGAACTGGTGGCTGGCGACACAGGCGTAACCATCGAAAAGGCGCAGCGGTGGAAGGCGCGATTGGCTGTCGGAGGTCGTGCGGAACAGCTGCGCACGAAGGCTATCGCCATGGGCGAACCCGGCAATCGGTTCGAGCGGCACAAAGCGTTGGCTCGTCGACCGCGCCAGGACCGCCCCCTCGTAGCCGATCTGGCCGAGCGTTTCGCTGTCGACGCGCTGGTGAGCGTAACGTGCAGCATCGTCGGGGTGATGGAAGATCGGTCCCAGGGCTGGCACTGGATGTTCCAGCCAGCGTTGTTCGTGGGGCGTGTCGGCGAGACGCGGCTGCCAGTCTTCATCCACCTGCCCATGACGCGACCAGCAGTCACTGGTTGCAATGACCTCCAGCCGTCCGGCCCGCGCCATGCGCCGAACATACTCGGTAAAACCGAACCGGCCTCGGGCCATGGCTCGCTCGTCGATCGCCGCCTGCTCGCGCGACAGAAACGAGTTGGCGCGCAATTCGACCTGACCGAACCGGTCAAAAAACTCGCCGGGCTCGAAAGCATGCAGTTGCAGCCTCAACAACGCGCCGTCGGCGCAGGAAAAATAGATCGGTTTGTACCCCTGGGGCGTGGTGGCGCGCCTGCAGGCCTGCTGGATGTCGTCGGGAGTAAAAAAGGAGTGGCGTACATCATTGGCGCGCACGCCGACCGGAGGCAGCGGCGCACGCAGATACAGCGCTTGCCACGCATAGCCGCGCAGCCATTGGCCTCGTACAAAAATCCGATCCAGTGCCAGCTCGGAACGTTGCGCAGTCAGCGGCAACGTGGCGAGGTACACGCCCTCTCGGGCGTACAGGATGGCCCCGAATGTCAGCGTGTCGCGACTGACCAGCGCTTCATGCACATACCGGGCGGCGGCATCGGCTTGAATGAAGACCGGGCCACAGGGTGGATCACTCACGGCCTTGATGTAATCCGCCTGGGGTTCCAGATCCCCGGTATAAGGTACCCACCGGTGCACCGCGCGGGGCGAGCCCCAGACTTCGCTGCCGATCACAACGTACAAATAGCCGATTCTGGCAAGGGAATCGATCCAGGCAATCGGTTTCAGCTCACCGCTGTGTATGCGTTGTTTGATCAGATCGGCGTCGAGAGTGGCAGGCACCCTCTGGTTATCCGACAAAGCCGCCAGCAGATCAGCTCGCAATCTCTCCCACACACCGGCCTGATAACGGATCAACGCTCCATCCGGTGCGAACAGGTATTCATCCCAGTTTTTCAAGCGGCGGGTGAACGCCGAATAAACGGTGTCGACCGACAGCATGTTCAGGTAGATCTCTTTCTCCACCGCTGAAAATGCCACCGACAACTCACGCACGACGCGCGATCGATAACGCGCCGAAATCCTGCAGCCGGAAGGAAACACGCCAGCGCCGCGGCCCTCTTCTGGCAGGATCTCGGTGCTGTCAAAATCTTCGCGTGACACTTCGACCGGTAGCGTGGCCACGTACAGTCCGTCCGCTCGGTGCAGGATCAAGCCGCCCCAGGTCTTGTCGGCAGCGCCCGGCAACTGGCCCCGGGCATACACCGCTGCGTCGTCAGCGCTTTGGAACGCCGGGCTCAGCCAGCGGCGCTCAAGATTGGCGTAGGGTTGCCAGGTCGCTTTGACAAGGCCTGGTCGATCCCAGCACAGGCTCGTGCGCAGCACCGACAGTTCGCCGCTACTGGCCACCTCATGAACGAAATCCGTCGGCAACATCGCGGTAGAAGCGAGGTCGCGCTTGATATTGTCAAGTGTGGTTTGCGAGGTTTGATCGTGAAACAGTTTGCTGGTTTGGCTGCGCCGGTATTTCAGCAGCGCGCCTTCGCGGCTGGCGATATACAAGGCGGCGGGCAAATCCGCGCCGCCCCCCGGACTCCCCGGCGAACAAGACATCGCAACGGTCAAATCTTCGGGCGTGATGAAGTAATGCGCCAGCCAGTCTACGGGACGCTCGGACGGATCTTTTACCCGTTGATGAGAATAGAAGCTGCCAAACAGATCGAAGCCTTCGGGATATCGATACCAGGGCTCGCGGGGCAGCGAGGCGAAAACGCTACTCAGATCGAACAGATTGTCGCGCCGCTCGCTGACCGGGATCAGTTCGGTGGCGATAAATTCCTCGCGCGTGCTGTGCTTGAGAATGAAGCCGAACCATGCGCGTTTGTCGTCCTGCAAGCGTGTGTCGCGAGCGTACTGACGGTGTGCAGCTTCGTCCGCAGAAGCAAAGAGTGCGCCGTAGGCGACGAATGCCGGACGTCGCCACGGCAATGGCAGCGGCAATGGCAAGAACGGCCGGGCTAATGTCGGCGTGGGGACGGTCGGTGCAGGCAAGGTCGGTACGGGCGCAACCGGTGCTGGTGCAGGTCGTTCGCTGGACGTTGAGGCGGGTAATACCGGCAGGCTCCAGTCCGCTGCGATGCGCCCACGATAGCCCCACGTTACATCATCGATCAGGCTGATCAACGCGCCAGCCACCGCTTGCTCGCGGACAAACGCCAGCGGTCGCACGCTACCGGCGTCCAGTTCGCGCGCCAGTGTTCCGGGTTGTTGAGCAGTGCCGAGGCGGATGGCTAGATCCTTGGCTGCTGCGCTCGCAGAAGGCGTAAAGCGGATCAGACTGTCGCGCGCGCCCGAGCAATACAGAGCGATCCCGTCCTGTAATACCTGACGCAGTTCTTCGGCGCTCAGCATTTGCAGGCTGAGCAACGCCTCCTGCGGCGTCCACCGGTGATACTCGACATGCACCGGGTCCAGCCGCGACAGCGCCACATGAGAAACATAGCGGGCGTGCAACTGATGCTCGTCGGGGAAAATCGTCCGGCCGAGGTTGTCAACCGGATAGAGCCGCCCCTGGCTGAGCGTATCGATGTCGCCTTCCAGCGGCTCGGTTACGACGAAGCGTTTGTCGTTGCGCTGGAACACATACCCGGCGTACTGCCGGTCACGACGGATGCCGATTTGCTCATGGGCGTACCGGGCCGCGTCATCGGCGCTGAGAAAGTCCCGGCTCAACACCGGCCAGTGAAAATTCGCGAACGGCTGCCAATTCAGGCTCACAGGCCCCAGTTGCGCCCACAAGGCACTGCCGCGCACCACGTTCAGCGTGCCGGCCAATACCAGCATCGAGACAAACTCGCGCGGGCGCAGGGTGCCGGCCATCAACCTTGCCTGCACGCCATTGTCGGCGACAGTGCCGTCGGCATGCTCGACGCTCAGCGCCGTTTCAATTGCACTGGCGCTGAAAGCGTATTGCAACATCGCCTGGTCGCGGGTCTGCATGTACAGCGACAATTGCCGTTTGCCGGACCAGCGTTGGCTGCGACCATTGGCAGCGATGGCCACAGCGATATCCTGCGGCGTGAAAAAGTTCTCATAGAGCCACGGCTGCGCCGGCGGGAATCGCGCAGGGTCCGGGCGCGAGACGCCGTAGAAGCCTTCCAGTGCGTAGCCCCGCGGCAATTGCAGCTGGCCGTCGGCACACAGCGGAAAAATCTTTTGCGCATCCCACCCTGACATACCGTCTGAGCGGGCATGGGTGGCGACGTATTGTTTACCGGTCAGTTTCTTCAGCAGCAGCCCGGCAGTCTGTGCACCTCGGGATTTCAGTGCGGCAAGCACGGCACGTTCGGCAGTGGGGCACACACGGGTCATCAGCGGCAGTTCGGTCACCTTGCCTGATGAAAAACCCTGCCCGCGCTGCCAGTCCGCCGGTACGACGCCCACCGAGTGGCCCCAGTCAGCATTCGACACGATGACCCTCAGCTCGCCGAGCGCCGCCAGTTTCTGGATGATGCTCAACGCGTCATGCGTCCAGGGTTCGTGCCCCGGTCGTGCGCCTGCTTCGTGCCAGTGGTAGTACTCGCGCTCCGCCGGTGAACCGCTGGGGGTGTACTTGAGCAATGTCCCGTCGGGCCCGGACAGATAGGCGCTGCGAAACCACTTGCGCCTGTCTGCAACGGCCATGAAATCGCTGGCCGAGAAAAAATTGACCAATAGCCGCAGGCTCGGCTCGTCCAGCGCGGGATACGCCGAGCCAAACTCCTTGTGGCGTGCAACATGGCTGTGGATGCTCGCCGCGAAGCGATAGCCCGAGGGTGGCTGGGGATTACCCATGACATCGGCATCAATGAGGTTACTCAGGTCGAACCCGGTGAGGCCGCCGGGCACCGGTGAACTGGCAACGAACTTCCCGTCCGGGCGCAGCAGGATCACGCTGCCGTACTCCGTTTTTGCCTTGAGCGGAATACGCGCATGTACCCAATAGGCCGCATCGTCTTCTGACAAAAAGGCTGGGCTCAGCGGCGGCAGCCCGGATTTTCCAGAGGGCACAACGGCGTGCCCTGACATGTCACTCATATAAAAATCCTGCGAAGAAAAATCGGGATATCGATCGCAGGAGTGTGTGCCTGAGTACCGCGCGCGCTGCGGTGCATGTTTATCGCTTATGTATCCGCATCTGATCGGCAGCTCACGCCCCAATCTGGCGCACCCGCGCGCACCATCGCCCGAATGCCTTCCCCTTCTGGTGCATGGTTTCTTCGGCAAACCACGTCGATACGACATTTTCTTACCGAAACCCGACCAGGCACAGCCCTTGCAAAACACCCTTCAGTCGTCCGCATCTGCCAACCATAAAAACTCAATGTTCATGGAGATCGCACAATGAAGCGTCGCAGTTTGATCAAGGCTTTCACACTCACGGCATCCATTGCCGCGATGGGCATGACCTGGACTGTCCAGGCCGCCGAGACCATCAAGGTCGGGATTCTGCATTCGTTGTCCGGGACCATGGCGATCTCCGAAACATCGCTCAAGGACATGGCCCTGATGACCATCGATGAGATCAACGCCAAGGGCGGTGTGAACGGCAAGATGCTCGAGCCGGTGGTGGTCGACCCGGCGTCCAACTGGCCGCTGTTCGCTGAAAAGGGCCGGCAACTGCTGACCCAGGACAAGGTCGCTGTGGTGTTCGGCTGCTGGACTTCGGTGTCGCGCAAATCGGTGCTGCCGGTGTTCGAAGAACTCAACGGTCTGCTGTTCTATCCGGTGCAATACGAAGGCGAAGAGATGTCGCCGAACGTGTTCTACACCGGCGCGGCGCCGAACCAGCAGGCGATCCCGGCGGTGGAATACCTGATGAGCGAAGAAGGCGGCAGCGCCAAGCGCTATTTCCTGCTCGGCACCGACTACGTTTACCCGCGCACCACCAACAAGATTTTGCGCGCGTTCCTGCACTCCAAAGGCGTGGCTGACAAGGACATCGAAGAGGTCTACACGCCGTTCGGTCACAGCGATTACCAGACCATTGTTGCCAACATCAAAAAGTTCTCGGCCGGCGGCAAGACAGCGGTCATTTCGACAGTCAATGGCGACTCCAACGTGCCGTTCTATAAAGAGCTGGCCAACCAGGGTCTGAAGGCCACCGACGTGCCGGTTGTCGCGTTCTCGGTCGGTGAAGAAGAGCTGCGCGGCATCGACACCAAGCCGCTGGTGGGCAACCTCGCGGCGTGGAACTACTTTGAATCCGTCGAGAACCCGGTGAACCAGAAGTTCGTCGCAGACTGGAAAGCCTACGCGAAGAAACACAACCTGCCGGGCGCCGACAAAGCGGTGACCAACGATCCGATGGAAGCGACTTATGTCGGCATCCATATGTGGGCGCAGGCCGTCGAAAAAGCCAAATCCACCGACGTCGACAAGGTCCGCGAAGCCCTCGCCGGCCAGACCTTCGCCGCGCCGTCCGGTTACACCCTGACCATGGACAAGACCAACCACCACCTGCACAAACCGGTGATGATCGGCGAGATCCAGAGCGACGGTCAGTTCAACGTCGTATGGCAAACCGAAGGCCCGGTGCGCGCCCAACCGTGGAGCCCGTTCATTCAGGGCAACGACAAGAAGCCCGATTATGCGGTGAAGAGCAACTGAGGCGGATTCAGAGGTCGGGGTGAGCTTGAGATTCCCCCCTCACCCCAGCCCTCTCCCTCAGGGAGAGGGGGAAAGGGAGCCGATCTTCATGTTTTTCAAAGCCTGAGTTCGGCTCGAATTCGCAAGTCGCAGCACATCGTCCAGACACCTCGGTCAGTCCCCTCTCCCTCCGGGAGAGGGTTAGGGTGAGGGGGCGGTTGAACAGGACACCACTAATGCCCACTGCCATACACCGATTTATCTATGCCATCGCACTCTTGCTGCCAATACTGGCGCACGCCGGCGACGCCGAAGACTTCGTCGCGGCCAACCCGACGCAACAGGCCAGACTGCTGGAAGCCTGGGCCGCGCAGCCCGATCCGGCGCGTATCGAACTGCTCGGCGCCTTGCAACAAGGCGAGTTGAGCATCGACGGCCAAACCAAAACCTTGCGCCTGAACAACCGCTTGCGGGGTCTGATCGACACCGCGATGGCCAGCCATCAATTGCTCGCCGCCGACGCCAAAATCCGTCTGAGCGCCGCGCAGCAATTGCAGAAAAGCGCGAAACCCGCGCAACTGAAATTCCTCGACCAGCAACTGGCTGGTGAAAAGGACGAAACCGTCCACGCCGCCCTAAGCCTGGCGCTGGCCAATCTGCAACTGGTCGACACCGACCCGGCCGTGCGTCTGGCCGCCGTGCGCCTGCTCGGCGAAACCGGCGATCCGCTGGCGCGCACACGTCTTGAAGGCCTGCTCGAACCGGGTGTGGAAAACGACGCCGGCGTGCGCACCGCCGCTGAAACCAGCCTCGCCCAGGTCAAACGCAAACTGCTGATCGGCGAAGTCCTCGGTCAGGCGTTCAGCGGCATGTCCCTCGGCTCGATTCTGCTGCTCGCGGCGCTCGGTCTGGCGATCACCTTCGGCCTGCTCGGGGTGATCAACATGGCCCACGGCGAGATGCTGATGCTCGGCGCCTACTCGACCTACGTGGTGCAGTTGATGTTCCAGCGCTACGCACCGCAGGCCATCGAGTTCTACCCTTTGATCGCGTTGCCGGTGGCATTTTTCGTCACGGCGGCGATCGGCATGGCGCTGGAGCGCACGGTGATTCGCCACCTCTATGGCCGCCCGCTGGAAACCCTGCTCGCCACCTGGGGCATCAGCCTGATGCTCATCCAACTGGTGCGTCTGGTGTTCGGTGCGCAGAACGTTGAAGTCGCCAACCCGGCCTGGCTGTCGGGCGGTATTCAAGTGCTGCCGAACCTGGTGCTGCCGTACAACCGCATCGTGATCATCGCGTTCGCACTGTTCGTGGTGGTGCTGACCTGGCTGCTGCTGAACAAGACCCGCCTGGGCCTGAACGTGCGCGCCGTCACCCAGAACCGCAACATGGCCGCTTGCTGCGGCGTGCCGACCGGGCGGGTCGACATGCTCGCGTTCGGCCTCGGTTCGGGCATCGCCGGCCTTGGTGGAGTAGCGCTGAGCCAGATCGGCAACGTCGGTCCCGACCTCGGCCAGAGCTACATCATCGACTCGTTTCTGGTGGTGGTGCTCGGCGGCGTCGGGCAGCTCGCCGGTAGCGTGCTCGCGGCATTTGGCTTAGGCATCGCCAACAAGATTCTCGAACCGCAGATCGGTGCGGTGCTCGGCAAGATCCTGATCCTCGCGCTGATCATTCTGTTCATTCAGAAACGTCCGCAAGGCCTCTTCGCACTGAAAGGACGGGTGATCGACTGATGAACCAGCCTCTGTTAGTCACGGCCACACAAAAGGCCGGGCCGAAAGTCACCATCGCGGTTGGCGCGGTAGTGCTCGCCTCGCTGATCGCCCTGCCACTGCTGTCGTTGTTGCCAGCGGAAAATGCACTGTCGATCTCGGCGTACACCCTGACGCTGGTCGGCAAAATCCTCTGCTACGCCATCGTCGCCCTGGCGCTGGATCTGGTCTGGGGCTATGCCGGGCTGTTGTCGCTCGGCCACGGTCTGTTCTTCGCCCTCGGCGGCTATGCGATGGGCATGTACCTGATGCGTCAGGCCGCCGGCGATGGCTTGCCGGCGTTCATGACGTTTCTATCGTGGAGCGAATTGCCGTGGTACTGGACCGGCACCAGCAGCTTTGTCTGGGCGCTGTGCCTGGTGGTATTGGCGCCGGGTCTGCTGGCGCTGGTGTTCGGATTCTTCGCCTTCCGCTCGCGGATCAAAGGCGTGTATTTCTCGATCATGACCCAGGCCCTTACCTTCGCCGGCATGCTCCTGTTCTTCCGCAACGAGACTGGATTCGGCGGCAACAACGGTTTTACCAATTTCCGCACGATCCTCGGTTTCGGCATCACCGAACCGGGCACCCGTGCGGTGCTGTTTCTGGCCACCGTGTTGCTGCTGGTGGCGAGTCTGTTCATCGGCTGGCGTCTGGCGCAGAGCAAGTTCGGCCGTGTGCTGACAGCGCTGCGCGATGCGGAAAACCGTTTGATGTTCTGCGGCTACGACCCGCGCGGTTTCAAGCTGTTCGTCTGGGTGTTGAGCGCGGTGTTGTGCGGTCTGGCCGGGGCCTTGTATGTGCCGCAGGTGGGCATCATCAACCCGAGCGAAATGTCGCCGACCAACTCGATCGAGGCGGCGGTGTGGGTCGCTCTTGGCGGACGCGGCACGCTGATCGGACCGCTGCTCGGCGCCGGCGTGGTCAACGGCATGAAGAGCTGGTTCACCGTGGCTTTCCCGGAATACTGGCTGTTCTTCCTCGGCGCGCTGTTCATCGTCGTGACGCTGTACCTGCCCAAAGGCGTGATCGGTCTGCTGAAGAAACGAGGTGAACAATGAGAGTAACCGCGAGCGCTGAATTCATGCTCGAACCGGCCTTCTTTCCGGTCGAACCGAACAAGGACGAGGGCACCAGCCGCGACTCGATCGGCCTCGGCCAGCGCGTCGGCCCCGGCCTCGACACCCGTCACGGCACGATCCTGACCCTGGAAGACATCAGCGTCAGCTTCGACGGCTTCCGTGCGCTGAACAATCTCAACCTGTACATCGGCGTCGGCGAACTGCGCTGCATTATCGGCCCCAACGGCGCGGGCAAGACCACGCTGATGGACGTGATCACCGGCAAGACCCGCCCTAGCCACGGCAAAGCCTGGTTCGGCGAAACCCTCGACCTGACGCAGATGAGCGAAGTGCAAATTGCCCAGGCCGGGATCGGCCGCAAGTTTCAGAAACCGACGGTGTTTGAAGCCTTGAGCGTGTTCGAGAACCTCGAGCTGGCGCAGAAAACCGACAAGTCGGTGTGGGCCAGTTTGCGTGCGCGCCTCAGTGGCGAACAAAAGGATCGCATCAGCGAAGTGCTGGAAACCATTCGCCTGACCTCCTCGGTCAATCGTCAGGCCGGGTTGTTATCCCACGGCCAAAAGCAGTTCCTGGAGATCGGCATGCTGCTGATGCAGGACCCGCAATTGCTCCTGCTCGATGAGCCGGTGGCGGGCATGACCGATGCCGAAACCGAGTTCACGGCCGAGTTGTTCAAGTCGCTGGCGGGCAAGCATTCGCTGATGGTGGTCGAGCATGACATGGGCTTCGTCGGCTCGATTGCCGATCACGTCACCGTGTTGCATCAGGGCAGCGTTCTGGCCGAAGGCTCGCTGGAGCAGGTGCAGGAAAACGAGCGGGTGATCGAGGTCTACCTCGGCCGCTGATCCGCAAACACCTTCCAAACTGTAGGAGTGAGCCTGCTCGCGATAGCGGTGTATCAGACATGCAAAACTTGACTGACACACCGCTATCGCGAGCAGGCTCACTCCTACAAGGGATTTGGGTGAATTTTAAGGAATCCGAACATGCTGCAAGTCGACAAGCTGCACCAGTACTACGGCGGTAGCCACATCCTGCGCGGCCTCTCGTTTGACGTGAAGGTTGGCGAAGTCACCTGCCTGCTCGGGCGTAACGGCGTCGGCAAGACCACCCTGCTCAAATGCCTGATGGGCCTGCTTCCGGCCAAGGAAGGCGCGGTGAACTGGGAAGGCAAACCCATTACGACGCTCAAGCCACACCAGCGCGTGCAAGCCGGGATTGCCTACGTGCCACAAGGTCGGGAAATCTTCGGGCGCCTGACGGTAGAAGAAAATCTGCTGATGGGCCTGTCGCGCTTTCCCGGCAGTGAAGCCAAAGAAGTGCCAGGTTTCATCTACGAGTTGTTCCCGGTGCTGCTACAAATGAAGCAGCGCCGCGGCGGTGATTTGTCCGGTGGTCAGCAACAGCAGTTGGCGATTGGTCGTGCACTGGCGAGTCGTCCACGGCTGCTCATCCTCGACGAACCCACCGAAGGCATTCAACCTTCGGTGATCAAAGAGATCGGCGCGGTGATCAAGAAACTCGCGGAACGCGGCGACATGGCGATTTTGCTGGTCGAGCAGTTCTACGATTTCGCTGCGGAACTGGCCGATCAGTATCTGGTGATGTCGCGGGGTGAGATCGTCCAGCAGGGCCGTGGTGAAAATATGGAGGCCGAGGGTGTACGCGGGCTGGTAACGATCTAGTACAACGAACTAATCTGTAGCTTCCTAACGATAATCACACACCATGAATTCGACTGTTGCACCTGCCCTGTTTACCCCGAGCTGGCACGCCGAGCTGGAGCTGGCCTACGCGCGCTTCGGCGATTGCACACGGCCGACCTTGCGCCGGCACCTCGGCCCATTGCGCGTGCAAAAGCACCTGTACGCCGAAGGCCCGGAGGTCTGCCAGCACATCATCGTCCATCCGCCGGGGGGAATTGCCGGCGGTGATCGCCTCGACATCAGTGCCCGCGTCGAAGCCAACGCCTGGGCGCAGATCACCAGCCCCGGCGCAGCCAAGTGGTACCGCGCCGGAGGGCCGGCTTATCAACAACTCGATCTGCACGTGGCAGCCGGGGCGACGCTGGAATGGCTGCCGCAGGAAACCATCGTCTACAGCGCCGCGCAGGCTGAACTGAGCACGTCCATTGACCTTGAAGGCGATGCGCGGCTGGTCTACTGGGATGTCGTGGCACTGGGAAGACCGGCCAGCGGCGAGCATTTCGACCTCGGGCACTTTCAGGCGCATCTGGATATTCGCCGCGACGGCCGCTTGCTCTGGCATGAACGCCAGCGCATCGTCGGCGCCGATGGCTTGCTCGATTCGCCGATCGGTCTGGACGGCCATCCGGTGTTTGCGACGTTGCTGGTGAGCGGTGAAATTGATGCTGAACTGCTGGAGCGCTGTCGCTCGCTGGGCCACACAGTGCGTGGGGATCTGACGCAGTTGCCGGGGTTGTTGGTGGCGCGGTGTCTGGCCTCTGAAGCTTTACTCGCCCGTGCCTGGCTGATTGATTTATGGCGCTTGCTCAGACCTGCCCTGCTCGGTCGTGAGGCTATCGCGCCAAGAATATGGAGCACCTGAAATCCAGACCCTCACCCCCCGCCCTCTCCCGGAGGGAGAGGGCGCCCGACGGAGTCGTCTGAAATGAATTCATCTGCCTGAAAAATACTGCTGACTGAACTGGCCATTGAAAACAATCGAGTTCGGTTCCCTCTCCCTCGGGAGAGGGCTAGGGTGAGGGGCCGCTCTGACTGGCGACCCGCCCTGTGCGAAGACTATACAAATCTGCCCTGATGGAACCCGAACCATGGACCTGACTCCACGCGAAAAAGACAAGCTGCTGATCTTCACCGCCGGCCTCGTTGCCGAGCGGCGCCTGGCCCGTGGCGTGAAACTCAATTACCCGGAAGCCATGGCCTATATCTCCGCCGCGCTGCTCGAAGGTGCGCGTGACGGCCAGACCGTCGCCGAGCTGATGCACTACGGCACCACCCTGCTCAGCCGCGAGCAAGTGATGGAAGGCATCCCGGAAATGATCCCGGAAATCCAGGTCGAAGCGACCTTTCCCGACGGCACCAAACTGGTCACCGTTCACCAACCGATCGTTTGAGGCGCGCCATGACCTACTCCATTCGCGATGCCGTCCACGCCGACCTGCCGGCGATCCGCGAGATCTACAACGACGCGGTGCTCAACACCACGGCGATCTGGAACGAACAAGCGGTCGACCTCGGCAACCGCCAGGCGTGGTTCAGCGCGCGACAGGCTCAGGCTTACCCGATTCTGGTGATCGTCGACCGCGACGACGTCGTGCTCGGCTACGCTTCGTTCGGTGACTGGCGCCCTTTCGACGGTTTCCGCCACACGGTCGAACATTCGGTTTACGTGCGCAGCGATCAGCGCGGCAACGGCCTCGGCCCGCAACTGATGACAGCGCTGATCGAGCGCGCGAAAACCTGCGGCAAGCATGTGATGGTCGCCGCCATTGAAAGCGCTAACGCCGCCTCGATTCGTCTGCACGAACGCGCCGGTTTCAGTATCACCGGGCAGATGCCGCAGGTCGGCACCAAGTTCGGCCGCTGGCTCGATCTGACCTTCATGCAACTGACCCTCAACCCTGGCGCGCAGCCGCCTGACGCCCACAAGGAGTGACACCGATGAACGCCGCCCAGTTGCGCCGCGTCAACGCTGAAAGCTTTGCGCATTACCGGCAGGGCTTGATCGATCTGTTGCTCGACGCCGTCGGTTATGGCGCCAGCGTCGGCTTCATGGCTGACCTCGATGCAGCGCAGGCGCGCGTCTATTTCGATGGGGTGCAGGACAGCGTCAACAAGGGCAGCGTGCTGTTCTGGGTGGTAGTCAAGGACGAACAAGTGCTGGCCAGTGTGCAATTGGGCCTGTGCCAGAAAGCCAACGGCCGCAACCGCGCCGAAGTGCAGAAACTGCTGGTGCGCGAACACGCGCGTCGGCGCGGCCTCGGTCAGCAACTGATGCAGGCGCTGGAACTCGAAGCGCGCAAACACCAGCGCGGCCTGCTCTACCTCGACACCGAAGCCGGCTCGCCCGCGGAAGATTTCTATAAAGCCCTGGGTTACAGCCGCGCCGGGGAAATCCCCGACTACGCCTGCGACCCCAATGGCACGTATCGCCCGACCGCTCTCTACTACAAGATTCTGCAAGGAGCCCAGTGATGATTCCTGGCCAATACCAAATCCAGCCCGGCGACATCGAACTCAACGTCGGCCGCCGCACCGTCAGCCTGAAAGTCGCCAACAGCGGCGACCGGCCGATCCAGGTCGGCTCGCACTATCACTTTTTCGAGACCAACGACGCACTGCTGTTCGACCGCGCCGCCAGCCGCGGCATGCGCCTGAACATTCCGGCCGGCACGGCGGTGCGTTTCGAGCCGGGGCAGAGCCGCGAAGTCGAACTGGTGGATTACGCCGGGCATCGGCGGGTGTTCGGGTTTGCCGGACGAATAATGGGCGACCTCTGACATCGGCGTGCACCGCCGCCCCTCACCCCAGCCCTCTCCCGAGGGAGAGGGAGCCGATCACCGATAGCCGCCTCACCGCGATCAGTCACCTCTCCCGAGATAGAGAGCCGATCACCGACAGCCGCACCACCGCGATCAGTCACCTTTCCCGAGATAGAGAGCCGATCACCGACAGCCGCACCACCGCGATCAGTCCCCTCTCCCTCCGGGAGAGGGCTAGGGTGAGGGTCCATGGCTCACCACCATTTTTCCTGAAGGACGCAGCATGAAAATTTCCAGAAGCGCCTACGCCGACATGTTCGGCCCCACCGTCGGCGACAAGGTGCGCCTGGCCGACACCGAGCTGTGGATCGAAGTCGAGAAAGACTTCACCACCTACGGCGAAGAAGTGAAATTCGGTGGCGGCAAGGTCATCCGCGACGGTCAGGGCCAGAGCCAGTTGCTCGCCGCTGAAGTGGTCGACACGCTGATCACCAACGCCCTGATCATCGACCACTGGGGCATCGTCAAGGCCGACGTCGGTCTCAAGGACGGGCGCATTGCGGCAATCGGCAAGGCCGGCAACCCCGACGTGCAGCCCGACGTGACCATCGCCATCGGCGCCGGCACCGAAGTGATTGCCGGCGAGGGCATGATCCTCACCGCGGGCGGCATCGACACCCACATCCATTTCATCTGCCCGCAGCAGATCGAAGAAGCACTGATGAGCGGCGTCACCACGATGATTGGCGGCGGCACCGGCCCGGCCACCGGCACCAACGCCACCACCTGCACATCCGGCCCGTGGCACCTGGCGCGCATGCTCCAGGCGGCTGACGCGTTCCCGATGAACATCGGCCTCACCGGCAAGGGCAACGCCAGCCTGCCGGAACCGTTGATCGAACAGGTCAAGGCCGGCGCCATCGGCCTCAAGCTGCACGAAGATTGGGGCACCACCCCGGCGAGTATCGACAACTGCCTGAGCGTCGCCGATCAGTTCGACGTTCAGGTGGCGATCCACACTGACACCCTCAACGAATCCGGCTTTGTCGAAACCACTCTCGGGGCGTTCAAGGGCCGCACCATCCACACCTATCACACCGAAGGGGCTGGCGGCGGGCACGCACCCGATATCATCAAGGCCTGCGGCTTTCCCAATGTTTTGCCGAGTTCGACCAACCCGACCCGCCCGTTCACCCGCAACACCATCGACGAACACCTCGACATGCTGATGGTCTGCCACCACCTCGACCCGAGCATCGCCGAAGACGTCGCGTTTGCCGAAAGCCGCATCCGCCGCGAAACGATTGCCGCCGAAGACATCCTCCATGACCTCGGCGCGTTCTCGATGATCAGCTCCGACAGCCAGGCCATGGGCCGTGTCGGCGAAGTCATCACGCGCACCTGGCAGACCGCCGACAAAATGAAAAAACAGCGCGGCCCGCTGCCGCAGGACGGCGAAGGCAACGACAACTTCCGCGCCAAGCGCTACATCGCCAAGTACACCATCAACCCGGCGATCACCCACGGCATCAGCCATGAAGTCGGTTCGGTGGAAGTCGGCAAATGGGCCGACCTGGTGCTCTGGCGTCCGGCATTCTTTGGTGTGAAGCCAACGCTGATTCTCAAGGGCGGCGCGATTGCCGCGAGCCTGATGGGTGATGTCAACGCCTCGATTCCGACCCCGCAGCCGGTGCACTACCGCCCGATGTTCGCCAGTTACGGTGGCTCGCTGCATGCCACCAGCCTGACCTTCATCAGTCAGGCGGCGCAAGCAGCCGGATTGCCTGAAGCGTTGGGATTGAAGAAGAAAATCGCCGTGGTCAAAGGTTGCCGCGACGTGCAGAAAACCGACCTGATCCACAACGATTACCTGCCGGACATCGACGTCGACCCGCAGACCTATCAGGTCAAGGCCGACGGCGTGTTGCTGTGGTGTGAGCCGGCGGAAACCTTGCCGATGGCGCAGCGTTATTTCCTGTTCTGACGGCCGTTGCGCTGTCGGGAACGGTCACGTTGGCCATCCCCGGCAGCACAAAGTTGATCAGTCAGGAAATGCCCATGACATCTGCTGCTCGTTGTAGTTGTAGTCCAGACGCAGCTCGGTGCCTGCCGGGATATCCTGCGACGCGAACACCGTGTTGAGGATAAAGTCGCGGGTCACCAGCTTATCGCCCACCCATTGTTGCGCCTCGATATCGAAAGGCACCGCCACAACGTTGTAGCCATCCGGCGCCTGACGAATCGGCTTGCCCGCTTCGTTGTATTCGAAATTGGAGTTGATCCTGGAAATGATGTTGTCGCCCAGTATGGCCAGCGGGTCGGGCAGCATCTGGCCCGGACCATATTGCAGGCGCATTCCGGCGAGCATGCTGAACGTTTGTTCATAAGGCCGTACGAACCTTGCCGGCGTGATGACGCCACCGTAAACGCCGATTGCCTCGCCTTTGGCAAGGCGCCGGTTGGCCACCACCATCGACTGGCCGATCAAGGCTTTTTCACCGGGGACTTTCGCGTCGGCCTCGGTAAATACGCGCCATTGCAGTTTCTGCTCATAGAGCAGCGCGACATCTTCGTGACCTTCAAACTTGATGTAGGGCTTGATCTGCTCAGACGTATAAAGCTCTCCATTTGCAAGACGCACTTTGGTTTCCAGTTTGCGAATGCGGATGGGTCTGCCGGCAACGTCTCGCAGCGGGTACTTGCCATTGTTCGCGCGGTTGTAAGTGCCGAGCTGATTCCCGAGGAATGAGTAACGCGTTTCGCTGCGCATCGCCCTCAGCTCGTCAGCCGTGTAAGACTTGATCGGCATCGATTCGGAAGCCAGGTAAAACTGCTCCGAGGCCCCATCGTCATTGCGCGGCAACTCCTCCAGGGCCATTTCGAACTCATCGTCACTGCGTCGAGGCGAGCGGCGACTCTTGCGCGGCATGACCGTGTGCGGCGCGGAAACGGCGAAGTCCTCCAGCGGATACCAATGGTTGTTCGCAGGATCGTGCGCCAGCACTGGCCCCGAGGGTTGCAGTTCGCTCGCCAGGCGGGCCCGGTGCAGCCCGGTTTGCGCATCGACAGCGAGCAACACCGTGCCGCCCCCCTGAACATCGGCGTAGCGCCGCCCCTTGAACGTGCGAATGCCCTCCGCATCGGCATCGGGCAAAGTGATCGACGCGGGGATCAGGTATTGCTGCAACGCGGAGACGTCGGCGCTGACGGTTTCAGCGGTAGCGGACGTCGATACGTGCACCTGCACCCTCGAGATCGTCGCCTGCGAGGAATCGGCGGTGCTGCCGGCAGCTTCAGGCGTATCGCCAGGTGTTCGGCGCGTCACGGGGTCAGGCGTGAACCGGGTTGTTTCTGCTCCGGACGACGTTGAATCAGCCGGCGTGCGCGGGCGAGGGGGTACATCGACACGGGTCGTGCCGGGCGTTGGCGGTTTGGGTTTGACTGGCATGAGTACGTTTCCTTGTAAGAACGGCGCAGCGCCACGGCAGGGTGGCGCCGCGAGAATCGGCGTCCATTGCCGACCCTCAGCGCAAACTAGCAGACCGATCCGCCCGTTCAAACCAGAAAAACATGTGCACACAATAACTGTGGATGGCGGCTCTATTCGACCAGCAAGCGCCCCAGACGCTGGCGCAACATGCGGTTTTCGGCGCGCAGCTCGCGCACTTCTTCGAGCAGGTCCAGCGCCAGGGCGACGCCTTCCCACTCCAGCTCCAGGTCGCGTCGCAGCTTGGCGGCGCGTTTGGCCAAGGTCAGCTCGTAATCGGTGAAGCGCCATTCGCGCGGCGGCCCGCCCTGAGGTTCGAGGATGCCGTGTTCGACGATCTCGATCACGTAGACGTCCGACAGATCGGCCGCCTCACAGAATTCTGCCATGTCCAGTTGAACGCTCAGGGGGGTGCTCATGATGGGCTACTCCGTCGAATTCAGAAGTTCTCTCGCGGGTTGAACGCGGCTTTTTGCGCCAGTTCCTGCCACAGCGCCTTGACCTCATCGTCGGCCGCTTTCGGCATCACTGCCTTGAGCTGCACAAACAGATAACCGCGTTCGCCGCTCTTGCTCTTCAAGCCGTGGCCCTTGGCGCGCATGCGCTGGCCGTTCTGGCTGCCGGCCGGCACCTTGAGGTTGATCTTGCCGGTCAGCGTCGGTACCGCCACTTCGGTGCCCAGCGCCAGCTCCCACGGTGCCAGCGGCAAGGTGATGATCAGGTTGTCGCCTTCAACATCGAACTTGGGATGCGGCGCAAAGCGGATGGTCAGATACAGATCACCATTGGCCCCGCCACCGACGCCCGGCGCGCCCTGGCCCTTCAAGCGGATGCGCTCGCCATCGGCAACGCCCGCCGGAATCTTCACGTTGAGGCTCTTGCTGGTATTGCTGACGTGCTGGCCGTGGGCGTTGTATTGCGGCACCTGGAAGGTGACCTTCTTCGACTCGTCCGACAGGGTTTCCTCAAGAAACACCGGCAATTCCATTTCCACGTCCTGCCCTCGCCGCCCACGGGATTGCCGGCCTTCGCCACCACCGAAACCGGGGCCGCGATTGCCGAAGATCGAACTGAAGAAGTCCGAGAAGTCGCCGGTATCGGCACCACCGCCGCCGAAGCCGCCACGGCTCTGCCAGCCCGGTGGCCCCTGGAAGGGCTGACCGTGCTGACCATAACGGCGCAGTTCGTCGTATTCGGCGCGCTTGTCGGCGCTTTTCAGCGCTTCATAGGCTTCCGAGGCGTCTTTGAATTTGGCCTCGGCGTCCTTTTCCTTGCTGACATCGGGGTGGTATTTGCGCGCCAGCTTGCGATAGGCCGCCTTGATCGCCTTGTCGTCCGCTGTCGGCTCCACGCCGAGTATCTTGTAATAGTCTTTGAAGTCCATTGAAGGATCACCATCCGTTATCGATTTCGCGCCATTGCCAGCCTGCGCCCGATTGGCACGTGCCGGGTTGACCGATCTCAAGATTGTGACCGGGTGGCGCCGCAGAAGTTTATCGGCAGTGGTCGGCGGTTCTGCTGACCGCCGGTGTATCTGCCGGCCCATGCCAGCAAGTTTGGGGCGAAGCGGCGGTTTTCAACCTGCATTGAGGCGAAATAGCAGATGACCGGCCTTCGAATCTGGCGCGCACTGACATACACTGCGCGGCCGTTTTTTTGACCGGAACCGAAAGACATGAAAGACGCCTCTCCAGCCCGTGCCTGCGGCATCGACTTCGGCACGTCCAACTCCACCGTCGGCTGGCTGCGCCCCGGCATGGACACCATGATCGCGCTGGAAGACGACAAGATCACCCTGCCCTCGGTGGTCTTCTTCAATATCGAGGAACGCCGTCCGGTCTACGGACGTCTGGCGCTGCACGAGTATCTGGAAGGCTACGAAGGCCGGCTGATGCGCTCGCTGAAAAGCCTGCTCGGTTCCAAACTGATCAAGCACGACACCAGCGTGCTCGGCACGGCGATGCCGTTCAAGGACCTGCTCGGGCTGTTCATCGGCCAGCTCAAGAGCCGCGCCGAAACCGCCGCCGGTCGCGAATTCGAGCAAGTGGTGCTGGGGCGCCCGGTGTTCTTCGTCGATGACGATCCGCTGGCCGACCAGGAAGCCGAAGACACTCTGGTCGAGGTCGCTCGCAAGATCGGTTTCAAGGATGTGTCGTTCCAGTACGAACCGATCGCCGCAGCGTTCGACTACGAGTCGACTATCGAGAAAGAAGAACTGGTGCTGATCGTCGACATCGGCGGCGGTACATCGGACTTCTCGCTGGTGCGCCTGTCGCCCGAGCGGCGCGCGCTTGATAACCGTCACGACGACATCCTCGCCACAGGCGGCGTGCACATCGGCGGTACCGACTTCGACAAACAGCTGAGTCTGCAAGGCCTGATGCCGCTGTTCGGCTACGGCAGCCGGATGAAAAGCGGCGCCTACATGCCGACCAGCCACCACATGAACCTGGCGACGTGGCACACCATCAACTCGGTGTACTCGCAGAAGTCGACGCTGGCGCTGGGCAGCATGCGCTACGACATCGAAGACACCGGCGGCATCGACCGTCTGTTCAAGCTGATCGAGCAGCGTGCCGGGCACTGGCTGGCGATGGAAGTCGAAGAAACCAAGATCCAGCTGACCCACACCGACAGCCGCCATGTGCCGCTGGACCGCATCGAAGCGGGGCTGAGCGTCGAGCTAAGCCGCACGCTGTTCGAATCCGCGATCGAAGCCTTGCTCGAGCGCGTGCGCGGCAGCGTTACGCAGTTGTTGAGCGATGCTGGTGTGGCGGTCGATCAGGTCGACACGGTGTTCTTCACCGGCGGTTCCAGCGGCATCCCGGCACTGCGCAACAGCGTCTCGGCGATGCTGCCGAACGCGCGGCATGTCGAAGGCAATATCTTCGGCAGCATTGGCAGCGGCCTGGCGATTGAAGCCCGTAAACGGTATGGCGTTTAGCGCCAGCTGCAAGCTTTAAGCTGCAAGCGACAAGTAAGAGCAAAAGCAAAAACAAGAGCCGCTGCAGCTTTTGCTTTTGCTTTTACTTGCCGCTTGAAGCTTGCAACTGAAAGCTGCTTTTCAAACCATTCCTCCGAGCTTCAACTCGCTCTTCAGGTACGCGTAATAAATCGGCCCCGCCACCACCCCCGGCAAACCGAACGCGGCTTCGAACACCAGCATCGCCAGCAGCAACTCCCACGACTTCGCACTGATCTGCCCACCGACGATGCGCGCGTTGAGAAAGTATTCGAGCTTGTGGATAACGATCAGATAGCCCAGCGCCGCAACGGCCACCCAGATCGACAGCGACAGGCCAACGATGGTGATCAGCGTGTTGGAA
The DNA here is from genome assembly GCF_900105485.1 of Pseudomonas granadensis. Taxonomy (GTDB): domain Bacteria; phylum Pseudomonadota; class Gammaproteobacteria; order Pseudomonadales; family Pseudomonadaceae; genus Aquipseudomonas; species Aquipseudomonas granadensis. The sequence continues at coordinate 327,494 of NZ_LT629778.1, read as the reverse complement.
ATCAGGTTGCCGATCACCGGCAGCAGGCCGAGCAGGAAAGTCAGCACGATGAGGGTCTTGGTCAGCGGCAGCTTGATCCCGAACATCGGCAGAACCACCGCAAGAAAGATCCCGGTGAAGAAGGTGTTGAGCAGGGAAATCTTGATTTGTGCGAAAACTATGTTGCGAAACGCCTGCACCAACAGATGCAGACGATCGAACAGTGCCGCAGCCAGTGGCTTGCGTTTGGTCACGTCGGGGATGCGTTGCAGCGCAATGATCGCACCGAGCACCATGCCTATCAGCAGCGTGACGAACATGTGCGCGGCGTCCTTGCCGACCAGTTGCAGGTCGGACAGGTGCTTGCCCATCCATTCGCCAATCGCTACGCGAAACTCCGCCGCACTGGCCGGCAGATAGGCGTCGATGAACGGCGGCAATTGCCCGCGCGCACGATCGACCACGCCCATGAACTTATCGAGGGAAGCGCCGGGATTTTCCGCTTCGTGCAACAGAAAACTGATCGCGCCGGCGAAGATCAGCGCCAGCACACTCACCACCAGTGTGCCCAGCAAGGCCACCGCCAGCCAACGCGCACGCCGGCCCTCGATCAAGCGCTGCAACTGCGGGGTCAGCATGTTGACCAGCTCGAACACCAGCAACCCGGCCAGCAGACTCGGCAACAAACGCAGCGGCAGCACCAGCAGCAGACCGCCGAAAATGATGATGCAACTGACCCAGAACACGACATGACGCTGAGAAAACGTTGGCATACAGCCTCAAAACGAACGGCGTAAAAGGATGGGCAGTCTGCCAGCGATCCGGGGAGAGCACTAGGGATATGCGGGGTTTCGGACTTTCGCGCATGGCTTGCGAATTTTCCCTCACCCTAGCCCTCTCCCAAAGGGAGAGGGGACCGACCGCGTTGTTCCAAAACCCTCATCGACCTGCACGACCCAGTCGATTATGGATTCGATGGAGCATTCTCAGGTCGGCGCATTTCCTCATCATCTCCCGATCAGTCCCCTCTCCCTTTGGGAGAGGGCTAGGGTGAGGGTCAATCTGGAGACGATCACATTATTGGGCTACCCATCGCACCGCTTATTTCTTCTTCAGACAATCACTCATGAACGCCTTCCGCGCATCGCCGGTCAGCGCTTTGGTTTTCGCGTCGGCATTGCAGGTGCTCATTTTCTGCTGCTGCGGAGTCAGGACCTTGCCGTCGTTCGCTGCCGGGGTGGCCTTGAGGCAGGTGCTCATGAAGGTTTTGCGCTCGTCACCCTTCAGGCTCTTGGCGGTCGCATCGGCATTGCAGGTGGTCATCTTGTTCTGTTGCGCCGTGGCGGCGAAACCCTGGGAACACAGGAGCAGACCGATCATCAACAAAGGCACACGCAACATCTTCATGGAGTTTTCTCCTGGTTGCCGCACCGATGGATGCGGTCTCGGCTGGAGTGTAGCCAAATCCTGTTACACCTTCCTGCCTTCCAGGTGGCTGCGGCGGTATTGCTCCGGCGTGCACCCGGCCTGCCGGGCGAACATGGCGATGAACGCCGAGCCGCTGCTGTAACCGAGATCAAAAGCGATTTCCTGCACGCTCCGTGCAGTTTCCAGCGCCTCGATCGCGGCCAGATAGCGCAAACGCTGGCGCCACTCACCGAAACTCATCCCCAGCTCGCGAACAAACTGCCGGGCCAGCGTGCGCTCGCTGACATGCACCTGCAGCGCCCAGTGGGCCAGCGGCTGATTATTGCCCGGCTCAGCTTGCAGCCTGTCGAGAATCGCCAGCAAACCGGGACTGCTGGCGTACGGCAGATAGCATTCGTGCACCGGCGCCTGCTGTAGTTGATCGACCAGCACCTGCGCCAGGCGCTGATCGGCATCGAGTTGCGGGATTTTCACGTCGCGGGCGGCGAAGTCCTTGAGGATCGCCTTGAGAATGTCGCTGATCGCCAGGGTGCAGGCCCGCGCCGGCAGCTCGGCGCAGACCTTGGGATCGAGGCACACCGCGCGATAGTTGACCGGTTGATGGCTATAGAAACTGTGTTCGACCTGCGGCGGCACCCACACGGCGTATTGCGGCGGTGACATGAAGCGGTTGCCGTCGACATCCATGTGCAGCACACCGTGTGCCGCGTATTCCAGCGTGCCCCACGGGTGCCGATGCGGTGCGGCAAATTCGTGAGCATTGAAATCGGCGTAGCGAAAGTACACCGCCGACGGCAGTTCGCTGAAATCCAGCAGATCGATGTGTTTGCTGTTCATGCTGTCCGGTTGCAGTGGCGACTTGTCCGGTTCGCAGTATAGGGCTGCATCCGGACAAGGGATAATTGCCGTTCATTAACGTACTGGTTTCAACTCATGCAATACGCGTTTCCACTGCTGGCGATTTTTATCTGGGCCGGCAATACCGTGATCAACAAACTGGCGGTCGGGGCGATTTTCCCCGCCGAGATCGGCTTTTACCGCTGGCTGCTGGCCGGCCTGCTGTTCACCCCGTTCATGCTCAAGGCAGTGATCGCGCACTGGCCGCAGATTCGCCCGAACCTAAGCAGGATTTTCGTTCTCGGCGTGCTGGGCATGGCGGTTTATCAGAGCCTCGCCTACTTTGCTGCAACCCTGACCACTGCGACCAACATGGGCATCATCCTCTCGCTGATGCCCTTGATGTCGCTGGCCATGGCGATCATCAGCCTCGGGCAACGCCTGACCGCCGGGGCGCTGGTTGGCGCGGTGCTGTCATTCGCCGGAGTGCTGGTGGTGGTGTCGTCCGGTAGCCTTGGCAGCCTGCTGCAACACGGGGTGAATCTGGGCGACGCGATGATGCTGATCGCCACGCTGGCCTACGCGATCTACAGCACGCTGCTGAAAAAATGGCAGCTGCGTTTGCCACCGCTGGTGTTGCTGTACTTGCAGGTGTTGGTGGCGATCGTCGTATTGTTTCCGCTGTACGCCGCTTCACCGAAAACCGGGCTGACCGTACAGAACATACCGCTGGTGCTGTACGCCTGCCTGCTGGCATCAATGCTCGCGCCGCTGGCTTGGATGCAGGCAGTGCAGCGTCTGGGGCCGAGCCGCACGACGCTGTTCTTCAATTTGCTGCCGCTGATTACCGCGCTGATTGCGGCGGTGGTGTTGAAGGAGCAGTTGGCGATGTATCACCTGGTTGGCGGGTTGCTGACGTTGGGTGGGGTGGTGTTGTCTGAGCGTTGGACCACGGTGCTGGGGCGCAAAATCAACGTCGTCTGATCCGGCCCTATCGCGAGCAGGCTCACTCCTGCAATTGGAATGCGTCCCCATGTAGGAGTGAGCCTGCTTGCGGTGAGCGATAACCCGGTCTGCCTGCTAACACCCGGCCGCCTCCAGCCGCGCCGCATGCTCGACAAACAGCCTTACCGGATCCGCGCCCTTGCCCACCAGCCCCAACGACTGGTTGACGATGTCGAAGTGATCCAGCGGAAAGTCATCGCCAATCACCGTGCCCAGATGCGAGCTGTAGCGCCCGACCATGCCGTCGCACTGCCCCGGCTCGCGCACGAAGGCTTTCGCAAACAGCCGACAGCTGCGATTCGTCCCGTCGAACAGATTGCCGCCCCGATCAGTCTTGCCCGGCTGCAACGTGCCCGACCACGAGTAATAGCGCACACCACTGACCTCCTCCGGTCCGTGCCCGCCCCAGGTTGGCGGCAGGCCCTGTGGATAACGCTGATTGAACAGCGCCACGCCCGCCGTGGTCAGCGAATGGTGCGAGGCATGAATATCCACCGGCAGTTTTGGCCCGTGGTAGCCGGTGTCGAGCAAGGCCATGACCCAGCCGACCAGGCGCAGAAGGGCTTCGAGCAGGCGGCCCCGGGCGCTGTCGGCGGGATAGTTGGTTTCAAGATAGTCAGCCAGTTCCGAACCGTGATTCGGCCCGGCCACGGACGTCACCGAGGCGACCAGATCCGGGCGTTTCGCCGCCACATAACGCGCGGTCAGCGCCCCTTGGCTGTGGCCGAACAGATTGACCTTGTCCGCGCCAGTCTCGCGCAGGATTTCATCGATTCGCGCCAGCAACTGCTCACCACGCACCTCTGTCGAATTGAGCGGCGACACCTGCACGGCAATCACCGTCGCCCCCGTGCGGCGCAACGCCTTGATGATGCCGTACCAATACGGGTAGAACACCAGCCGGACGAACCCGAGCATGCCCGGCACCAGCACCAGTGGATAACGTGTCGGCATCGGCGGACATCCTTGTAGTCGGTGAGTGGATGCAAGATGTGCAAAACGCCCGCCAAGCATCCACGCGGATCATGACAACTCGACCACCAGCCTACTTCAGGCCCATGGCGAACGTCACTTCAAACCCGGCAGCGACCAGCAAGAACAGCCAGGCCATCAGAATGTCCGGGCCAGGTCGAGCAGCCGTTGCTCGGCCGCGGCCACCGACACCGCAAAGGTGCGCTCGGCAGACTCCTCGCCTTCGGCGGCGACAACCGTGACGTCATTGATGCCGATGAAACCCAGTGCCGTGCGCAGCCACGGATCGGCATGGTTCAATGCCTCCAGCTCGCCGCCGGGGCCGAAGCCAAATCCGCCGCGACTGGTGACGATCAGGGCTTTCTTGCCCTGCAACAATGGCGTGTACTGGGCGACGCCGTTGTCCAGCGTGTGGTCGAAGGTCAGCCCCAGCCGCACGATCTGATCGACCCAGGCTTTGAGGCCGCTGGGCACGTTGAAGTTGTACATCGGCGTGGAAATCAGCAGCAGATCATGGTCGAACAGTTCACCGACCAACGCGTCACTCAACGCGAGATCCGCCTGCATCACCAACGGACGTGCCTCGGGCTCGGGATAAAACGCCGCCGCCACAAACGCCTCACTGACCGCCGGAATCAGCGCTCGCCCCACCTCACGGCGAGTCACCTGCGCCCCCGAGTGACGCGCCTGCCAGGCACTCAAAAATCCTTCAGCCAGCCGCCGCGAAGTCGACCGCTCACCCCGCGGACTGCCGTGCACCACAAGAATTCTGCTCATCTATAAATCTCCTGACTAGAATCTAACCACTTGACCCTTGCAGCTTGAAGCTGGCCGCTGCTTCATTTCAAATGAGCAAAAATCAGTCGGGATGAATTGATTTCATCCATGGAGTTGCCCATGTTCGCCTCGTTGCCGCTGACCGCCCTGCGTGCTTTTGAATCAGCCTCCCGGCTGCTGAGTTTCAAGGCTGCTGCCGAAGAGCTTTGCGTCACGCCTACTGCGATTTCTCATCAGGTCCGCGCCCTGGAGGATTGGCTGGGTGTGGCGCTGTTCGAGCGTCTGCCGCGCCAGGTGCGCCTGACCGAGGGTGGCGAACGTCTGTTTCGCAGCCTGCACGGCGCGCTGCTGGAGGTGGCGCAATGCGTTGATACCCTGCGCCCGCAACGCAGCGGCAGCAGCCTGACGCTGTCGACCACCGCCGCCTTCGCCGCGCTGTGGCTGGTGCCGCGGCTCGGGCGTTTCTATGCGCAGCATCCGGATATCAATGTGCGCCTCGACACCCACTGCGAAGTCATCGATCTGCATCAGGACGCCAGCGTCGATCTGGTGTTGCGCTACAGCCTCGACGACTACCCGAACCTGTATGGCCTGTGCCTGTTCGATGAGTCGTTCGGCGTCTATGGCTCGCCCGAACAGGTGGCGCTGGCCGCGCAGCGCACGCCGACGCTGATCAGCGTGCACTGGTACAACTCCAGGCTCTACGCGCATGGCTGGCAAGCGTGGTGCGCAAAGTCTGGCGAGAATTGGCTGAGTCCGACACCGGCCATTCGCGAATACGACGAAGAGCATTACGCCCTGCAAGCGGCGATCGCCGGACAAGGCTTGGTGCTGGCGAGCAATATTCTGGTATCGCAAAGCGTCGCCAGCGGTGTGCTGGTGCCGTACCGCGGCGAGGTGCAGGTCGATGGCGCCGGCTACAGCGCCTTGTGCGTGCCGGGCCGCGAGCGGCATCCGCCGGTGCGGGCCTTTTTCGCCTGGCTGCGTGAAGAAGCGCAGCGCTCCGGGTTGACGCCACGGTCGGCGCAAATCGCGTAAAACTTTTCGCCGCACGCGTCACTCACAGCATGGGTAGCGACCGCGTCAGCAGAACGTGGCGCCCATCGGATTAGCCTCCTGGAGAGACTCACATGAGCGACGACCTGCATTTGTCAGATGTACAAACCCTGCGCGAACGTGCGCGCCAACACGTCGAAAACGGCGCCGTCACCGAGAGCTACAGCGCCAACCGCGAAGAAGTGCTGCGCCTGCTCAACGAATCGCTGGCCACCGAGCTGGTGTGCACCTTGCGCTATAAACGTCACTACTTCATGGCCACCGGCCTGAAAGCCAAAGCAGCCGCCGATGAATTCCTCGAGCATGCAGTCCAGGAAGCCGAGCACGCTGATCGCCTGGCCGAACGCATCGTGCAACTGGGCGGTGAACCGGAGTTCAATCCGGACGTACTGTCGCGGCTGTCTCACGCGCAATACGTGGCGGGCAATACGCTCAAGGAAATGGTCTACGAAGACCTGGTGGCCGAGCGGATCGCCATCGACAGTTACCGCGAGATCATTCAGTACCTCGGCGACAAAGACCCGACAACGCGACGCATTTTCGAAGACATCCTGGCCCAGGAAGAAGAACACGCCGATGACATGGCGGACATTCTGAAAGACCTGTAACCATTCAATACCGCCATCGCGAGCAGGCTCACTCCTACAGGTTGAAATGCGCTCCCCTGTAGGAGTGAGCCTGCTCGCGATGGCGTCTTTGTATGCGCTGAAAATTACCGGGTAGGTTTAACAGTAACCGGCGCCTTGCCCTGCTTCATCTGCTCCAGCAACGGCGCACACTGGTTCGGCTCGCCACCGCTCGGTGCGACCAGCGCCAACAGCCCGGCCGCCGGAGCAGCGATCACACCCAATGCAACCATGCCCGCGCCACGCAACATCAATGGCACAGCCTTCACCCCGGCATCCGGCTTGATGAACTTGCCGCGCACATACAGCGGCGAGCGCAGGGAGATCAGGCGCCAGCCCTTGGATTCCGGCGTCACCGTCAGGTCGAGTTGCTCGGTGGCCATGTTTGCCGTGCCGTCGATGTAGATGATTGCGTTCTCGGTATCAAAGACAAAAAGCTGCGTGGTCGCCAGCCCGGTCTTGATATCGAAGTCGGCAGCAGCGCAATTGATCTTCACTTCCTTGTCGCCAAAGATCTTGCCGACCACGTAATTGCCGACGTTAAGCCCGGCCAGTTCCATCAACTCGCGGCTGATCGCGCCGTCGTTGATCAACATTTTCAACTTGCCATTGGCACCACCCAGCAGTTTCGCCACGGAGTTGCCGCGTCCGCTGATATCGGCGTCACCGTTGAGCTCACCGAAACTGGTCTTCATCGGTTCGAAGGTCGGGAACAGTTCCTTGAGCTTGAACTTGCGCGCGGTCAAGCGGGCCCGGCCTTCCAGCGGTTCTGTACGCCCGTTGAGGCGAATCTGTGCATCCAGATTGCCGCCGGCCACGCCAAAGCGCAGCGGCTCGAGGCTGAGTTCGCCGTCGTCGAGTTTCAAGTGGGTATAAAGGTCGGTGAACGGCAGCTTTTCGCTGTGCACGATGCGCTTGCCGGTGAATTCGACGTCAGCGTCCATCGCGCGCCAGCGATCGGTCTTGAACTCCTCGACCGGCAGCACCTTGTCGGTCGGCTGCTTGCTCGCGCCGCCACGGGCCTTTTGCTCGGTGTTGGAATCGGCGCCAATCAGCGGCGCGAGATCGGCGAACAGCAATTGATTGGAGAGCAAAGCGCCGCTGAGTTTTGGTCGAGGCTGGCTGGCAACATAGGTCAGGTCGCCATGAATGTCGCTGTCGCCGATCTTGCCGTTGAATTTCTCGTACGTGAACTTCGCCCCGGCCTCGTCATGCAGCTTGGCGATCAGATGGCCGTCGGTGGAGTACGGCGGCGTGTCCGGCAGGGTCACGCCGGTCAGCGGGTAGAGATTGCCGAGGCTGGCGCCGGCCAGTTTCAGGCGCAAGTCGAGGGCGCCGAGGTTGAGCGGGTCGGTCAGGGTGCCGGCCAGTTCGATGCGGGTGTCGCCGATCTGCGCTTGCGCCTGCAACGGGAATGGCTTGTTCGCGTCCTGCAATGCCAGCAACCCGCCGATCTTGCCCTGGCCGGTCAGGTTCTGGCCGTGATACTGGCCTTTGACCTTCAGGGCAAAGGCATAATCCTGTGGCGCACCGCCCTTGTCCTGCGCGGTTTTCGCCGCTTTGGCGCCGACGATGTCGCTGTACGGAATGGGCTTGCCGAGCGGATCGATCAGCACATCGAGGCGGGTCTTGAGGGTCTGATCATCAAGGGTGACATGGCCCTTGTCGAAACCGATGGCGCCGATGTCGACCACCCAGTTCGACGGTTCGGCGTTGGGGTCTTTCGGGTCAAACTTGAACACCCAGTTGGCGCGACCGTCAGCCAGGCGTTGCAGCTCGGCATTGGGTTCGGTCAGGTCGATACGCGGAATCACCACGCGCTGCGTCAACAAGGCCAGCGGCGAGATGCGCAGCTCGACTTTTTTCAGGGTGACCATCTGCGCCTGTTTCGACCAGTCCGGGTTGCCCAGGCTCAGATCCTCGGCAACCACGTGTGGCCACGGCACCCAGGCGCGCCAGCCGCCTTCATCCGGCTCGCGCTGCCAGATCACCGCCAGGTTGCCATTAATGGCAAACGCGCGGTGCAGCTCTTCTGAGACTTTGGTATTGATGGTGGGTTTAATCCGGTTCCAGTCGAAAAACGCGATGATCAGAATCAGCACTGCCAAGAGCAGTGCGAGAGTGGCGAAGGTCCAGCTGAAGATTTTTCCAGTGCGCGTCATGCACAAAGCTCCTGATCACGACCGCACGCCTGGATCCCGACGTACAGTTTGAAACGGCAGACCGAAGCGGCCCTCATGCAGTCTGTGACTGGCGAAAGGCCCGCAGGTTTAATGGAAAGGCAGTTTAAGCCATAAAAAGGCCCGCAAAACTGACCGATCGGTCGGGCAGTGTTACCGCGACCCGCACTTTTGCGAGGCGCGAGTGAGTCGAAAATACCCACCTCAGTGCAAAACCACCGGCCGGAAAGGCCCGATCTAGAGCCCTCGAAGCGAACAATCAATTCTGTTGATTATTACCATTGCGTTTATGAACTTTTATATCGACTTATCGAGAGTAGCATTGCCCTCGTACCCACTTTATCGCCCTCCCAAGGAGCAACCCATCATGAAACGCCAATTACTGCTCAGCCTTACCCTGTCGATGCTAGCCAGCACTGCTTTCGCCCTGCCCGCTGCCGATCAGGCCACTCCGCAAGTAAAATCCAGCCACTCGGTGTTCAGCCAGACCGTAGCCGCCGATGGTTCCGACCGCACTCCCCAAGGCCAGACCCTGGCTGAAGGCGGCCGTGATCGTCTGGAAGAAAAAGGCCTGGTGCAAGACGGTTCCGATCGCACCCCACAAGGTCAAGCTTTGGCCTCCGACGGTAGCGACCGCACTCCACAAGGTCAGACCCTGGCGTCCGATGGTAGCGACCGTACCCCACAAGGCCAAACCCTGGCGTCCGACGGTAGCGACCGCACTCCACAAGGTCAGACTCTGGCGGATGACGGTTTCGATAAAACCCCACTGGGTCAGGCAATCGCCGAAGGCGGTGGTGACCGTGTGATCGAACGCAACAGTGCCTTGAGCTAAGCCCATGGCGGCCTCGAAAAAAAGCCCAATCCCCGGATTGGGCTTTTGACTTTTCTGCCCCGCTGCAACGCCTGCCCCACCTTCTCCCGTTCGACGCCGGCAAAGCCGATTTGCTAGAGTGCGACGCTTGTCCTGCCAAAGAACACGCCCTGCGATGCTGCCCCGCGCCGAACAGAAACAACAGACCCGCAACGCCCTGATGGACGCTGCCCGCCACTTGATGGAAAGCGGCCGCGGTTTCGGCAGCCTGAGCCTGCGTGAAGTCAGTAAAACCGCCGGCATCGTACCTACCGGTTTCTATCGACACTTTGCCGATATGGACGAACTGGGTCTGGTGCTGGTCAGCGAAGTTGGCCAGACCTTCCGCGAAACCATCCGCCTGGTGCGCCACAACGAATTCGTCATGGGCGGCATTATCGATGCTTCGGTGCGGATCTTTCTCGACGTGGTCAGCGCCAATCGCTCGCAATTCCTGTTTCTGGCCCGCGAACAATACGGCGGCTCGCTGCCGGTGCGTCAGGCGATTGGCCGCTTGCGCGAGAACATCAGCGCCGACCTCGCCGCAGACCTGGCGTTGATGCCCAAACTCCAACATCTGGACATCGCCGGTCTGAGCGTGATGGCCGACCTGATCGTCAAATCAGTATTCGCCACCCTGCCCGACATCATCGATCCGCCCGCCGAAGCGTTGCCCGAGCATATGACCCCGCAAGCGAAGATCACCCAGCAGCTGCGCTTCATCTTTATCGGCCTCAAGCACTGGCAGGGGTTGGGCAGTACCGAATAACCGCAGCCACTCCCATCTCCATATAGGAGTGAGCTCGCGATAGCGGTATGCCAAGCGAAGCATCTCTATCTGACACACCGCTATCGCGAGCAGGCTCACTCCTACAAAGGTGCAGCAGCGCCGCATTGATTTGGTGCATGACAAATTCTTCACGCACCAAAACCTTCCAGAAACTTCCCGCCTGTTGAAAGATCAGCCACGCGCCGACAGTCATTTCCTACAGATCGGCCGATTGGCGCGGCCCTTGCTCTAGCCTGATCATTGTCCATTGCTGGAAGATTTCCGATGCTGGTGATTCACCGCAGAATCGACCCTCAACCCGTCTGGGCCGCCGAGTTGCACCTGACCTTCGAAGCGCGCAGCAAGAGCCGTTTGCGCTGTTTCAGTGCCGAAGGCGAAGACGTCGGGTTGTTTTTGGAGCGCGGCCAGCCGCCGCTGTTTGACGGCGAGTGCCTGCAAGCCGAAGACGGCCGCATCGTGCGGGTCTGCGCCCGCCCCGAGCAATTGCTGCACGTCACCTGCGCCAACGCGTTTGAATTGACCCGCGCCGCCTATCACTTGGGCAATCGTCATGTTGCCCTGCAAGTCGGCGATGGCTGGTTGCGCCTGCTCGACGATTACGTGCTCAAGGCCATGCTCGAACAACTGGGTGCGCAGGTCGTTGCCATCGAAGCACCGTTCCAACCGGAACACGGTGCCTACGGCGGCGGCCATCATCATTCACGCCATGGCGACGAAGATTTCAACTACGCGCCGAAACTCCATCAGTTCGGCGTACGCCTGTGAATCCGGCCTGGGCACTGTTGCGCCTGGCCAGTCCGCAGTTACCGATTGGTGGTTACAGCTATTCCCAAGGCCTGGAAATGGCGGTGGACAACGGCCGGGTCAACAACCCCGACAGCGCGCGCCGCTGGATCAGCGATCAGTTGCTGCTCAACCTCGCGCGCTTCGAAGCGCCGCTGCTGCTTGCACATTGTCAGGCGGCCGCCGATGAACACTGGGCCGAGCTGCTGCAGATTTGCGAACGCCATCGCGCCAGTCGCGAAACCCGCGAGCTGCATCTGGAAAGCCGGCAGATGGGCTACTCGTTGCAGCAATTGCTCAACGGCCTGCCGGAGCTGGACGCGCCCGCACGTTGCTTCCTTGAGCAATGCGCCGAACCCCATCTGGCCCTTGGCTGGGCACTGGCCGCGCGTTCCTGGCGGATCAGCCCGCAGGATGCCCTCGCCGCTTGGCTGTGGAGCTGGCTGGAAAACCAGCTCGCGGTGCTGATGAAAACCTTGCCGCTGGGCCAGCAAGCCGCGCAGCGCCTGACCAGCGAACTGCTGCCGCTGCTGCAACAAGCGCAGCAGGACGCGACCCGCATCGATCCTGATCACCTCGGCAGCGCCGCATTCGGCCTTTCACTGGCGTGCATGGCCCATGAGCGCCAGTACAGCCGCCTCTTTCGCTCTTAGGAGAAACATCAAATGAATACACAACCTCTGCGCGTCGGCATCGGCGGCCCGGTCGGTTCCGGCAAAACCGCATTGACCCTGGCCCTGTGCCTGGCCCTGCGCGAGCGCTACAACCTCGCCGTGGTGACCAACGACATTTACACCCGCGAAGACGCCGATTTCCTCGTGCGCAACGAAGCTCTGGCTCCGGAGCGGATCATCGGCGTGGAAACCGGTGGCTGCCCGCACACGGCGATCCGCGAAGACGCCTCGATCAACCTCGAAGCGGTCGACCAACTGAACCGGCGTTTTCCAGGCCTCGATCTGATTCTGGTGGAATCCGGTGGCGATAACCTGTCGGCGACCTTCAGCCCGGAATTGTCCGACCTGACCATCTACGTGATCGACGTCTCGGCGGGCGACAAGCTGCCGCGCAAGGGCGGTCCGGGCATCTGCAAGTCCGACTTGCTGGTCATCAACAAAATCGACTTGGCGCCGCTGGTGGGGGCCTCGCTGGAAATGATGGACAGCGACACCCAGCGCATGCGCAACGGCAAGCCGTTCGTCTTCAGCAACCAGAAAACCGGCCAAGGCCTTGAGCAGATCATCGCCTTCATCGAACGCCAGGGCCTGCTGAGCGCAGCCTGATTCACTTATCAACAAGGAAGCTTATCCATGACACTCAAACGCATTCTTGGCGCGCTTGCGCTGCTGCTGGCCCCGGCGCTGGCCTTTGCCCATCCCGGGCATGGCGACAGCGGTCTGATCGCGGGCATCAGCCACCCGATCGGTGGCCTCGATCATTTGCTGGCAATGCTCGCCGTTGGTTTGTGGGCGGCGCAACAGCAAGGCCCGGCGCGCTGGGCGCTGCCGTGCACGTTTGTCGGCACCATGCTGATCGGCGGCCTGCTCGGCTTTGAAGGGCTGGAATTACCGGCGCTGGAAAGCGGCATTGCCGCCTCGGTGCTGGCGCTGGGTCTGGCGGTAGCGTTGGCGGTGCGTCCGCCGCTGGTCATGGCGGTGGCCGCGACTGCGCTGTTTGCGTTGTTCCATGGCGTGGCGCACGGGCTGGAGTTGCCGGAAATGAGCAGTCCGTGGGCGTATGCAGCGGGTTTCGTGGTCGCCACGGCCGCTTTGCATGCCGCCGGTTATGGCGTGGTGCGCGTGTTGCCGCAGGCTGCGGCGCCGCTGGTGCGGTTGGCGGGTGCGGCGTCGGCGGCGACTGGCGTGTGGTTGCTCGCCGGTTGATTATTTAGCGTCTGCATCGGCTCCATCGCCAGCAGGCTGGCTCCCACAGGTTTTGTTTACAGCGCAAATCCACTGTGGGAGCCAGCCTGCTGGCGATGGCGGCCTGACCGACACCGCGTCGCTAAAGGTCGCTGCTCTGCTACCATGTCGCGCAATCGCCCTTGCCCGTGACGACGTCCGCTCATGCCCCACGCTTGCCGCTCCACCGCCCTGCCTGAATTGACCGCCCTGTTCGGCGCTGTGCAACAGCACTTCGTCAACGTGATCGTGCCCCTTTGGCAAGGTCCGGGCTGGAACGCCGACATGGCGTTGCCCTTCGAAGCGCTGGACGCCGCACAGCAACCGATGCCCGTGCAACGCTATCGGGCCATGGCCTGCGCGCGGCAGCTGTACCTGTTTTCCAGCCTGATCGGGGTTGTGGATAACGCTGAAGTTCGCGCGGCAGCGCTGTTCCGTTCGCTGCAACGGCATTTTCACGATGCCGAGCACGGCGGCTGGTTCTACAGCATCGATGCCCAGGGCAAGCCGCTCGATCAGCGCAAGGACCTCTACACCCACGCCTTCATCCTGTTCGCCTGCGCGCATTACTGGGCAAAGTCCGCTGATCCGCTGGTCGAGTCGACTTTGAATGCCGCGCTGGAAATCATCGGCCGTCGCTTCGCCACCGGCGATGGTTTGTATGAGGCATGTCTGGATCGAGACTGGATGACGCTGCAAACCGGTCCGCTGCAAAACCCGCTGATGCATCTGGCCGAAGCGTTCCTCGCGACGCTGGCCGTGCGCGAAGACCCGCAGACCCAAAAGGACCTGCTCGAATTATGCACAGCGATGCACAAGCACTTCGTCGATCCGCAATATGGCGTATTGATGGAAAAGCCGCTCGGCGCTGTGGATAACTGGTACGAACCGGGCCATCAATTCGAATGGTATTTCCTGCTGCAATCCTCGCCGCTGCTACGCGACTCGAAATTGCACCGGGCACTGGATCGCGCATTTGCCTTTACCGAGCAGTACGGTGTGCTGGAAGCCTGCGGTGCGGTGCGCGCCATGCTTGATCTGGAAAGCAACGGCCGGCCGCGGGATTCGACCCAGCGCATCTGGGCTCAGGCGGAATACCTGCGCGCGCTGACATTGCGTCCGGACAGTGAAGCGGCGGTGCTGCGCCAATTGCAGGCGTTGCAGCAGCGGTTCCTGCATGCCGGCGGCTGGTATGAGTGTCGGGATGAGCAGGGGGAAGTCAGTCGCAAGGACATGCCTTCCACCACGCCCTATCATTTGGCGACGTGCTACAGCGGTCTGGCTGAATATCTGCGCTAACCGATAAATTGCTTTCGCGAACAGGCTCGCGCCCACAGGTGAACATATTCCAATGTGGGAGCCAGCCTGCTGGCGATCAGCAGCGGCGCAGTCTCAAGCCTTGTTCCGCTCAATGGCAAATCCAGCCCAGGTCTGGCTCACCGGCATCAACTCCAGGCTGTTGATGTTGATGTGCGCCGGGGTGTTCATCACCCAGAAGATTGTCTCGGCAATGTCCTGCGGCTGGATCGGCTCGGCACCGGCGTAGGTCGCGTTGTAGCGCTCCTGATCGCCGGCGAAACGTACCAGCGAGAACTCACTTTCACACAGTCCCGGCTCGATGTTGCTGACCCGCACGCCGGTACCCTGCAAGTCGCAGCGCAGGTTCAGCGAGAACTGTTTGACGAAGGCCTTGGTCGCGCCATACACGTGGCTGCCCGGATATGGGTAGTTACCGGCGATGGAGCCAAGGTTGATGATGCCAGCGCCGCGGCCATGACCGATCAGACGCGGCAGCAACAGGCGGGTGGCGTACATCAGGCCTTTGACGTTGGTGTCGACCATGGTGTCCCAATCGTCCAGATCGCACTTCGGCGCCGGGTCGACACCCAGGGCCAGCCCGGCGTTGTTGATCAGGCCGCGCAGGGTGGCGAACGACGGCGGCAGATTGGCGATCGCCGCCTCCATCGCCTTGCGATCACGCACATCGAGCACCAGACCATGCACTTCGGTCTGCTTCGACAGTTCGGCGCACAGCGCATTGAGGCGTTCTTCACGACGGCCGGTCAGCACCAGTTTCCAGCCAGCCTCGGCAAAACGACGGGCACAGGCTTCACCAAAACCGGAGGTCGCGCCGGTGATAAACAGGGTGTTGGACATCGTGTTCTCCTTGCTTCGGCCACCGCAGCAGCCCTTGGAATAGAAAATCAGCAGGCAGCATGCCCGCCCGCGCTTTTACGGGCAACTGCCACAAGCTGTATAAAAAATAACCAAACCTGTCGACGCCACGGCCAGCGTGGCTTGCAGCCATATACGCGCATGTTATCCACAGTCGGTTCCACAGTTTCCGGGGGCAAGTGGAAATGCGCAAAGCCACGCCACACAAGGCTTTGCGGGCGAAACAGAAAGTTTTTTGCTTGACCCGGCAGTGGCAGTTATGCCGGACAGGGCATTCTTCACGATAGAGCGCACAGCGCAGTGATTGCGCAAGGCCAGTGCTGACGGCCCTTGGCGAAGTCTTTCCAGAGTTTAATCACAGACTTATCCACAGGCAGGCGTGCGGCAGAGAGGCCCTGCTCGCGGCACGATAAAAGGGTTGACAATGGCGCGTGCCGCTCCCTCAAAATCACCCGATCAAAAAACAATCAATCGCCTACAAGCCCCGTCATACAAGGCCTTCAGCCGACTACACCCACGTTATTCACAGCCAGCTCCACAGCAAACGGGGACAAGTCAAAACTGTGGAAAAACAGGCGTTTGCAGCGTCTATATGTCGCGCTTTGGCAGCTTGGTGGATTTGTTTTCCACAATTGCCGAACTCACGCATTTTCCTTGTAGGAGTGAGCCTGCTCGCGATAGCGGTTTTCCAGCCGACATTACCGTTGACTGATACACCGTAATCGCGAGCAGGCTCACTCCTACAGGGGTTGTGTCGGATGGTAGAGATAAAAAAACCCCGACATTTGCGTGTCGGGGTTTGTGGACAACTTGTGATTAATCAGTGCCCGCCCAGATAGGCGTTACGCACCTCCTCATTCACCAGCAGCTCTTTACCGGTGCCGGACAGGCGAATTTCGCCGTTGACCATGACATAGGCGCGGTCAGACAACTTCAGCGCATGATTGGCGTTCTGCTCGACGAGGAAGATCGTCATGCCGGTTTTCGCCAGCTCGCGCAGCGTCGCGAAGATCTGCTTCACAACGATCGGCGCCAGCCCCAGGCTTGGCTCGTCGAGCAGCAACAACTTCGGCCGACTCATCAACGCCCGGGCGATGGCGAGCATCTGCTGTTCGCCACCGGACATGGTCATTGCCCGCTGGGTGCGCCGCTCTTCGAGCCGTGGAAACAGCTCGAACATGCGCTGCATGTCCTCTTTGGCGTACTTGTCGCCAATCGGGATGGTGCCCATCAGCAGGTTCTCCTCGACGGTCATGTCGGGGAATACCCGCCGCCCTTCCGGCGATTGTGCGATGCCGTTGGAAGCGATGTAGTGCGATGACTTGTGCGTAATGTCGACGCCTTGGTACAGAATCTGCCCGCCCGCTGCGCGCGGCTGGCCGAAAATCGACATCAGCAGCGTTGATTTTCCGGCGCCGTTAGAGCCGATCAGGCTGACGGTTTCGCCTTCGTTGATCTGCAGCGAAACGCCCTTGAGCGCCTGGATCGGGCCGTAGAACACATCGAGGTTTTTCAGTTCGAGGATGGGTCCGGTCATGCCACTTCCTCTTCATCGGCGCCCAGATAGGCCGCGATCACTTTCGGGTCGTTGCGGATCGCGTCCGGCCCGCCTTCGGCAATCACGATGCCGTGGTCCAGTACCACGATGTGGTCAGAAATGCTCATCACCATGCCCATGTCGTGTTCGATCAGCACCACGGTCAGATCATGCTCGTCGCGCAGCAGCCGGATCATCGCGCTCAGCGCTTCGGTTTCCTGAGGGTTGAGGCCGGCGGCCGGTTCGTCGAGGCAGATGATCTGCGGCCGCGTGCACATGGCTCGGGCGATTTCCAGACGGCGCTGCTGGCCGTAGGACAATTCCCCGGCGAGGCGGTTGGCGCAGTCGACCAGATCGACCACTTCCAGCCAGTAGAACGCGCAGTCCAGCGCATCGCTCTCGGCCTTGCGGTAGCCCTTGGTGTTGAAGATGCCGGCGAGCATGTTGCGGTTGACCCACATGTGCTGGGCCACCAGCAGGTTTTCCAGCACCGACATTTCCTTGAACAGGCGAATGTTCTGGAACGTTCGGGCAAGACCCGCACGGTTCACCAGATGGGTGCCACCGAACATCTTGTAGTACAGGCGACTGAGGAAGGATTTCGGCGAGACGAAGTCGGTCGGTTTGAACGACTCGCCCAGCAACTGGATGACGTTGGTCTGCTGGCCGCGCACGTTCAGTTCGATCTTGCCGCCCGACGCCTTGTAGAAACCGGTCAGGCAGTTGAACACCGTGGTTTTGCCGGCACCGTTGGGGCCGATCAAAGCGAAGATCGAGTTGCGTTTGACCTTCAGGCTGACATCGCTCAAGGCCTTGATGCCACCGAAATGCATCATCAGTTTTTCAACGGAGAGTACGACTTCACTCATGGCGCAGCCCTCTCGTAATGAATGGCACCTTTGCGTGGTTTGACTCCGGAGCGGCTGATGCGGATCAGCCCGCGTGGTCGCCAGATCATCATCAGCACCATCAGGATGCCGAACAGCAACACGCGATATTCAGCGAAGCCACGCAGCAGTTCCGGGGCGACGGTGAGCACGAACGCGGCGATCACCACACCGATGGTCGAGCCCATGCCGCCGAGCACGACGATGGCGAGGATCAGCGCCGATTCGAAGAAGGTGAACGAGGTCGGGTTGACGAAGCCTTGATAGGTGGCGAAGAACACCCCGGCCAGCCCCGCGGTCGACGCACCGATGGTGAATGCCGAAAGCTTGACCAGTACATGGTTGAGGCCCATCGAGCGACAGGCAATCTCGTCTTCGCGCAACGCTTCCCAGGCGCGACCAACCGGCATTTTCACCAGACGATGTTTGATGTACAGCACGGCTAATACCACGAGGAACAACACCGCGTAGATAAAGTAGTACTTCACATCCGGGTTATACGAGAGGCCGAAGAACTCGTGAAACGGCACCCCGCCATCCTTCGCGCGCTTGCCGAACTCCAGACCGAAGAACGTCGGCAGTGGCGCCGGCATGCCGTTCGGGCCGCCGGTCAGCGACAACCAGTTGTTCAGCACCAGACGAATGATTTCACCGAAGCCCAGGGTCACGATCGCCAGGTAGTCGCCGTGCAGACGCAATACCGGGAAACCGAGAATGCAACCGGCAAGGCCCGCGGTGATTGCCGCCAGTGGCAGCACCGTCCAGAAACCCAGACCGAGATACTGGTATCCCAGCGCCAGACCGTAGGCGCCAATGGCGTAGAACGCCACGTAACCCAGATCAAGCAGACCGGCCAGACCGACCACGATGTTCAGGCCCAACCCCAGCAGCACGTAGATCAATCCGAGAATCACCACCCCCAGCAGATAGGAGTTGGAAACAAACGGCACGATGATCGCCAGCACGATCATCAGCGGAATGATCCAGCGCAGCCGCGACTTGTAATCCGGCGGCAGCACGTGCACGCCGGAGCCGCTGCTTTCGAAGCTGTCGAGGATTTTCAGGCCCTTGGGCGTTTGCAGGAACAGGCTGAGGGCGAAGCGGCCGGCCATGACGATGGCAATGATCCATGCCACGCGGGTCGATTCCAGATTGAAGCTGTAGCCGTCGAGCACCACGCCAACAATCGGTCCGAACACGATCAGGGCAATCAGGCCAGCGAGAATCGCCTCGACCAGGCTTTTTTTGATATCGATGGATTTTTCAGTGGTTGTTGAAGACATCGCTTACACCTTCGACACAAGAGGACGGCCCAACAGACCTTGCGGTCGGAAGACCAGAACAAGTACGAGCAGCGAGAAGCTGAACACGTCTTTGTAGTCGGAGTTGACCAGGCCGGAGAACAACGACTCGGAGATGCCGAGGATGATCCCGCCGAGCATCGCACCGGGCAGCGAACCGATCCCGCCGAGTACCGCTGCGGTGAACGCCTTGATGCCGATGATGAAGCCGGCATAGAAGTCGAAGGTGCCGTAGTTCATGGTGATCAGCACGCCGGCCAGTGCCGCCATGGCTGCACCAATGATGAACACATAGGAGATCACCCGGTCGGTGTTGATCCCGAGGATCGAGGCCATCTTGCGGTCTTGCTGGGTGGCCCGGCACATGCGCCCCAGCTTGGTGTATTTGATGATGTAGGTCAGCAGCCCCATGCCGACGAAAGCGGCAATCAGGATGAAGACTTTGGTGTAGGTCAGTTGTACGAAGCCGGTGCCGACTTCGACACGCCAGGCACCGGTCAGCAGGGTAGGCACGCCCTGTTGTTTGGCGCCCTGAGCGATCTGAGCATAGTTTTGCAGAATCAGCGAAATACCGATGGCGCTGATCAGCGGTGCCAGTCGGGTGGAGTTGCGCAGGGGTTTGTAAGCGACTCGCTCGATGACCCAGCCATACACCGCCGTAACCACGATGGTGAAGATCAGGGTGCCGAGCATCAGCAGCGGGAAGGATTCGATACCGAAGTAAGCCAGCAGAGCCAGACTGATTGCCGCCAGGTAAGCGGAAATCATGTAAACCTCGCCGTGGGCGAAGTTGATCATGCCGATGATGCCATAGACCATTGTGTAGCCGATGGCGATCAGGCCGTAGACCGACCCGAGAGTCAGGCCGTTGACCAGTTGCTGCAGGAAAATACCATCCATAACGCAATCTCACGCAGTGAGAACCTGCGCACCCTTGGCGCGCGGTTCTTCTAGGAAAAATACAGATTTACGTCGGAGCAATGTCGGAGCGCGATCATCGGACCACCACTGCCCCCTGTAGGCCTTCGCCTGCTCGCGATGACGGACTGACAGGCAACACCTGTGTTGAATGCTCAACCGCTATCGCGAGCAGGCTCACTCCTACAAGGGATTTGCGTGATCAGATGATCACTTCAGCCCTTACTTCTGTTTTTCCAGCTGGTGGTATTTGCCGTCCTTGTCCCACTGGTAAACCACGTAGTCGGAGACTTTCAGGTCGCCCTTGGCGTCCCAGGTCTTCTCGCCCATCACGGTTTTCACCGGGTTGGCTTTCAGCCACTTCGCGGCCGCTTCGCCGTCGTTTTTCTTCGCACCGTTGAACGCCGCTGCCAGGGTCTGGACCGAGGCGTAGGCGTACAGGGTGTAGCCCTCAGGCTCGGTGCCGGCCTTGCGGAAAGCATCCACGACGGTCTTGCTGTCAGGCAGCAGACGCGGGTCGGCGCCGAAGGTCATCAGCACGCCATCGGTGAATTGCGGGCCGCCAGCGGTGGTCACCAGTTCGTCGGTCACGATGCCGTCATCGGACATGAACTTGACGTCTTTCAGGCCTTGTTCACGCAACTGGCGAACCAGTGGACCGGCTTCCGGGTGCAGACCGCCGAAGTAGACGACGTCGGCACCGGCGCCACGGATCTTGGTGACGATGGTGCTGAAGTCTTTCTCGCCACGGGTCAGGCCTTCGTACAGCACCGGTTTGACGCCGCGTTTTTCCAGTTGAGCCTTGGTGGCATCCGCCAGGCCTTGGCCGTAGGTGTCCTTGTCGTGCAGCACGACGACTTTCTTGCCCTTGAGCATGTCGACGATGTAATCGCCGGCGACGATGCCCTGCTGGTCGTCACGCCCGCACATGCGGAACATGGCGCTCAGACCGCGCTCGGTGACTTGCGGGTTGGTCGAACCCGGAGTGATCGCGATGATCCCGGCTTCGTCGTAGATTTCCGAGGCTGGAATGGTCGAAGAAGAGCAGAAGTGACCGACCACGCCGGCGACTTTCTGGTTGGTGAGGTCCTTGGCGACCGTCACGGCCTGCTTCGGCTCACAGGCGTCATCGCCCTTGACCAGCACGATTTTCTCCCCGTTGACGCCGCCCGCCGCGTTGACGGCGTCAGCCGCTGCCTGTGCCCCTTTCATGTACTGCTCGCCAAACGCCGCGTTGGCGCCCGTCATTGGACCCGCTACACCGATCTTGATATCAGCTTGAGCAAACGCAGAAACACCCAGCGCAGCAGCTACTGCGAGGGCCAGAAAGCCTTTCTTGTAAAACGTCTGGGACATGAGGTGGTGCTCCAAGGTTTTTTTTAGTTGGCAATGCGACTTCACTTCACTCAAAGCTCAGAGCAAGGCCCGTGCCAGCGGTTTTTTATTCTTCAAAAAGTCGCTGCTTTCTTGTTATTTCGACTGTTTCGTTCCCATTTTCATTGGGCGTGCAACCGTCTAAACCGCGGAAGGTGAAACCATTGTTTTTTTCAGGCGCAACCTGTGCGCGCCATCATTGCAACCGCAGCGGCAAACGACGTGCAACCAGCCTGTAACAGCCCGCGTCACCGAACTGCACACTGCTGGTGCGGGACTGCTACAACCCGCACCATTACAGGCTAGTCGCTCGATTCAAAAGCGCCGCTTCCGGCAACAAATTTCAACACTCAAATGACGATGCGCAGGCACTGGCCCGCGTGATAGAGCGAAAAACCGGCCTCGTACAGGCAACTGCGCAAGCCGACGCCGGCCAAGGGCTGCATCGGTGCAAAGGGAATCGGCAATGACTGCCGGTCGCCATTGCACAAATAATCGGCGAAAGCTTTGCCGACCACCGTGCCGGTGGTGACGCCGCGGCCGTTGTAGCCGGTGACGGCCACCAGCCCCGGTGCCGGTTCGAACAGGCGCATCAGGTGATCGGGCGTAAAGGCAATGCGCCCGGTCCAGGTGCATTCCCATTCGACCGGCTTCAGATTGGGGAAGTAATGCTGCTGCACCCGGTCGGCCCAGGCCTTGAGAAACCAGGTCGGTTTCTGATTGCCATTGCCGAGGCTGCCGAGCAATAACCGTCCTTCCTTGTCGCGGCGGATGCTACTCAATACCTGGCGGGTGTCCCACGAACCCTGACCGCCGGGAAGAATTTCCTGTGCGGCGTCTTCGCTCAGCGGGACGGAAGCGACCTGATAGTAATAACCGGGAAAAAAATTGCGCTTGAGCTCGGTCCAGTCGCCTTCGGTGTAGGCGTTGGAGGCGATCACCACTTGCTCGGCGAGCACCGAGCCTTGTCCAGTCTGCACCAACCATTGCTGGCCGACGCGTTCGAGGCGGGTGACCGGCGAATGATCGAACATCTGCCCGCCGAGCCCGAGCACCGCGTTCGCCAGCCCGGTCACATACGCCATCGGGTTGAGCGTGCCGGCGCGACGGTCGAGTAGCGCGGCGGCGATTTTCTGCGTACCGGTGGCTTGCTCGCAGGCCTTGCCGGTCAGCAGTTCGACCGGCGCGCCACGGCGCTGCCATTGTTGCTCGCGACTGCGCAGGTCCGCCTCGCCCTTGGCGTTATGCGCCATGTGCAAAGTGCCTTCGCGGCGCAGCTGACAGTCGATGCGGTATTTATCCACAAGGCTGAACACCAGCGCCGGCG